>CADABQ010000048.1 GCA_902786205.1 uncultured Lachnospiraceae bacterium | reverse complement strand
CGAACCAGTAGTATATCATTGGAAGTATAAACTTGACGAAATAGAGTTGCAATAAAACAACGAGTTAAAATATGAATTATTTTATGAACGATGTACTAGGTGATTTCGCATTAAATACATATATAAAGAAAAATCATATCCTTTTTGAAATCATTTATTTGGGAGTTATAATTGGTATTTTCTTCCAACTTTTTTTGGTCATTGCACTCATTGTTTCCCGCAACACCTATCGTGAAAAGGAAGCACTGGCAACACAATTTTTAAACGAGCAACAACAACATTATGCCTATCTAAAAAACCGCGAACGAGAAACCCGTAAGTTTCGACATGACTTGAAAAACCATATGTTTGTGCTAACCAGCCTATATGAAAAGCAAGAGTTTGATCAATTTGGCCATTATCTGGAAACCATAAAAGAAAAAATCAATACTTTAAACACTCCAATCCAGGTACACAATGAAATTGCAGATGCCATCCTAAACAAGTTTTACTATGAAGGCAAAGAAAAAAATATTTCATTGCATGTGCAAGGTCATTTCCCAACACCTTGCAAAATTTCAGCATTTGACCTGTGCACTATTCTGTCAAATCTTTTAAGCAATGCTATGCAAGCACAAACAAAATGCGAAGGTGGGGAAATTAACGTAGGAATCCACTACTCCACTACAGAAATCTTTCTTACAATAGAAAATCAATATTTTCAAGAGCCACTACAAGAGAAAGGGACTTTTCGCACAAGAAAAAAAGATATCCAAAACCATGGTTTCGGACTGGAAAATGTAAAAGAATGTGTAGAAAAAAATCATGGCACTATTACCATTGAAACAGAACACAACCAATTTAAAGTTTTACTATCCTTATACAACAATTAACACCGATGAAAAGGAGCAAAAGAAATGAATATTGCAATCATAGACGACGAAAAGGAATGGCGCATCAAAACCAAAGAAGTAGTAATCCAAAACCTAAAAAGTATGAAACATAATGCCTCCATATCCGTCTATTCCTCAGGAGACGTATTCCTACAAGACGAAAAAACATTTGATATGGTCTTTATGGATATTGAAATGA
Source organism: uncultured Lachnospiraceae bacterium (assembly GCA_902786205.1). GTDB lineage: Bacteria > Bacillota > Clostridia > Lachnospirales > Lachnospiraceae > CAG-411. The sequence continues at coordinate 20,417 of CADABQ010000048.1, read as the reverse complement.
ATGGAACAGATGGGTTTGAAACAACGCAAGCCTATAAAAAGTGTTTTCCCAAATGTTTGGTATGCATTTTAACTACCCACAGTGAACTTTCCCGCCTAGGTTATCGAGTAGATGCCTTTCGCTATATTAACAAAGACAGTATGGTAGAAGAAATCTCTGAAGCACTCTCTTCTGGCATTAAAGTGCTTGGGAAAAATAAAAAAATAGCATTTCACGTTGTAAATGTTGGAGAAATTCAATTACCAATTAATGAAATCTTATATGTCGAAACAGTCAAACGCAATGTGCGAATATATACCAGAGAACAAGAATATTTAAGTAACCGTACTATTACCAGTTTCGAAAAAGAACTTTATACATATGGGTTTTATTCTGTTCACAAATCCACTTTAGTAAATTTAGATGCCATCACATCTATTGATACTAAAAAAAGAGAATTAGGATTTCCAAATGGAAAAAGCGTCACCATAGCTGGTAAAAAAATGCCAGAGGTAAAACAAAAGTATTTAGAAATTAAATTTATGTACGCCAACGGATAAACTTTTTATAATGCATTTTCCCTAATAACACAGTTTTATTTTGTATACGGCAAAAGAGACACCCATGCTTGAGTGCCTCTTTTGCTTTGTAATTTTTCTATTTCAAATGTCTCTGATTTACCTTCAAACGGTTCATAGCCTTATTAAGAGCAACCTGTGTATGATAATATTCCATAATACTTTGCTTTTGACGAAGCCTTTCTTCCGCACGGATCTTTGCTTCTTCCGCACGTTTTACATCGATTTCTTCTGGTTTTTCTACGGTATCTGCAATAATCACTACATGGTCGCCTGAAACCTCCGCATAACCATCACTGACCGCTGCATAAAACCATTCACCATCAATCTTATATTTTAATTCGCCTGCATCAATACAGGTAACCGTTCTCTCATGATTCGCCAGAATTCCATGTTCTCCATCCATTCCCGGAAAAATCAAACTTTCACATTGCCCTGTAAAGAATACACGGTCACTGGCAATTATCTCAAGTAAAAATGTCTTTGCCATGTTACCTCCATTCTGCTAAATCCCTTTTACAGTCTATTTAGCCTTTTCCATCTGCTTTGCTTTTTCCTTTACATCTTCAATTGTACCAACCATTAGGAATGCTGCTTCTGGATAATCATCCATTTCACCATCTAAAATAGCCTTAAAACCGGCAATGGTATCCTGTAATGAAACAAATCTACCAGGAATACTTGTAAACTGTTCACCAACGAAGAATGGCTGTGATAAGAATTTCTGGATCTTTCTTGCACGATATACCGCAATCTTATCGTCTTCATCCAATTCTTCCATACCAAGAATTGCAATAATATCCTGCAACTCTTTGTATTTCTGCAATAATTCCTGCACACGACGAGCTACTGTATAATGTTCTTCTCCCACAATACTTGGCTCAAGAATACGTGAAGTAGACTCCAATGGGTCTACAGCTGGATAAATACCCTGTTCAACAATCTTTCTAGAAAGTACTGTTGTTGCATCCAAATGGGCAAATGTATTGGCAGGAGCCGGGTCTGTCAAGTCGTCCGCAGGAACATATACGGCCTGTACTGATGTGATAGAACCATTCTTAGTAGAAGTGATTCTTTCCTGTAATTCACCAACCTCATTTGCCAATGTTGGCTGATAACCTACGGCTGATGGCATACGACCTAATAAAGCAGAAACTTCTGAACCAGCCTGTACATAACGGAAAATATTATCAATGAATAACAATACATCCTGATTTTCTTTATCACGAAAATATTCAGCCATTGTAAGTCCCGTCTGTGCAACACGCATACGTGCTCCAGGTGGCTCATTCATCTGTCCAAACACTAAGGCTGTCTTTTTAATAACACCCGAATCTGTCATTTCATGCCACAAATCGTTTCCTTCACGGGAACGTTCTCCTACACCAGTAAAGATAGAATATCCACCATGTTCGGTAGCAACGTTACGAATCAATTCCTGAATCAATACAGTTTTACCTACACCGGCACCACCAAATAAACCAATCTTACCACCTTTGGCATAAGGTGCTAATAAATCGATAACTTTGATACCTGTCTCTAAGATTTCAACAACTGGACTCTGATCCTCAAATGTAGGCGGTTTTCTATGAATTGGCCATTTTTCTCCGCCTTCCACAGATTCACCTTTATCAATAGTATCACCAATTACATTAAACATTCTTCCTAATGTCTGTTCTCCAACAGGCACTTGAATACAGGAACCCGTTGCAACTACTTCCATTCCCTTTGAAAGGCCTTCACTGGAAGCTAATAAGATACAACGAACTATATTATTTCCTATATGGCTGGAAACTTCCATTACAAGACGTTTTCCGTCCATGTTTACCTCAAGGGCATCCTTGATCATTGGAAGTTTTCCAGTTTCAAATTCTACATCCACTACTGGTCCTAAAACCTGTACGATTTTTCCTCGTTCCATATTTGTAGAATCTCCTTTCTTTTCATATTTCTGCTTGCCAGACTTAAGATTTCTTTTGTTTCTTAAGTGCCTTGGCACCTGCAGCTACTTCCGTAATTTCCTGTGTAATTGCTCCCTGACGGGCACGATTATACATCAAATCCAAGTCATGCAACATCTCTTTTGCACTCTTTGTTGCTGCCTCCATAGCAATCATTCGATCATTTTGCTCACTGGAGAACGATTCAACCATACATCCAAAAATCAGACCTTTCAAATAGTTTGGTACTAAACGGTCCATAACGACTTCTGGTGATGGTTCAAATTTAGCATGCAAAGCCCCCGCTTTACGACGCTCAAATTTACGACGCTCTAACGGTAAGATTTTTGTACATACCGGTTCCGATTTAATTGGCGTAACCATCTTTGTATAAATCAAATAGACATCATCCAACTGTCTTGTCTGAAATAATTGCAAAATGGTTTCGGAAATTTCACGGGCACGATACATTGTTGGATTTTGTGCGGTATATAAAAATTCACAATCTACAGTAACACCTTTTCGTAAAAAATACTGACGTCCTACTTGTCCAACAACAAATAACATCGTATTTTTTGAACTGTGTTTCGCCATCTCATTCTCAGCAGCCTTGATCACATTGTGATTGTAAGAACCAGCCAGCCCTTTATCTGCTGTAATAACAAGATAACCAATCTTTCTATCTTCCTCTGGAATCTCTTCTCTTCTTTCAAAGAAAATTTCATGCATATGAGGTGCATAGAATAAAATATCATGAATCGTTTCCTGCAATTTCACAAAATAAGGTTCGGTAGCAAGCAGAGTTTTTCTCGCCTTCTTAAGTTTTGAAGAAGAGATCAAATACATGGCATTGGTTATTTTCATAATGTCCTGTATTCCTTTGATTCGGTTTCGAATCTCTCTCATATTTGCCATAATCCTGCCTCCAAACTATTTCTTAAATGCTTTTACTGCATCAATAATCTGTTGAATCAGTTCATCTGTCAATACTTTTTCTGTATCGATTTTTTCCACTATATCCGCATGTTTCGCTTCAAAATAATTCAACATATCGTTTACATATGCTTTTACTTCTTTTGGATCAATATCTAATAAAAGCTTATTGTTTGCTGCAATCAATGTAATTACCTGTTGATGCAAAGATAATGGTTTGGAAAGCGGTTGTTTTAACAATTCCATCAAAATCTTTCCATGTTGTAACAATTCTTTTGTATTTGAATCAAGTTCAGAACTAAACTGTGTAAATACTTCCATCTCTCGATATTGTGCAAGGTCAATACGAAGACTTCCTGATGCCTTTTTCATAGCTTTTGTCTGTGCATCTCCACCTACACGGGATACAGATAAACCAACATTTACAGCTGGACGCTGACCTGCAAAGAACAATTCACTTTCCAAGAAAATCTGACCATCTGTAATGGAAATAACATTGGTTGGTATGTATGCCGATACGTCACCCGCCTGTGTCTCGATAATTGGTAACGCTGTAATCGAACCACCACCATGTTCATCATCCAAACGGCAAGAACGCTCTAACAATCTGGAATGCAAATAGAATACATCACCAGGATATGCTTCACGTCCTGGAGAACGTTCCAACAATAAGGACATCGTACGGTATGCAACCGCATGTTTTGATAAATCATCATAAATAATCAAAACATCTTTTCCTTTTTCCATAAAATATTCTGCAATGGCTGTTCCTGAGTATGGTGCAATATACTGAAGTGGTGCTACATCACTGGCTGTAGAATTTACAATAATTGTATAATCCATTGCGCCATGCTCTGTTAACGTAGACACTAATTTTGCTACAGTAGATGCTTTTTGACCAATTGCAACATAGATACAAATCACATCCTGTCCCTTTTGGTTAATAATTGTATCTGTGGCAATGGCTGTCTTACCAGTCTGACGGTCTCCGATAATCAACTCTCTTTGTCCTCTACCAATTGGGAACATAGAGTCAATTGCAAGGATACCTGTCTGCAAAGGTGTACTTACTGATTTACGTTCACAAACACCTGCTGCCTCACGTTCAATTGGATAAAATGCATCTGCCTCGATATCACCTTTTCCATCAATTGGAGCTCCTAATGCATTTACAACTCTTCCAAGCATTTGATCTGAAACCGGGATACCTGCTCTTTTCTTTGTACGAACCACTTTGCTGCCTTCTGTAATTCCATAATCGGAACCTAACAATACACAGCTGATACTCTTCATCTCTAAGTTCTGTACGATACCACGCACTCCCGTTTCAAATTCCACAAGCTCACCATACATAGCCTCATCCAGACCATATACTGTTACAATACCATCACTGATATTCGTTACTCTACCAGTCTCTTTTACAACTGTTTTTAAATCAAAATCTTCAATTTCACTTTTTAGTACGGAAATAATTTCATCCTGATTAAAGCTTGCCAATTTTTTCACCTACCTTCTAACAAGGGTCTTCTGCATTTCATCTAATCTTCCCTTTATACTCTTATCATACTCTGTATCATTTACCTGTAATACCATACCACTGATAAGAGAAGGATCCTTGATCAAATCCAGTTCCACTCCTGCCTTGTTATATTTTTTACAAATCATCTCTTTTACCTGATCGATATCTTCTTGATCCATCTGCATCGCATAACGTAAGGTTGCTTTTACCTTATTTTCTTTTTCCAATAACAATGCATCATATGCTTCAAAAATATCTTTCCAGATACCTACTGCATTATGTTCACATAACAAACGCACAAATTTCGTAATGCTCTCTGGAAACAGGGATTTTGCTACACTTTTCTTTTCCTCTTTTCGAACCAAAGGATTTCCAAGTACATCCGCCACCATTGGTACTTCCTCTAATAAAGCTCTTGTATTGGAAATGTCTTTTTTTGAAATAGAAAGACTTTCTAATACTTTCGCATAATTCATCGCTCTTTGGGTAATCATTTTGCCCCACCTGCTTCCTGTAAGAAGTCACCAATCAGTTTTTTATTTGCATCTTCATCCACATTTTTCTGAATAACTTTCTGTGCTGCAAGCAATGCAATACCAGCAATCTCTGACTGTGCCTGTTCCATGGACTTTTTCTTTTCCATTTCAATGGCGCGGTTCGCTTCTTCCATAATTCTGCTTGCTTCTGCATGGGATGCTTCTACCTGTTTTGTATACTCAATCTTAGCACGTTCCTTTGCTTCTTTCATCATCTTTACAGTTTCTTCTTCTGCATCATCCAGTACTTTCTGATATTCCTTTTTTAATGCCTGGGCATCCGTATTTTCTTTTTCAGCTGCTGCAATATTATCTGCAATCATCTTTTTACGTTTGTCCAATATTTCATTCACTGGCTTAAATAAAAAGAAACGGAAGAATAGGAACAAAATCAAGATATTGATAATTGTGTATACAACATATGGGCTAATGCTCATAATATTGATTTCTGCTACCATCATATTCAAATTCACCTCTATCTGCTCTTTATTTCTTCTGCAAGAATTTATAAGTCAAAATCGCTGTAACAATCGATACTACAAAAAATATAACTATAAATCCTACTATCATCGTTTTACTCCAATCTTATTTCAAGAAGAAAATAATCAATACTGCTACTACGAAACCATAAATAGCAGTTGCTTCTGCCAATGCACATCCAAGTAATAATACCTTGTTGATATCACCAGATGCTTCCGGCTGTCTGGCAATGGCCTCTGATGCCTTTGATGTTGCTACACCAATACCAATTCCTGCTCCAATACCTGTTAATACTGCTAATCCAGCTCCTAATGCTATCATATTCTACCTCTTTTCCGCGCCTAGCGCTATTTTATAAAATAATTTCACATACATTCATCGTAAAAAACCATCTTTCATGGTCTTACTATTTCCTGACTTTTACTTCAAGAAGAAAATAATCAATACTGCTACTACGAAACCATAAATAGCAGTTGCTTCTGCCAACGCACATCCAAGTAATAATACTTTATTGATATCACCTGATGCCTCCGGTTGTCTGGCAATGGCTTCTGATGCCTTTGATGTTGCTACACCAATACCAATTCCTGCTCCAATACCTGTTAATACCGCTAATCCAGCTCCTAATGCTATCATATTCTACCTCTTTTCTGCGCCCTGCGCTATTTTTGCAGCATATACTCATATTCATATGCTGTTTTTATCTGTTATCCTTCCATCTTCTCTTGCATGAATAATGAAGTAAGGAAAACAAATACATACGCCTGTATTCCACCATCAAATACGTCAAAGTACATACTAAATACCATTGGTACAAAAATCGGAACAACCATCTTGATCAATTCCATAACGATATATGCACCTAAAACATTACCAAACAATCGCATACATAGCGAAAGTGGTCGAATGAATACTTCCAAAATATTAATCAGAAGTAATACTGGCATTGGTTCTGCAAAACTTTTCAACCAGCCTTTGACGCCTTTCTTGCGAATACCAGACCACTCGATGAGAAAAATACTCATAAAGGCCAATCCTGCTGTTACATTCAAATCTTTTGTAGGTGGTGTGATACCAAACAAGCCTATTACGTTGGCCACAGCAAGATAAATCAACACTGTACCCAAATACGGAATATAACACTTGCCTTCTTCACCTAAAATACCAGTGAAAAAGTTATTGATAAATTCCACCAATGATTCGATGACCATCTGTATCTTACTTGTGGGCTGTACTTTTAAGTTTCGCACAAATACCAAAGTCAAGATCATCAAAATCAACATGATAAGCCATGTAACTGCGATAGCCGTTGGAACTGTAAATTTTCCAAAAAATGTGGTATTTCCACAATCCATGGATTGCTTCAGTTCCTCAACGAACTCATCAACGTTCATCCTACTTTCACCTCCTAAAGTAAAAGTTCGTACTTCGTATTTTTTGTTTTCCATCTGTAGTAAACGTTTCTATTCTGCACTAGGAAAATATGCTTTTATCTTACTCTTCTTTTCGCCCAACGCTACTATCCAAAACATACATTTTCCTGATTTTTTACTACAAAATTAACCCATTTACTAAGTACGATTCTTTATCGGATTCTTTACAAAAATACAGGTGTATTTTTCCAAAAAACCAACCACAGAAATCATACACCTATTCAACCGAAATATCTAGCTTTTCTTCCTTATTTTTGTCATTTTGTCGATTTTTCAATCTTTTTATTTTAATAGGAAGAAATTTATATCCAATGTGTAGAGATTTAAAATAAAATGTGTTATTTTTTTGTCATTTTTCCTATTAAATATGGGTTTTTTTACCAAAAAACAGTTCACAAGGCTTACTTTTTCATTCTATTTCAGGAAAGGTAATCTATTACAAAAAATACCCTATTTTAATTTTGCAATCTCCTTTTGGATACTATTCATCTCATATTCTATCAATATTTTTTCTAATTCTTCTTTGTCAATTTTAAATGCAAAATCATCTATCTCATACGGTAATGCAATATCTCGCTTCATTTGTGCTAATTGCTGGCTTAGAAGCACTTCTTCTTTCCCTGCTTTTAGCTTTTTCAATGGACTAACCTTTACACCGATTTCTTTCCAAAATGCAACTAATTCTTTTTCCTTTTTTGCGTCCTCTTGACACTCCTCTATTGCTGCATAAATTTCCTCGATTGAACCATATTCATTTAACAATGGTATTGCTGCGGCTTTTACACCTTTGCATCCAGGAATGCCATCTCCTGGATCCCCTTGAATAGCAAGCAATGGTACAATAAGTTCTGGCAATACGCCTTCCTCTCCTAAAACAATTTGCGGAGTATATTCAAATACATTCGTTGGAATTGCTTCATACACTTCCCTTCCCATATAAGAACTGATATATTTTTTCTCCAATTGTTCCCGTTTTTTTCGGTCTACAACACGCCACATCCTTGTATAATTACTAACAAGTTGAAAATAGTCATGATCCTTTGTGATAACATAAATTTCCTGTTCTGGACTTTCAAATTTATCTACCAGGGAAGCTGCAAAATCATCTGCTTCGTATCGATCATCCATCAAAACTTTACATCCGATTCGCTCTAATATATTTTCCATTGCAATATATTGTTCTTTCAACGGTTCTGGGGTTGCTGAACGATTTGCCTTATAAAAATCAGCTCCAAGTTCTGTTCTACGGAACGTATCTCTGGATTTATCAAACACAAATGCAATATAATCCGGCTTTACTTTTTTATACATTGAAAGCATAGTTTTTAGCATAGTAAAAATTGCATTTGTATATCTCCCATCTGATGTATGCAATATTTCATCATAATGGGCTTTTCTTTTTTCTTCATCCTTTTCAAACAAAATTGTCCTTGGCAAATTTCCATAATAAGAGGTGCTAAGCATGGAAGATCCATCAATAATCATAAACTTTGACATGTTCTTTTTCCTTTCTACGATACTTTACCTTTTCTTTTTGTATATTATCCCATATTTAAAACCAATTGAAAATAGATTCTGCGTAATTTATGTTTTTTCTTTTCATTTACGGATATTCTGTGATAAACTATTTTAAGTTGCAAATTTCAATAAAACTAACTTTTTACAAATAATAACCATTCATTATACGAAAGGAGATTTTTATGAGATACCAAAAAATCGCTCAAATAAAAACAGCAAATAAAGATTTTATTGCATATATCGAAAAAAATTATATTGTTGTAAGCGAAACAGAAGAGGAAGGATGTGATACCTTTCATATTGTTGTTGACACAGAACCACCGGAACCCGAACCAGAACCACGCCGTGGTCTTTTCTGGCATCGCTCTTAGCAATAGCATACTGAATAAATTTTTCATTTTTCCTCTTAAATCTTAGAAAACGGTTCTGCTGATCAATAGAAACAATAAATTTTCTTTCACCTTGCGAAATTTTTTGCAAGTATTTATATTTTTTCGTGTATAAGTTAATGTGGAAACTCGACGTTTCTGGAATGAAAAGGAAATGGTGGTATAGACAAATGACATCTGAAATATTAGGAACTGGCAGTGCATTGCCAAAAAAAATTGTAACAAATGACGATTTAGCTAAAATTGTAGACACAAACGATGAATGGATTTCCGGAAGAACCGGTATCTGTGCAAGACGAATTGCTGTAGATGAAACAACAGAAACATTATCTATCGAGGCCGCAAAACAGGCTTTAGAAGATGCTTCTATTGTTGCCTCACAGATTGATTTGATCATTGTTGCAACGCTAACACCAGATGGTAGTATGCCAAATACAGCCTGTAAAGTACAGGCAACCATCGGCGCAGACAACGCTATGTGTTATGAAATCAATGCTGCTTGTTCTGGTTTTATGTATGCCATGCAAACTGCACATGCATTTATTTCTTCTGGTTTAATAAAATACGCACTGATCATTGGTGCAGAAACACTTTCTAAAATTATAGACTGGACAGATCGAAGTACTTGTGTACTTTTTGGTGATGGTGCTGGTGCAGCAGTTCTCGGACCTTCCGAAGAAGGGATTCAATACATAGAAGGCGGTTCTGATGGAACAAAAGGCTCTGTACTTTCTCTCGGTAATGCACCACTTGTAAATCCATATACCTCTCATCCTGCAACCAAACAATATGTAGAAATGGATGGACAGGAAGTATTTAAATTTGCAGTGCGTAAAATTCCTGCAATTATAACAAGCCTATTAGAAAAAGCATCCCTTACACTTTCGGATTTAGACTTAATTTTACTGCATCAGGCAAACAAACGAATCATTCAATCTGCTGCCAGACGTTTGAAAGCAGACGAAACACTTTTCCCTATTAATTTAGATCAATACGGAAATACTTCTGCTGCCAGTGTCGCCATTTTACTGGACGAAGTAAATAAAAATGGCAGTCTGAAAAAAGGTGATACGATTGTTTTAGCTGGATTTGGTGGTGGCCTGACCTGGGCAGGTGTACTGCTTACATGGACTAAAAATCGTTAATATTTATTTTTAGGTGGTACTAAAAATTTTATTCATACATTACCTCTATAATAATTAAAATTCTATTTCTCTGTTGGGAAACTTTTCAATGCTAAACAAGGCAATTGCCCTTATAACTAAAGAGAGTTGTTCTTAAATAAGAACAACTCTCTTATATTATTAAACCAAATTATTTACAGTTTTCTGACTATCGAATCGTACAATAACTGTTTCCATTTTTTAACTTTGCTTTTTTGTAGGTGGCAAGTTCTGATACTGTTACAAGCTGATATCCATCCCTTACAAGCGCCGGAATAATACGTTCTGCTGCACTTGCTGTCTGATCATAAATATCATGCATCAACACAATATCCCCATCTTTTACATGCCCCAGCACGCTCTTTACTGTTTGATCCGCATTTCTCGTTTGCCAATCCCTTGTATCAATAGACCACAAAATAAGTGGTGTATGTAATGCATTTTTTACGGTACTACTTATACTTCCATATGGTGGTCTAGTTAGAACCGGAACAACTCCTGTAACTTTTTTTATCAGTTGTTCCGTTTGTAATGCTTCCATTTGCATTTCACTTACTGACAAAGTTGCAAGATTTTTATGATGATAGGTATGAGATGCAATTTCATTTCCATACTTTGCAGATGTTTTTACTATTTTTTGTAAGTCTTTACTTTTTTCTAAATTACATCCAAGTACAAAAAAGGTTGCTCTTGCATCATATTTTTTTAACTGATTATAAACACGTTTTGTATATAACGCAGATGGTCCATCATCAAACGTCAATGCAACCATTGGTTTTTTCAAATCAATAATACGCAGCTTATATGTTGCTTTTGCTCCGAACCCATCTTTTGCCTTTACCGTAATTTTTACTGTTTTCCCTGCCCCAGCAGCCTTTGGCGTTATAACACCATTCTTACTTACAGTTGCATACTTTGGATTACTACTTTTCCACAACATTTTTTTTGCTGTTGCATTCATGGGTTTTTTGTTTACTTTTAATTTTATCTTTTTACCAACAAACACATAATTTTTCTTTGCTGTCATTTTTAATTTCTTTACCGGCACTGATCCTTGTAAAATATAGGTAACTATCTTACTCTGCCTTTTTCCATTATTCCAATAATAAATCTTTGCACTTACAACAACCTTTTTTCCTGCCCCTGCCAACTTTAAAGTTACTTTTCCTTTTTTTGTGACACTGGCATATTTGTAATTTCCTACCTTCCATTTTACACAATGATAGTCGCCATTGATTACTAATCTGTTATAAGACGTTTTCCCCGGATATAAATGAATTACTTTTTTCTTAAAATGTGCACTCAAAGGTTTTTCTGGTTTCTGTGTAATCGCTCCTGCGGATGCGGCTTTTACCTCTTCAAAACTTTCATAAGATTTCCCCAAATCTCTTCCATTTCCAAAAAAGTTAATTCCACATAGAAACAATACACAAAAAATTCCTCCTGCTAAAAACACTACCCTTTTTCTCATAATATCCCCCCCTAATCTTTTTCAAACCGATTCATTGTATATATGATAGTATAACAGAGAACCCTAAAAATGTCATTATCTAACGTATCTATACCCACTACAAAACAATCTTTCTAAAAAAAAGCAGGCAAGCACCCTTAAAGGACACCTGCCTGCTTTTTTTATAAAATTATGGGTATTTATTATTATACTTCAAATAATAAATCTGCGTAACATGGTACTGGCCAATATTCTTTTCCAACGATTACTTCTAATTCATCAATTGGAGCTCTCAGTGCATCCATATCAGCCTTAACAACATCCTTGAAGAAGTTTGCCTGAACCGTTCCCTCTTCCTTCGTTGCTGCTTTCTCAATAGAAGCCTCTAATGCAATTTTTGCCTTCTGTGCCTGTGCTAACAAGTCAGATGCCTTCTTTAATAAATCAGACTGTACATCTACATTTACACCGCCACAAGCTGCGTTAATTTCATTGATAGATGCAGCAAGGTCTGTTACATAATTGATAACAGCTGGAATAAACTTCTTACCTGCCATATCAACCATTGTCTTAGCCTCGATATTGATTGCCTTAGAGTATGACTCATAATCAATCTCTGCACGAGCTTCTAATTCAACCTTATCCATAACACCTAATCTACCAAACATCTCAACTGTCTTTTCTGATGTTAATTCTGGAATAGCATCTACCATAGTCTTCATGTTTGGAAGACCTCTCTTCTCTGCCTCTGCTACCCATCCATCAGAATATCCGTCACCGTTAAAGATAACTTTCTGATGATCAGTTAAAGTCTTTTTAATAATCTCATGTAATGTCTTTTCTACATCATTTGATTTTTCTAACTGATCTGCAAAATCAGATAAAACATCTGCTACAATTGTATTTAAAATTGTATTTGGTCCTGCAATAGATAAAGCAGATGCAACCATACGGAACTCAAATTTGTTTCCTGTAAATGCAAATGGTGATGTTCTATTTCTATCTGTCGCATCTTTCATGAAATCAGGTAATGTACTAACACCTGTTACAAGCTTTTCACCAGAAATACTGCTTGTTGCATCACCAGTTTTAATAATCTGGTCTACAACGTCCTGTAACTGTTCTCCTAAGAAAATAGAAATGATTGCTGGTGGTGCTTCATTTGCTCCTAATCTATGGTCATTTCCTGGGTTGGATGCAGACAGACGAAGCAATCCTGCATTTTCATCAACCGCACGGATTACAGCAGCAAGGAACAACTGGAACTGTGTATTTTCATGAGGATTCTTTCCAGGATCTAATAGATTTTCACCCTGATCTGTAACTAATGACCAGTTATCATGCTTACCAGAACCGTTTACACCTGCAAATGGTTTTTCATGTAATAAACATTCCATGCCATGACGTTTTGCAACTTTCTTCATAATTTCCATAACTAACTGGTTATGGTCTGTTGCAATATTAGCAGTTGCATAAATTGGCGCTAACTCATGCTGTGCAGGAGCAACTTCATTATGCTGAGTCTTTGCAAGAATTCCAAGTTTCCATAATTCTTCATTTAACTCTTTCATGTATGCTGCAATTTTTTCTTTTAAAGTTCCGAAATAATGATCATCTAATTCCTGTCCCTTTGGAGGCATTGCACCAAATAAAGTACGGCCAGTGAAGATTAAATCATCTCTCTGCAAATATTTTTCTCTATCAACTAAGAAATATTCCTGCTCTGGTCCTACAGAACAACTTACATTCTTTACATCTTCTTTTCCTAAAACATGTAACACACGAACAGCCTGATTGCTGATTGCTTCCATAGAACGAAGTAATGGAGTTTTCTTATCCAAGGCTTCTCCTGTATAAGAACAGAATGCTGTTGGGATACAAAGAATTACACCTGCTGCATCTTCCTTTAAGAATGCTGGTGATGTACAATCCCATGCTGTATATCCTCTTGCCTCAAATGTGGCACGGATACCACCGTTAGGGAATGAAGAAGCATCTGGCTCACCCTTTACTAATTCCTTACCAGAGAATTCTAACATTATTCCACCTTCGCCTGCTGGCTGAATAAAAGAATCATGCTTCTCTGCTGTAATACCTGTCATTGGCTGGAACCAATGTGTATAGTGTGTGGCACCTCTTTCCAATGCCCATTCTTTCATAGCATGTGCAACTGCGTTTGCTACTTCCATGTCCAAGTCCTGTCCCTCAGCCATAATCTTTTTAAGCTTTTTATAGATTGGCTTTGGTAAACGTTCTCTCATAACGCTGTCATTAAATACGTCTTTTGCGAATACATTTTCAATTACATTCTGTCCCATATGATTTCTACATCCTTTCTTTTTTCGTAACTCCATATTGGAAGTATACGATATCTTTCATTTTGTGTCAAATGACTTTGATGCTTATTTTTTTCTTTAACCGTGAAGTTTTTTCAATAGATTTTAATTGGATAAATTTTAACGTAAAAAAGGCGTCCTCAAATAAACATTTGAGAACGCCATTGTTCTTCACGAATTCTTTCAACGGAATTAAGTGTATCACACTTTGACTTAAATTGCAAGTACTTTTTTACTTTAATTCTTTTCCTAACATATTCACATCGATTCTATCGTATGGTATGGAAATGCCATTTGTATCAAATGCAAGTTTAATCTGTTCCTGCAAATCCCACTTAGCCTTCCAATAATCCTCCGTCTTTACCCACACACGCATTCCCATAGAAATGGAACTGGCATCAAAATCATTAACAAATACATCAATACTTTGATCCTGTAGTACAAGCGGATACGTATGTGCAAGTTCTAATAATACTTCTTTTACCTGACGAATATCTGATTCGTAGTCTACACCAATTAAAATATCAACTCTTCTCTTTTCTTCATGTGTGATATTTACAATATTTGTGTTAGCTAAATTACCATTTGGCATCACAATTTTTCGATTATCTGGCATTAATAAGGTTGTATACACAAGGTCAATGTTCACAACTGTCCCTTCATTTCCAAGTGCACATATATAATCTCCTACACGAAATGGTTTTGTATATAGTAACAAAACACCACCCGCAAAGTTTGCAAGACTTCCCTGTAATGCCAAACCAAGTGCTAATCCAGCCGAGCCAAGCATAGCCACGATAGCTCCAATCCCAAAATTCAAATAATATGCAATCAAAAAAATCAGCAAAACTCTTCCTGCTCCGGTTGCTATTGAGCATAAGAAACGCTTGGTTCCTTCTTCTACATTATTTTTTTCCAAAGCACGCTTTAAAAATTTGACCAGTTTTTTTAGAACAAATCTTCCTATTTGATAAATAACAATCGCAATCACTATCTTTATTGCTAACGGCAATATCACATCTACCGCATATTTTTTTCCCCAGTCTAACATACTTTGTACCCACGTAACCGTATTTTTTACAGAACTAATTTGTTCCGCTGATGGCGGAGTATCTTCTGGCAATAAATCAATTCCACTTTCATCGCTTGAAGCTACAAGCTGTTTTGCTATCGTCCAATTTATATTCATACATTCCTTCCTTTCCTTTTATTCTTTAAACTTTCTTACTTTTCGTCATTTTCAGACAACATTTCAATTTCTATAATGTTCGTTGCATTTTTCAAGTCTTCCGGAATCTTTTTTGTTCCACTTACCGTTTTCTTTTTATCCTCTTCCTTTGTAACAACTATTGTATTATCCAACAGACTTTCTTTCCGTAACGCTTTTTGTGCCAATTGTTTTTCCATTTCATCTATCTTTTTTGAAAATGATTTATCCTTATTTTTGACTGTCTTTTTCTCTTTGCTTTCTATTTCTTTTAGTTTTACTTTTTTTGCTTTTGTTTTACGTTTATCTGGTGCCGCAGGACGTTTCTTTACTTTTGTTGTTCCACTCTTTCTTTTTTCGCTTTCAGCAGAATATGGCGTACAACGAAAAACAGAAATACCAAGCGGTGGTACCGTTATGGAAATTGAATCTTCACGCTCATCAAAAGCATCCTGCTTCGATTGTTTCAATCGCGGATTTATATTTCCTTGCCCACCAAATTCTTTTCGATCGCTATTAAAGATTTCTTTGTACTTTCCCTTAAATGGCACACCAATCTGATAAGCCTCATATACGACCGGTGTAAAATTACATACAACCAAAATAGTTTCCTCTTGTTTTTCCGTCTTCCGTAAAAACGAAATAATACTGTGCTCCGAATCCATACAATTAATCCACTCAAATCCTTCTGGTTCTCCATCTTTTTCATATAAAGCCGGATTCTCTAAATATAATTGATTTAATTTTCTTGTATATTCCTGTAGCTTTTTGTGCATTGCAAATTCATCAATCAGATTCCATTGCAGACCTTCCTTTTCATTCCATTCATCAAATTGTCCAAAGTCCTGCCCCATAAACAGTAGCTTTTTTCCTGGATGTGTCATAGTATACCCAAATAAGCAACGAAGATTCGCAAATTTTTCTTCATAATCACCATACATTTTTTGAATCATGGATCCTTTTCCATGAGTTACTTCATCATGGGAAAAAACAAGCATAAAATTCTCTGTATATTGATAAATCATTCCAAATGTTAATGCATTATGATCTCCTTTACGGAACAACGGATCTATCTGCATATAGGAAAGCATGTCATTCATCCAACCCATATTCCATTTGAAGTCAAATCCCAATCCATCTTCTTCTACTTTTCCAGTAACTTTAGGCCATGCCGTCGATTCCTCTGCAATCATTAAAACGCCTTTATGCTTTTTGTGCATAAGAGAATTGATGCTTTTTAATAACTGTTCCACCTCTAAATTCTCATTTCCACCATAGATATTCGGTAACCATTCTCCGTCTCTTCTGCCATAATCCAGGTACAACATAGAAGCGACTGCATCCATCCGTAATCCATCCGCATGGAATTTTTCAACCCAAAACAATGCATTTGCAATAAGAAAATTATTTACCTGTGGTTTTCCAAAATCAAAAATTAGTGTTCCCCAATCAGGATGTTCCCCTCTTCTTGGGTCTGGATTTTCATACAAACAAGTTCCATCAAAATTGGACAAACCAAATGTATCTCTTGGAAAATGCGCTGGAACCCAGTCTAAAATAACTCCAATTCCCTGTCCATGCATATAATCCACAAAATACATAAAATCTTCTGGTGTTCCATAACGTGAGGTTGCCGCATAATAACCTGTCACCTGATACCCCCAGGATTCATCTAGCGGATGTTCCATGATTGGCAATAACTCAACATGTGTATAATGCATTTTTTTTATGTATTTTGAAAGCAACGGTGCAACTTCCCGATATGTATAAAATGCCTCCTCCTCCTTTTCTGTATTCTTTTTCATCCAAGAACCCAAATGCACTTCATATACGTTCATTGGCATTGAAAATGCATTTTTTCTTTCTCTTTCTTTGAGCCAAACTGAATCCGTCCATGAATACTTACTTAAATCTGTAACAATACTTGCTGTATCCGGTCTCAACTCTGCTGCATTGGCATACGGATCTGCTTTTAAAAAGGTAATGTCTCCACGCAATTTAATCTCATATTTATATAAACTTCCAACTTCGACTCCCGGAATAAATAATTCAAAAATTCCAGAATCCGGTAATCTACGCATCTGGTGCATTCTTCCATTCCATTGATTAAAGTTACCGACAACGCTTACACGAAGTGCATTAGGAGCCCACACTGCAAACGCAACACCTTTTACACCATCTATTTCCATAGGATGTGCCCCTAATTTATCATATAACTCATAATGAATGCCATTTAAAAAACGAGTTTCATCCTCTGCATCTACAGTAGATTCGAAATGATATGGATCTGCAATTTCTTCTTTTTCTCCCATTTCATTTTCTACAATATAACAATATTTAGGAATTCTCTTTCCTTTTAAAAGAATAGCAAAAAAACCTGCTTCATCTTCTAAAAACATTTCTATTTCTTTTCCTGTACGAAGATTTTTAACCCACATTTTTTTTGCTCCAGGGAAAAATGCTTGTATCAAAATTCCCTCTTTTATTACGTGCGCACCTAAAAACTCATGTGGATGATCCTCCTCTGAATACACAATTGTTTCAATGCGAGCCCAATCCATCAATTCGTATACCGGAATCTCCCTTGCACCCACTTTTGCGACTGTTTTTCCGCCAGCTATACACAAATTTAATCAACGTACGCTCCACGTACGCCTCATAAATTTGTGCATAACTGGCAAAAAACCATTTTGCAAAATCAAGCACAAAGAGACTCCGAGAGTACATATTGCTGTCTCCACCTAAAACAGGCATGCAACATATTCTTAACTATAATTTTCCGTATAATAACAAAATTGTCAAGTAAATATCTAAAATTTATCTATTCCATTATTCACGCTGTTACTATTCATGCCCTATCGTGACTAGTAACGTTTTTTGGAAATGCTACGCATGAAAATTTGCCCAAAACGGCACATGATAGATTTTCATACGGTATTTTCGTTGCCAAGAGTACCTACCTGCGAACAGTAACTCCCTGCCTTCCCATCCTTCTTAGTTTGTATATATGTACTTGCTTTTTTTGCGCATTCTGATATTTACTTACTTCTTCTGTGAGGTTAAATTTTCCTATTCGTGCAATTTTATCAATGGTAGCATTGATATATTCTTCTTCTGTAAGATATACGAGCATACTATCTTGTATTAAAAATGTTTTATTGTTCTTTAAACTTTTTATATTATCTTTATTTAAAATAAGAGAATGCTCATAGGTCTGCAATTCTGATATATAATCTTCCTTCTGCACTTCCGGAGAAACAAGAAAGATACAATATTCCTGCTGATGTGCTTTTGCTAATACGGTTTGCATCGTATTTTTACCATAAATATAGGAAGTTGGCGTGGAAAATAAATTAAGAAAACAAATCACCAGAATACTTACCACACTCAAAACGCCGCTATTATATGCCGACGAAATAACCGCAGAAAAAAGTCGATAAATAAGGTACGCAAACAATAATACTGTCACTGGTAAAAAAGAAAAAAGCACAAAATCTATTTCCACATCAGCAAATACAGTAACTGCGGTCAACACCAGAAAAAATACTACTTGCAACGCAGCAATAAATACATCTGCATCTGTTCCTCCACGTACCTTTCTCAGAAATGCCACAAAATTTTGCCGCAAAATTTTTCTTTTTGAACAAAATGCGACCAAAACAAGAAGTGCTGTAAGCGAAAAAACAAAAAATATGGTATGTGTCAAAAACAGATTTTTTATTTGGATTAAATTGTTCATTGCATTTCTTTTAAATACTATAAAGGAAAATGCCGTCAAATTTGCATAATACTTTTTGCAAAATGTCCCTATATGCAATACAAATGCAGGGTATATTAATGCTACTACTATCAACGAAAAAATACTTTGGCACAGATAATGTAAAATATCTTTATACCTTCCCTGTAATAACAAGGCCAGACAAAAACATACTCCGATAGCTGCCCCAAACAGTAAATACGCATAATCAGTTAGAATGGCTAATGTAGTAACTATTATCATAGATATACACAAAAATGCCGGAAACTGCTTTCTATACAAAGTAGATAAATGTAACTCAACTGATACAAGAACAAAAAAAAGTAACATAAAATAAGGTGTAGCATTCAAGGCCAAGAAACGACAACCATTGCTAAGTGAAAATAACAATACTGCTGCTACTCCTGCCCAAGACGCATGTAAATAACGTTTTGCTATACTTAACAATAAAAATGAGGAAATCAACCAAAAAATAGAATTAATAATAAATCCAAGATAATATAGTTGAAAATACCCAAATATTGCACTGAATGTATATAAAATGCAATAATAAAACGGACTTTTCTGACTTAATATACAATTTTTAATCGCTTGTCCATAATGAACGCCACTTATATCCGAAACAGCCAACGCATTCGTATAATAATCAGAATTTAACCATTTTTTTGTTCCAGAATTAACTTGATTCGTCTCTAATGTAATCTCATCTAAATTTAAAAGCAAACAAAAGGAATTGTAGAATGCAATTATAAAAGGTACTTCTATTAATTCTTTTTTTATTTTATCCGAACGATAATGCACTGTCTGATAAGGATTCTGCTCTATTTTTTCAGAAGCATTTGCAATACAATAATTTTGTCCCTCTTGAAAGGAGATACCATTTTTTTCAGGGAGACAATGCTGAAAAGTAAATCCTATAATAAAAACCATTACAATAAAAAGTAATACTTTTTGATTCCTATACTCTTTCTCAAACATGCGGCAAATCCTCCTTTTCTTGAGACAAATTCTAGGAATATTATAACATAGAAACTGAAAAGTAAAAATATGGATTTTTCACATTTGTATGTAGCATTCATTGGTACTTTTTTTATAAAATATCCGGGAGTTTGACAGTTGAATAATAGAAAAAATCCTTGCAGGTCGCTTAAAACCTGCTTTTTTTGTGTCAACTTTTTTGTTTTACTGTATTGTATTTT
>CADABQ010000047.1 GCA_902786205.1 uncultured Lachnospiraceae bacterium | reverse complement strand
GATAACATCTGATGAAGGGAGAATACCTTCTTCTGTTATCTAATATATAGAAACTTGTTAACCAAGTAGTCTTATTGACTACACCATTATTATACTAGGGAGAAAATATTGTGCAGGTAACAGCAATAGAGAAACATGGAAAATATAAATATAAGGTTTTTGTTGAAGGGGAATATGTATTTTGGTTAAGTTGGAAGGAATTGTATTTTTGGAAAATCCAATTGAATAGTGAAATTACAGGTGACACTTTGAAAAAAATAAAAAAGGAATCCATATTACAAAAATGCAAACGAAAGGCAATTACATATTTGAAATATGCAAACCAAACGGAATATGATTTACGAACAAAATTAAAAAGGCAATTATACACGGAAGATATTATAAATCAGACGATTGCTTACTTGTATGATATGCATTATATTGATGACTATCGATATGTTGAAAATTATGTGGAAATAAACAAGAAGAAACATAGTCGAAAATGGATAGAAATGAAATTGCATCAAAAGGGAATTTCAAAAGAGTTACTAAGTGAATTTTTTGATGCGGAATATTCTGAAGAGGATGCAATTCGAAAGGCAATAGAAAAAAGAGTAAAGGGTGGAACTATTTCTAGTAGGGAACAAAAGGCAAAAGTGTTGTCAGCTTTGTATAGACAAGGTTTTTCTTTTTCTGAAACATCTAAAATTCTTCAAGAGTATGAGGAAAGCTATACTTCTTAATTTTGCTTTTTGCTTGACATTTGTTAGAGAAAAGGATAAAATTAATATGTTGTGTTATGCACAGTGAAAAAATGAATAGGGAGGTGTTCGAGTGTGGGCAATCCAGTACTAATTGCTGTTATTGTTGCTGTTGTTCTCATTTTACTCGTTATCACCGCTTTTGTTTCTTGGAAATTAGCTATTTCTAATAGAATTAAAAATTATGAAGCTACGGTTGGAAGTGCAGAAGAAAAGGCTCGTGAAATCAAGGATACAGCTATCAAAGAAGCTGTGACTTTGAAAAAAGAGGCGAAGATAGAAGCACAGGAATCCGCCCTAAAGACCAAAAACGAAGTGGATCGAGAAGTAAAAGAGAGACGTGCAGAAGTACAGCGTTATGAAAAGCGTGTTTTGAGCAAGGAAGAGAACCTTGATCGAAAAATGGAAGCACTTGAAAAGAAAGAAGGAAAACTCAACGAGAGGGAAGTGGAGCTTGGGCGTATTAAAGAGCGGACACAAGAATTGCATGATCAGCAATTACATGAGTTGGAGAAAATTTCCGGATTGACCTCCGAAGAAGCGAAAGAATATCTTTTAAAAACTGTTGAAGATGAAGTAAAGCACGAAACTGCTGTGATGATAAAAGAAATGGAAAGTCGTGCAAAAGAAGAGGCTGAGAAAAAAGCCAAAGATTATGTTGTAACAGCAATTCAAAAATGTGCAGTTGATCATGTATCTGAAACTACAATTTCAGTAGTACAATTGCCAAATGACGAGATGAAAGGACGTATTATTGGTCGAGAAGGTAGAAATATTCGAACTTTAGAGACCCTAACTGGTGTTGATTTAATTATTGACGATACTCCAGAAGCGGTAATTTTGTCGGGCTTTGATCCAGTGAGGAGAGAAGTTGCAAGAATTGCGTTAGAAAAACTTATTGTTGATGGTCGAATTCATCCTGCAAGAATTGAAGAAATGGTTGAAAAAGCACAACGAGAGGTTGAAGTGATGATTAAGGAGGAAGGCGAGGAGGCTACTTTAGAAGTAGGTGTTCATGGCATTCATCCAGAGTTAGTTCGTTTGCTCGGAAAACTAAGATTTCGTACTAGTTATGGTCAAAATGCATTAAAGCATTCAATTGAAGTTGCTCATTTAGCAGGGTTACTTGCAGGTGAGATTGGTCTGGATGTACGAATGGCAAAACGTGCAGGTTTATTACATGATATTGGTAAAGCTGTGGACCGTGAAATGGAAGGTTCGCATATAGAATTAGGTGTCAGTCTGTGTAGAAAATACAAAGAAGCACCTTTAATTATTAATGCTGTTGAGGCTCATCATGGTGATGTGGAACCACAGAGTTTGATTGCCTGCCTCGTACAAGCAGCAGATGCAATATCAGCAGCACGTCCAGGTGCAAGAAGAGAAACATTAGAAACATATACAAACAGATTAAAACAGTTAGAAGATATTACGAATAGCTTTAAGGGTGTGGATAAGTCATATGCAATCCAAGCAGGTAGAGAAGTGCGTATTATGGTTATTCCGGAGCAGGTAAATGATTCGGATATGGTATTATTAGCGCGCAATATTTCTAAGCAGATTGAGGAACAGATGGAATATCCTGGTCAGATTAAAGTAAATGTGATTCGAGAATCAAGAGTAACTGATTACGCTAAATAGTTCTTTTGATAAATAAGAAGGTATGTAGGTCAAGGCGAAAGTCTTGGCCTATTTTTGCTTTATAGAAAAAGTATTCTATTTGCAAGCGCAACAGTACCTGTTGATGGCTAAAATATAACAAAAAGTGGTAGAGGTGTAATATTTACTTTCTAGTTATTATGCGTTACTATAGAAGAAGATATCAATTATGATGAATAGAAAGGTAGGATAAAAATGGCAGTTTTAGGTTTTATTGGAACAGGAAATATGGGATATGCAATGTTAAAGGGTGCTTCTAATGTGATGGAGAAAAGTACATTACTATATACAGATGTTAACAAAGAGAGATTAGAAGACATAAAAGAAAAGACAGGAATATCATATGTTACTTCAAACATAGATTTGGTTCAAAATGTTAAATATGTTGTTTTAGCAGTAAAGCCGCAATATTTAGACGGAGTTTTGGAAGAAATTAAAGATGTAATTACAGCAGAACAGGTTGTAATTTCAATTGCACCAGGAATAGCAATTTCACATTATAAGGAATATTTTGGAAAGGATAAAAAAATTGTTAGAGCAATGCCAAATACACCAGCATTAGTAAATGAGGGTATGAGTGGGATTTGCTTCTCAGAGGATGTTTTTTCGGAGGAAGAAAAGTCGGTTGTATGTAAATTTTTTGATTCATTTGGAAAATATGAAATTGTTTCAGAAGAGTTAATGAATGCGGTGGTGTGTGCGAGTGGAAGCTCTCCTGCATATGTGTATATGTTTATTGAAGCGTTGGCAGACAGTGCAGTGAAGTATGGAATACCTAGAGATAAAGCTTATGTTTTTGCTGCACAGACTGTGCTTGGTTCTGCAAAAATGGTTTTAGAGACGCAAGAGCATCCAGGAGTATTGAAGGATCAGGTGTGTTCTCCAGCAGGAACTACAATTGCTGCTGTATCAGCATTGGAAGAGAGTGGATTTAGAAGTGCAATTATAAAAGCAGCAGATGCATGTTATGAGAAATCTACATCTTTCAAAAAATAAAAGAATAAGGGTGATGAAACCATGGAAAATTATAAAAGATTAAACCGCACGTTAGTACATAAGGGAAAAATTACTACTTTTTATACGGATAGAATGTTATTGCCTAATGGAGCAGAAGCAGACTGGGATTTTGTTGATCATAAAGGTGCTGCTGCATTTGTTGCAGAAACAGATGATGGTAAAATTTTGATGGTAAAACAATATAGAAATGCATTAGAGAGACAAACATTGGAAATACCAGCTGGCGGTATCAACGCAGGAGAAAGCTTTTGCGAGGCTGCGATTAGAGAATTAGAAGAGGAAACGGGATATATTGTAGAGGATGCAGAGCATTTGTTGGATATTTACACAACGGTTGCGTTTTGTAATGAAAAAATAGGAATATATTGCGGAAAGGTAAAACAGAAAAAAGAACAACATTTAGACGAGGATGAGTTTGTTGATTGTTTTGCATATGCGTTAGACGATTTATTGCAAATGATTGATAAAGGAGTGCTTCAAGATTCAAAGACGGTTTCCGCCTTATTAGCATATGCAAGAAAAATAAGAAAAAAATAGTTTGTATGAAATATAGTATGACCTCATAAAATGAAATAAAAGAATAGTGTAAGAGGTTGTTTGTGTCAAGACGAATTATAATACGTAATAATTACTTTTTTTACATTATAGCATGGCTTTTTTTGGGGCATATATGTGGTTTACTGTTGTCTGTACTACTTTTTAACCAGATAAATCCATACTACTATAAGCAATTAAATAAAATAACCCAGGAAATAGGTGAAATAGAAAGAGGTGACTGTATATTTATACAGTCATGCTTTTTTTATCGTATGAAAGAATGGATGCTATTAATTTTGTTTTCAGGATTGGCTTCGTACTTTATCATGTATTTTATTTATTTCTTTTTTAAAGGAGCCATGGGGGGAATGCTTTTGGGAATATTGCTTCAAAATTTTGGAATAAAAGGAATTGGATTTGGATTGGTCTTTTATTTCCCACAGGAGATTTTTTATCTTTTTATAGAAGTTGTTACTGTGCTATTTATGATTGCAAGAAAAAATGAAAAATGTAAAGTTACATGGAAACGATGCAGTATGATGGGGGGGATAAGTATTGGTATTTTTATTAGTCTGTTATGCATTTTGCTCGGAGCATATTTGGAAGGAACAGTCAATACTTCTCTTATAAAATGGTTTATTCAGCAGTATAATATGTAACAGTTCAGCTTCGCTGAACTGTTACTATAATACATTCACTTTTTAGAAAGATAAATTGCTTTTTGGGGCTTTTTGTAATAAAATAAAAATAGGGATATAGTTTGCGAATATTCGCTTTACTTTCTTATAGAAAAACAGAATTACTGTTGAAAATAGTGTGTATTTTATGTAGTTCAAATACAGGTATCAAACAAATAAAAAAGCATTGTGAACGGGAACGTTTCTTAAAGGAGGATAATAATGCAAATGCAAGGTTGTGGTTTGGATTAAATTAAGATAAATAGAGGGGGGATTGGTATGAAGCAAGAAGAATTCGATGGAATTATTTGTTATTTAGATCATACAATTGATAATGATCGTAAGATATATAAACAAGTGTTAAAAGATCGAGAATATGAAGCTGAAATGTATCAAAAAGCAATTATAATTGCAAATAGTTTTTTGAAAAATGATATGGAATGCACGGGTGAACAGGTAAAAGAGTTGATTAAGTATATTTATCAAGTTCCATTTCAAAGTAAAGAGTAAATAGTATGGTATATAATAGACATATCAGTGTTTTAAAAGGTGATATGTCTATTTTTTTACGCTGATTATCCATTGCCCCTATATTATCCTTGACTTGCTTTTATGAGATGGATGCCAGATAAACTGTTTCCTAAAAATATTTTAGGAAATTTACATATCTTGTATTTTTATAAATGTCCTTGGTTGCATTTGTTTTTTGGAAAAATATAGGCATAAATTGATGATAGGAATATAAAATAATAAAAAACGGTGATTTAAATTGAAAAAAATAGTGGCAATTATCTTAAGTGTAACATTATTTTGGGGATTACTATTTCAGGGAGACATGATATGTGCAGAAGAGACAGCCTCTGCACAGCCCAATATTGAAGCAAAATCTTATGTTTTGATGGAAGGAAGTACTGGAAAGATTCTTTGCGAAAGAGATAAGGACAAAGAACTGATGCCGGCTAGTATAACAAAAATTATGTCATTATTACTCATTTTTGAAACTTTAGATGAGAAAAAGATAACATTGAAAGATCAGGTGACAGTTAGCGAACATGCTGCGAGTATGGGTGGTTCTCAAGTGTTTTTAGAGGAAGGTGAGACACAAACTGTAAAAGATTTGATTAAGTGTATTACGGTTTCTAGTGCAAATGACGCATGTGTGGCTATGGCAGAATACATTTCTGGTTCGGAAGAGGCTTTTGTTGAAAAAATGAATAAAAAAGCGAAGAAATTGGGAATGGAGCATACACATTTTGTGAATTGTTGTGGGTTGGATGATGATGTAGCGGAAACAGAACATTATTCAACAGCATATGATATTGCATTGATGTCAAGAGCTTTACTTATGAATCATCCAGAGATAACAGAATATACTAAAATCTGGATGGACACGATTACACATGTGACAAAAAGAGGCGAAAAAGAGTTTGGCTTATCCAATACAAATAAACTGGTTCGTACTTATAATGGAATTACAGGATTAAAAACCGGTTCAACGAGTAAAGCAAAATATTGTTTGAGTGCAACGGCACAGAGAAACGGTCTGCATATGATTGCAGTAGTAATGGCATCACCGGAACCAAATTTACGCTTTAAAGAAGCGGCAAAACTTTTGGATTATGGTTTTGCAAATTGTAAATTATATTGTGATGAAAATAAGTCCTTAAAAGGAAAACGAATAGAAGTTAAAAAGGGGAAAAAAGATAGTGTATGTGTTGAACCAAAAGAAAAATTCGCTTATATCTGTACAGCAGGAGAAAATGTTGATAATATTAGTAAAAAAATGATTTGGAATAAACCATTAACTGCTCCGGTAAAGCGTGGTAGTGAAGTGGGGAAAGTGATATATTATTATGGAGAAAAGAAAATTGGAGAAGTCTCTATTAAGACATTGGAAAAAATAGAGAAAGCAGGATACTCAGATTATTTAAAAGAGGGAATTAAAAATTTTTTTCTATGGAAAGGAGCAAATGAATAAAGTGGATAGAAATGTATTGATTACGGGGGCAACTGGAGGAATAGGTAGGGCGTTTGCATGTGCGTTTGCAAAACAAGGTGATAATTTAATTTTGACAGGAAGAAAGGAAGAACAGTTAAAGAGAATAGCAAATAAAATCTGTGAAAAATATCGTGTCCATGTCCAGTATATTCCACTGGATTTATCACAAAAAAATGCAGAAGAACAATTATGGATGTGGTGTGAAAAAAGAAAGATAAAAGTAGATATCCTTGTAAATAATGCCGGTTATGGTTATGTGGGGGCATTTTTGAAAGAACAGTTAGAGGAAATTGATTGTATGTCTAAAGTAAATATGATTGCAATGGGTAAATTATGCTGGTTGTTTGGTAATGATATGAAAGGGAGAAAAAAGGGAGCTGTAATTAATGTTGCATCCACAGGAGCATATCATCCGGGACCTTATACAGCACTGTACTATGCAACAAAAGCATTTGTATTGTCTTTGTCGGAAGCGTTGGAAGTGGAATTGAAACCCTATGGTATACAGGTTTTAACAATTTGTCCTGGTGCAGTGAAAACTGGTTTTTCGAAAAGGGCTGGCAGGCGTGAAAATGTATTTGCAATGTCACCAAAAAGAGTTGCTATGGATGCTGTAGAGGCATTGGAACACGGGAAAAATCGAATGATTTCTGGAATGTTTTATAAAATTTTTATACATATTCCACGTAAAATTGGAAGATATTTGGTTTGTTGGCAACAAAAAAATATGGCATTTCATATTGACAAGTAAAACAGAATACCATAAAATAAGTAAGGTTTTAGTATGTAAAAAAGCAATTATTTAGGTGGAACTTGAAAAAAGTGATATTAGAAATGAGAGCTTTTCAATAAAAGGTAAAAAAGAACACAAAAACGAATTTACTGTAGGAGGTTGCATATGAAAACGTACACAGAGATGAATAAAGAGGAACTTTTAACTTTGAAAGGTGAATTAGAAAAGCAATATGAAGATGCGAAGGCATTGCATTTGGCATTAGATATGTCAAGAGGTAAGCCAGCAGCAGCACAGTTGGATTTATCCATGCCGATGATGAGCCTTTTAAATGAAAATTCTGTTTTAAAGTCAGAAAATGGAATGGATTGCCGTAATTATGGAGTTTTAGATGGTATTCCAGAAGCAAAACAGTTGATGGCAGATATGGTTGGTACAAAACCAGAAAACGTAATCGTATATGGAAATTCCAGCCTAAACATTATGTACGATACAATTGCACGTTCTATGATTCATGGAGTTCTTGGAAATACACCATGGTGTAAATTAGATAAAGTAAAATTCCTTTGTCCTGTGCCAGGTTATGATAGACATTTCGCTATTACAGAAAGCTTTGGAATTGAAATGATTACAATTCCAATGACAGAGGATGGTCCGGATATGGACTTAATAGAAAAGTATGTGCAGGAAGATGAAGCTGTAAAAGGTATTTGGTGTGTGCCTAAATATTCAAATCCACAGGGTATTTCTTATTCAGATGAAACGGTTCGACGTTTTGCAGCATTAAAACCGGCAGCAAAGGATTTTCGTATTTTTTGGGATAATGCTTACTGTGTACATCACATTTATGATGAAAAACAGGATGAAATTTTGAATATTTTAGAAGAATGTGAGAAAGCAGGAAATCCAGATATGGTTTATCAGTTTGCATCAACTTCTAAAGTAACATTCCCAGGTTCTGGTATTGCAGCATTATCTACTTCTGCAACCAATATAGCAGATATTAAAAAATATATGACATTGCAAACAATTGGACATGATAAGATCAATCAATTACGTCATGTGAAATTCTTGAAAAATATGGATGGAATAAAAGCACATATGAAAAAACAGGCTGAAATCATTCGTCCAAAGTTTGAAGCAGTATTAGAAGTATTAAATAAGGAACTGGGTGGACTTGGTATTGCAACATGGACAAAGCCAAATGGAGGATACTTTATTTCATTTGAGACTTTAGATGGCTGTGCAAAAGCAGTTGTTGGAAAATGTAAGGATGCAGGCGTTGTAATGACAGGAGCAGGAGCTACATTCCCATATGGAAAGGATCCAAAAGATTCTAATATTCGTATTGCTCCAACATTGCCAACACCAGAAGAACTTTCTAAAGCGGCTGATTTGTTTGTACTTTGCGTAAAATTAGTTAGTGTGGAAAAATTATTGGAAAATAAATAGAATACAATAGTGGAAGAGGTGCCTTAGCAATTGTTAAGGCACCTTTTGTTACTTTATAGGAAAATGTGTCCTATAAAGCAAAAACGCTCTGCGGAATGTGCACAGATGCGAAAGGAAGACGGTTGCAAAAAGCGTGCAGACCGCAGCTGGCACGCAAAGTGGGGCAAGTCCCTCATGAGTGAGGGATATAGGTAGTTGACGTAGACTTGTCTACTGTGTTCTATTTAACATAGTTTGACGTAAAATGAGCGAATGCTTTTCTTTTGTGCAAAGGAATATTACTGACGGAACCATTACTTTTATTAGAATTCTAAATAAATCTAATCTTGATAAATATATGGGGAAAAGGTAAAATAGAAGGTGCGTTTTGTTTTTGACGTGGCAAAAAAGAAAGGAATAAAAAGATATGAATAAAAATAAAAGGGAAAAACGATTGAAAAGGGAAAAAATAGTAAATTTATTTTTTTACGGAATAGTATTTTTTCTGGCGTTTTTTATTGTAATAGAATTGGAACAGATAGAAATTAGTAAGAAACGGGAAGAGGTGCAATCAGCCGTAGATAATTGTGCAAATGAGGTTTCTTATCAGGCAAAAAATATTTTTAACAATACTTATGTATTGGATTTTTCTGTTCGTCGTAATTATGGGCAAACAAATGATTTTTATTCTATCGCACAGGACATAAAAGAAATGTATCCTGGAATTGCATTTGCCGGATTGGCACCAAATGGAACAATAGACAAAATGTATCCTTTTAACTTTTATGGTGATTTACAAGGAAAAGAATTGTTGGATTATAAACCAACAGCAAAAGCGTTGAAGCAGGCAACGGAAAGTAGAGACATCTTTATATCAGAACCTTTCAAGGCGGGATTACAAGGGAAAAAAGTAATTCTTGGAATACAGTCTATTTATATCAATCGCAGCAACGAAAAGAAATTATGGGGATATGCAGTGATTGGTATTGAATTGGATTATCTTACCGAACAAATAAATACTGGATTGAAAAACTATGCAATGAAAATTACGTTAGATTCAAATGAAAACGAAAAGACAATTTATAAGAATAAAGAAGATAAATTAGTTGATCCAGTAACAGCTATAATGGAGATGCCAGGACAAAAGTGGAAAATGGCAGTATCGCCGGAAAATTTATGGTTGAATCTGGTAAATTTGGTCTTGCGTGTTATTATAGCAAGTATAGTAGGTATACTTGTGATTATTTTAATACGTTTGATTTATCGTGATATTCTTCGTCAGACGGAATTGCAAGCAGCGTTGGAGGAGGAAAAGGAACGTTATCAGATTGCTATGGAGAGTTCTTCTGATACAATCTTTGAATATGATATTCAACAGGATACGTGTACTTTTTTTGGCTCTATTTTAAATGGTAAAAAGACAGATGGAACAAGAATGCAAATAGCAAATTTTGAATCCAAAATATTAACAGGAGAAATGTTTCATTATCAGGATATTGAAAGGGCAATCCAGTTTTTCAGTGGAGAAAAAACAGAGCCGTTTGAAACAAGATATCGCTATAAACAAGAAGAAGGACAGGTACGATATGTTTGGCTTTCGTTAAAGGGTAGTGTTATTCTGGAAAATGGAAATCCGATTAAAGTAATCGGAACTACAAGAAATATTCAGGCAAGAAAAGAGCAGGAATGGAAACGATTAGAAGAGAGAAACCGTGATAAACTTACAAATTTATTTACAGAAGAATATGGTCGAATGTTGATCGAACAGTATTTAACTGCAAAACCAAAAGAGGAAGAATGTGAATTCTTTTTAATTGGAATTGACCATTTCCAGCAAATGAATGATTTGTATGGATACATGTTTGCAGATACCATTTTAGTAGAGTTTTCTGAAATGCTTCGTGGCATAGCAAATGCTGGAGATATTTGTATTCGTCTGGGTGGAGATGAGTTTATTTTATTCCAGAAAAATTCGAATAGTTTAAAAGCAGAAAGAACCGCGCGTGAAATTATAAAAAGAGTAGGAAATGTATATGCAGGAGAAAATGAGAATGTATCATTATCTTGTAGTATTGGAAGGGCGTCTACTACTGTATTCCATAATTATGAGCAGATGTTAAAATATGCACATCTGGCATTCTCTTATTTGAAAGATAACGCAAAAGGAAAGCAGGCAAATTATATAAATATATCGAATGAAATTGAGGAAATGATGGTACAGTCCAATTACAATGAAAGAGGTATCTCTGAAATTATAGATACCAATTCCGTTCGTGATGATGATATTATTTCTTTTGCCTTCGGAATCTTGGAAAAAACAAAGGATTTGAAAAGTGCAATTTATATTCTTTTGGCAAGAATTGGGAAAAGATATGATTTGTTCGAAATTCGTGTTGTGGAAGCTGACTTGGATTACTTAAGCTTTCGAACGAGTTATCGTTGGTGCAGCAAAAGTCCTGTAGGAAAAATTGAAAAGGTAGTACATTTACAAAACAATCATCTATTAAAAAAGGCGTTTGCTGCGTTTGAAAAAGACGGATGTATGGAAGTATCACCTAAATTAATTGCTCGTTACGATGAAAAGCTTTCTGGTATATTTCAGGGGATAGAAAAGAATAGCAGTTTATTATGTCCTATGTGGGAAGAAGGCTCTTATAAAGGTGTAATGGGATTTGTTGCAAAAGAAAAAAGTAGAGAATGGTCTTCAGAGGAAAAGCATGTATTCCGTGAAATTACCAAAATTATTTCTACACATATTAGTCGAGTGAATGCGGATATTGCAAGCAAAGCAAAATCGGAATTTTTATCAAGGATGTCTCATGAAATACGGACACCAATGAACGCTATTATTGGAATGACAAATATTGCAATGTCATCGTTGAGCAATTCTGAAAAAGTAGTGGACTGTTTGCAAAAAATAGATGTATCGACAAAATATTTATTGTCCTTGATTAATGATATTTTGGATATGTCACGCATCGAAAGTGGAAAAATGACAATTAATAATGAAAAATTCCGTTTGAATCAATTATTACAGGAAATTGATGTTTTGATTCGTCCACAGGCAGAAGAAAAGAAGTTACATTTTACCATCGAATCGAATTATACGACACCATTGTTGATTGGAGACGAACTTAGATTAAGCCAGGTATTGATTAATTTACTTGGAAATGCACTAAAATTTACACAACAGGGGGGGAACATTACACTTAGTGTAAATGAGGTTTTAAATGAGAAAAATGTTTCAGCAGTATTTTTCCAGGTGAAGGATACAGGAATTGGAATTAGTGCCGAAAATAAAATTAGAATTTTTGAGGCTTTTGAACAGGAAAAGACAGACACGGCTAATAAATATGGAGGTACTGGATTAGGTTTGGCAATTAGTAGTAATCTTGTTCATTTAATGGGTGGTAACTTAGAGGTGGAAAGTGAAGAAAACAAGGGTTCAGCATTTAGTTTTACACTTACGTTTTCAACTTATAGTGAAGAAAAAACAGAAGTGATAGAACAAAATGAAGAAGTATCATTAGAAGGAAAGCAAATCTTAGTTGTTGAGGATAATGAATTAAATGCTGAAATTGCACAGACGTTACTAGAAATGGACGAATGTATTGTATCCATTGCTTACAATGGCGCAGAGGCTGTAAAATTATATGAAGAGAAGGAAGAATTTTTCTTTGATTGTATCTTGATGGATATTCGCATGCCTGTAATGAATGGAATGGAGGCAACTAGAAAAATTCGTACTTCTGGAAAAGCAGATGCGAGAAGTATTCCGATTATTGCCTTATCAGCAAATGCGTTTGATGAAGATACACAGAAATCAATTGAATGCGGCATGAATGGGCATGTTGCAAAACCAATTAATATTGATATGTTACATGAGGCACTTTATAAAGTGCTGAAATGAGAGTAGAGGTCATAGATGGAAATAGGATATATTATAATAATGATATTGTTATTACTGTTTGCACTTTTTGTTGGGGTGTGTATATATTATAATCACGCTTTGACTTGCGAATATTACAATATTATAAACCAGAAAATTCCAAAAGAATTTCAAGGGTGTAAGATTGTGCTGTTATCAGATTTACATGAAAATAAGTTTGGTAAAAATAATAAAAAGTTACTGGATATGATTGATGCACAGCATCCGGACTATATTATGATTGCTGGTGATATGCTCGTAAAGGGAAAGTGTATAAAAGCAGATAATACATTGTTTTTGTTAAAAAAACTATCGCAGCGGTATCCTATTTTCTATGCGCCTGGAAATCATGAAGAACAATTGGAGCGAGTTTGTGCTGGTGAAGAATATAAAGATTTTTTAGAACAACTAGAAAATATGGGAGTCAATTATTTAGCCAATAAAAGTATTTATTTGCAAAAGGGAACTGGCAAAATAAAAGTTTCCGGATTGCATCTTCCTCGTAAATATTATGCCAAGTTTTATGAAAAGGTTACATTAACCGTTTCGGATCTGACTGAATTTTTAGGCAGGAGCGGTAAAGAGTATGAAATAGTATTAGCACATAATCCGAATTATTTTGATACTTATGTTCAATGGGGAGCTGATTTAGTACTTTCTGGTCATGTGCATGGGGGAATTGTTATTTTACCTTTTCTCGGTGGCGTGATTTCGACCACGTATGAATTATTTCCAAAGTATGATTTTGGAAATTTTAAAAGAGGAAAGGCGGATTTGGTACTTTCTCGTGGATTGGGCATGCATACTATAAAAGTACGCCTGTTTAATCGCCCCGAAGTTTCTGTGATTACCTTAGGAGAGAAATCTACTTGCACAAAGTAATAATTACGAGTAGAATAATAGATAGGTAAATTGCAACACCCGGGAGGTATTTTAATGCAAATAGTAGAACTGCTAATGGCGATGACTGCAGCAGCTGTTCTTATGATATTACATGAATTTCCAAAGGCATTTTATTTTTGCATTACGTCAGAGAATAAAATGTCTCAAAAGTGGTGGAAAAAAGTATTTTTATTTCATCGATATATAGATCCTATAGGAATAGTCTTGGCAACGGTTTCCTTTGCTGGATTTTCAAGACCGTTGATGTTTCGTGTACAAAATCAAAAAAAGAATCTCAGGATGGGATTGCTGGGGTTTATATGCTTATTCTGTATATTTATCGTTTCTGTTGGAGTGCTAAAATACAATTATGGCATTTGTAGTTTATCGATAACCGTTAAAGGGATTTCTGCAGTTGCAGTAGAATTGTTTTGGATTTATATGGCTATTTTAAGTGTTAGTATGTTCTTTGTGAATTTATTCCCGATTTCTGTTTTTGATATGGGATTATGCATTGCTGGAGTTTCTTCCAAACATTATCTTGGGATTATAAAAAGTGATATGTTGATTAAAATAATTTTAATGTTAGCTATTGCTGTTGGTGTGATACGGTATTTTGCATTGGAAACGGTAAAAATGATATTGGCATTTCCTATTTGAATAAACAGGAATAATACGATTTAGGAGGTAACTATGGGAATACCAGTCAGATTGGAAGTGTTTGAGGGGCCGTTAGACCTTTTGTTATTTCTAATTGATCGCAATAAAATAGATATATATGATATTCCAATTGTTTTGATTACAGAACAATATATGGAGTATATAAAAAATATGCAAACAAAAGATATGGATGTCATGAGTGAATTTTTAGTTATGGCAGCCACATTGGTTAAAATAAAGTCAAAGATGTTACTTCCAAAAGATGAAACAAAGGAAGAAGAAGAGGATCCAAGACAGGAATTAGTAGAACGCTTATTGGAATATAAAATGTATAAATATATGTCGCTTGCATTGAAGGACAAACAAATTGATGCGGAACGTGTTTTATATAAGAAACCAACAATACCGGATGAAATTGTAAATTATAAAGAGGTTATTGATCCAAAAGAATTAATGCAGGATATTACATTAGCCAAGTTACAAAGTATATTTCAAGACGTGATGCGGCGTCAGGAAGAAAAGAAGGATCCAATACGAAGTGAATTTGGAAAGATTGAAAAAGAGGAAGTTACATTGGCTGATCGAATGATTTATATTCAAAGATTTGCACGACATAATGGCAGTTTTTCTTTTCGTCAACTTTTAGAAAAACAAAGTACAAAGGTAGAAGTAATCGTTACATTCCTTGGTGTTTTAGAACTTATGAAGATAAGCGTTATAAAAGTAGAACAGGATGGTTTGTTTGATGATATTCAGATAAAGTTTACTGGTAAGGAAGCGGATTTATCAGAATGGGAGTAACTGGAGGATTGAGAATTACATGGAAATAAAACGAATTGAGGCAGTTATTGAAGCCGTGCTTTTTACAATGGGAGAAGCTGTAGAATTGGAAAAATTAGCAGCAGCGGTTGGGCATGATGTAAATACAACACGAGGAATTGTTCGAACTATGATGGATCGTTACGATGAAGAAGATAGAGGAATACAAATTATTGAAATCGATGGTGCTTTTCAAATGTGTACAAAACCAGAAATGTATGATTCTCTTGTGCGAATTGCCCATATGCCACAAAAACACACATTATCGGATGTGCAATTAGAAACATTATCGATTATTGCATATAAACAGCCGATAACAAAAGTAGAAATTGAGGCGATACGAGGTGTAAAGAGCGATCATGCAGTAAATAAGCTGGTAGAGTATGAATTGGTTGAGGAAGTTGGCAGGATGGACGCACCTGGAAAGCCAATTCTATTTGGAACATCAGAAAATTTTTTACGGAGTTTTGGAATTGGGTCAATTGATGAATTACCTATTTTGAATCAGGATAAACTTGCTACGTTTAAGCAGGAAGCGGAAGAAGAAGTACAATTAAGTTTACATTTGACATAAATAATTGCGAGGGGGAGCAGACATATGGAAAAGACAGCTGCATTGATGTGGAAAATGCCTGAAAGGCCAGAGTGCTTTTTTGGAAGAGACAGAGAACTAGAGCAATTACATAATTGTTTACAATATGAAGAACAGAATCATGTTGTATTTGTGCAGGGAATTGGTGGAATAGGAAAAAGTGAATTAGTTGCGCAATATGCAATTTTAAATCGTACTAAATATGATGTGATTTTATTTTCTAATTGTACATCAGATTTAAAAAATATGATAGCTAGTGATGTAGAATTTCCGATAGAGCATGTTAGAAGAAACATTTTTGATGAATATAATTTGGAAACAGAAGAAGAATATTTTGAGCGTAAATTTTCAATTTTGAAATCTATTGTGAATGAAAATACATTATTAATTGTGGATAATTTTAATAGGGAAGAGGACCCTTTGTTTGAGGAGTTCGTAGCCTTAAATTGTCCTAAAATTTTTATTTCCCGTCTTGATTGGAGTAAAAAGGAATATTGTGTTCTTTCAGTAACGGAAATAAAAAATATAGAAGAAATAGAAAAAATATTTGAGCATTATTATGTGCCACAATCAGAGAAAGAAAAACAGGAAATAAGAGAGATAATAGAAATATTAAATGGTTATACATTAGCTATAGAATGGATTGGAAAGCAATTAGCAGAACAAAACATTACTGTTTCTGAGATGCTTTCTAGTTTAAAACAAAAGAATATACAAAGTAATGAAATCTTTCAATCCAAAAAGGCGCTATTTCATATGTTGGCAGATGTATTCCAGGCAGATAAATTAGAGTTAGTCCAACAGCGTATTCTCCAATTTTTATGTTTTGTGCCATATACAGGAATTTCGAAGGAAGAATTAGTTCGAACAGGAGGAGAAGGCGCTCATACGGCGGTTTTGAAACTATTAAAGAGTAGTTGGATCAGACATTTGGAATTGGATGTTGTTGCATTACATCCAGTTATTGCAGAAACAGTATTATTGGAATTAAAACCAGATTGGAAAAAAATGAAACCATTTGTTTTGAGTATGGCAAATGATTTGTTAGATGATGATATACCATTACGGCAGGTGGATTTTATTTTACAGATTGCGGAAAATATGTTTCGCATTTTGGGAACGAATGAAACAGATGCTGTAACACTACTTATTGGAGTTTCCTATGCCTTTTTTAGAAGATACCGTAAATATACTTTGGCAATTGGTATTCTGAAACAGGGGTTGACATTACAACAGAAAAAAATAGAAGATATAAAAGTTAAAATTGCGCTATGCAAGGAACAAAATGCTATGGATGTGGAATATACGCAATTAAAGGGAGTTTTGTTAGAGCAAGAAACAATTCGAAGTAGTATAGTACATCAAATAGGTGATATATATTTTGCCAGTGGGAATTATGAAAAGGCATTGGTGTATTATATGAAATTAAATGGAAGCCCAGTGGCAGATGTATATTGTGATATTGCAAGAGTTTATGCAAAAGCAAAAGAATATAAAAAGGCAATCCAGTATATACAGGCTGGAATAAAGATGAAAAAGAGAAAATATGGTTCTAATAGAATTCCATTAGTGGAAAACTATCTATTATTAGCAGATATTTATATTTCAAATGATGATCTGCACATGGCAATGCAGTGTATGGGTGAGGCAAAACAAATTGCAGAGGAACAGATGCCTGAAAAGCAAAAGGCAGATTTTTACTATCAGTATGCTATATTATTAAAAAAAATGAAATATGTAGAAGATGCCTTATTGTATGATCAGAAAGCTTGTGCAGTATATTTAAGAGTGTATGGAGAAAATAATTTATCCGTAATTCATTCTTATGCAGCAATGGCAGTAGACTATTATCGTCTGGGGGATTATGTAAGTACGTTACAATGTACGCTGAAAGAAATTGTTTTAAGGAAAAGAATAAGAAGAGTAAAAAAGAAATTATATTTAAGTATATCCAGATTAATTGGAATGATTGATGTTGATCAGTTGGAAGAGAAAACGAAAGAAGAGTTAAGAGTGTTTATGAATGATTTTAGTCGTATGTTAAAAGAGAATCCGGAAGAAACAAAAGAAATGCTTCGGCAATAAAAAGGCAAAAAGAATAGTCTGTCCCCTTTGCGTAGTAACAAAATATTACAGCTTTGAGGAATAAAAACTTTTCGCAATAAATTATAAGAAATATAGCCATTTACAGCTCTTTTGCGGTAAAATTAATAAAAAACTTTTCGCAAAGGAGCTGATTCTTGATGACCAAGAAAGAAAAACGAGAGAAAAAGAAAAATGATCGTGGTATTGTGGATTTTATAATGATTTATAAGCATTTCTTCAAGGATATGCCGAACTGGATAAATGAGATGGAAGATCCCAGAAATCCAAGTTATACCATTTACACACAAGCCGATTTTGTAAATATGGGAATCCTCAAAAATGTATGTTCCCTTGAAAGTATGCGCCAGATGGAGGAAGCATTTAACGAAGAAAACTGTGTTGTCACACTCCGGCTTATGTCAGGGGATACCCACCTGAAGGAAATGCCGCATTATGATACACTAAACTATTATCTGGAACAACTGTCACCACAGTGTCTGTCTGACCTGAGAAGAAAAATGGTAACAAGCCTGATTCGTGGAAAACAGTTTTACCGGAGCAGACTGCAAAAAAAATACTGGAGGGTTATTTTAGATGGAACCGGGCTGTTCTGCTTTAAGGAAAGGCATTGTGAAAACTGTCTGAGTGTTGTCCGGAGTGATGCGGATGGAAAAAAAGTAAAGTTGTATTATCATAAGGTTCTGGAGGCAAAACTGGTTCTTGGAGATAAGATAATCATAAGTCTTGGAACGGAATTTATTGAAAATGAGAAAGAGGATGTAAGTAAACAGGACTGTGAACTGAATGCAGCCAAACGCCTGATGAAACGGATAAAACAGGAATATCCCAAACTGCCAATCTGTATACAGGGAGATGCACTCTATGGAGTAGAGCCGGTTATGGAGCTATGCAGGAAATATGGCTGGAAATATATTTTTTCGCAAAAGGAAACCAGACAGAGGTTAGTTGCAGAGAATTATAACCTTCTTTCGGAAGAAGATAAGACAAAGAAGACAGGAATAAAGATTGGAAAAGAAGAAGGAAATGGATGTTATTATAATCATATGGAGAAGCTGGCAGGAAAGAAAGAAATCATGAATCTGTATGAATATAGTTATGAGAAGAAAACCCCAAAGGGTGTCATTGAAATCCGGTTCCAATGGCTAACCAATATAGAGTTAACGAAAAATAATCTGGAAGAAATGATAAAAGCCGGACGTGGACGATGGAAGATAGAAAATGAGGGATTCAACAATCAGAAGAATGGCATTTACAGGATAGAGCATCTGAACAGTCGGAACAGCAATGCCATGAAAAACCATTATCTCCTGACGCAGATAGCGGATATTCTAATGCAGCTGTATCTAGCATGGTGTCCACTGATAAAGGAGATAAAACAGAGTATAAAAAATACATCTTCAAGGCTACTAGAAAGTTTTAGAATACAAATAGTAACAGATGAAGATGTACTTTACATTAAGAGATACACAAGCATATATCTCGAATAACAAGGTTATTATACAACAGGTGGTGGTCGAATGGAAGAGAAAATGAATTAAATATCCACAAAAAAATGATATAACGGGAAAAGTCTAAAATGTGACTGTGGATAACTTCTCAAAAGAATAAAAAATTTGTGGAATGTTTTAAATAATACATGATATGCGTTGATTTAGTACAATTATATAAATTTATTCCTCAACGCTG
>CADABQ010000046.1 GCA_902786205.1 uncultured Lachnospiraceae bacterium | reverse complement strand
CAGGCGTTAGCCCGATAGAAATGATTGTGGAAATTGCACTTAGCCTGCCAGCAGTCATGTGCAATTTCCACAATCATTTCTGCCCGGCTGAACTGTTACAAAAAATGAACCTTTTTTCTGTTAGTAACCAATATATTTATGTAAGGGTAAAAGATATTCCCTTTTAAATAGACGTCTACTTATATTATGGAGAATGCTTATGAACAAAGAACAATTAGAAAATTATATTAAAGATTATGGCAAAGAAATTTATTCCTTTTGTAAGGCACTGACAAAAAACAAAACAGATGCAGATGATTTATATCAGGATACTTTTCTAAAAGCCATTGAATTAAACAACATTGATACAAATAAGAATCCCAAAAGCTATCTGCTTGGCATTGCAGTAAACATGTGGCGAAGCAAAAAACGAAGATATGCAAGAAGAGAACGTATTGCTCCTATGCAATCTCTATCAGAGGATGCATCCATAGAGCAGCTTCCCGTATCTTCTAAACCTTTAGATGAACTAATGATAGAGAAAATGGAAAAAGAAAAAGTTCGAACAATCATTGAAAGTTTACCAGAAAAAATGAAACTCGTTATTTTACTCTATTATATGGATGAATTAACCTTAAAGGAAATTGCACAAATTTTAAAAATTCCCAGTGGCACTGTAAAAAGCAGATTACATCAGGCTAGGAAAAAAATCACAAAGGAAATGGAGGTATATAGAAATGAATAATGACATCGACGATTTATTAAAACAAGCCCTTACACCTACAGAAGAACCTGATTTTTGGGTAAACCAGAAAATTATAAACAGTATGAATCAGAAAGGAAGTCAAACTATGAAAAAATTCAAAAAAATCCCTGTTCTATTAGGTTTAACCTGTGCTCTTTGTGTTGGCGCAACAACAACTTATGCTGCCTATCATTATTTATCACCTGCCACAGTAGCAAAAAAAATGGATAATAACAAATTATCGGACGCTTTTAAAGGCAAACAATCCATCGAAATAAACCAAACACAACACTTTAAAGATTACGATATTACACTACTTGGTATTACCTCTGGTAAAAATTTGTCCCAATACTTCAATGACGACAAATTAGTATCAGAACGCACCTACAGTGTTGTAGCGATTAAAACAACAGATAACAAAAACCTATCCAAGGATGAATGGTACGAAAAGAACTTTCTGGTATCTCCTTATATTCAAGGATTTGAGC
This sequence comes from uncultured Lachnospiraceae bacterium, assembly GCA_902786205.1. Taxonomy (GTDB): domain Bacteria; phylum Bacillota; class Clostridia; order Lachnospirales; family Lachnospiraceae; genus CAG-411. Next base: position 36,010 of record CADABQ010000046.1, on the reverse strand, counting down.
CTTGGAAAGTCAACGCCTTCACATTAGATGGGGGTTACGAACAGTTCGTAGAAGATAATACCTTATATCGTATCACAGAATGCGATAATATTGAAAAGTTTGCCGACCACACTATTTACCTTGGCATTTCCGATACAACCTTTTTTGAAAAAGATGCATTTACTTATGATGAGAAAACAGGTAACATCGCAAGAAATGAAAAATATGATGGTGTAAATGCGCTGTTTACGCTTCCAATTGATAAAAGCAAGGCAAATGCGAAGGAAGTAAAACAGTTTATGAAAGAATTAGAGAAGGCAGACTCTAACACAGAAGAAGATAGCACAAATTCTACAAATGATTCTATAAAAGAATGGGTTGCTAAGATTACACCTGAAAACATTGATCAGTATACAGATGTAATAAAAGATTCGGTTCAAACAATCACACCAAAAGATGGCGTGGCTCGTTACAGTTATGAAAGCAAAAAAACAGGGCGAAAAGTTGAAGGAAGTGTTTATCTAAAATATGATTTTACAGATAACAAAATTGGTATGTCTGAACGCTTTGGCTATAGTTATGATGAAACAGGATTAAGCAGCCTATGGTTAGAAACTTATTCTTTAAATAAAGATGGTACTGTTACAGTAGCAATTTATACTCCAAAACAATAAACAAACTATCATTTATAGTAGCAAGCAGCGCAGCAGATTGCGAATATCCTTAACACAGGAATAGGGATGCCACATTGTATGTGACATCCCTATTTTTCTATTCTGCACCTTTTAATGATTCTACCATATCAAGGTTCTTAATTCGTTTGGAAAACATAAAACTAACAAGCATAGATACAACTAACACAAGTATTCCCGAAACAATATAACTGGATGGATGAATCATCAGGTTATAATCAAAGTTTTCTCCATTACTATTCATCATAGCATTTAAACTTACCTTACCCAATGGTGCACCTAATAAAATTCCAATGACTGACAACCAGATATTTTGAATACTTAATATTTTTCTGATCTGTGCCGATTGTAATCCAAGCACTTTCAAGGTAGCAAATTCCTTTACACGTTCATGGAACGACAGATTTCCTGAATTATATAATACTACAACAATCAAAATAGTTGAAAATACCAGCATCATAACTACCATCATATTAACGGCTTCCATACCAGTTCTATACGCCGCCTCCATATCCTTTTTGCTACTAACTCCCGTTACATAGTCCAAATTGTCATAAGCAGTTAAGTCTTCATTGCTAAACAGCATAGATGGAGTAAACTGCACTCCTGTCTTTTCAAAATCTTCTCTAAGATATGTAATTCCTTGTGTTTCGGTACTTTGATAAATGACTCCAACCTTTGCTTTATACCATTCATTTTGAGAATAGATATGCCAATAGAAAGTATCTCCAACTTTCAAGCCCATATCTGCTGAAAGCTTTCGACTCAATCCCACACAACCTTTTGACAAATGAATCACCTTTTGCTTTGTATCTACAATATTATATAAACCTTTTCCTTCTAATACAGTAAGACTTTCCTTTTTCTTTTGGTCTGAAGAAGCATTCGGTTTCTTTGCAATTTCAATCTGGTCAGACATAATAAGTTCTCCAGATACTTTTTCAGCTAAGTCATCTACCTTTTTCAAGCTTACATCCTGTGATAACTTCATCTGATATGCCGCTGGCTGTATTTTTTGAAAATTCAAATCCACCATATCATCTACAAGCAGATTACATGCTGCCCCATATACCATCAAAAGCATACCAACCGCTGTTCCAATTATTCCCATCAATACACGAAGTTTCGCTCTGGATATATCTCTTAAATTGTATTGTGTATTAAATCCTAATTTATCCCAAAATGGTAATCTTTCAAATACACATCGCTTTCCCTGCTTTGGTGCGGCAGGGCGAAGTGCTTCCGCAGGTTTTACTTTTAAAAGTCTCCGACAACTTAAATATGAAGCTGCCGCACATACAACCACTATCAGAACTGCAATTCCACAATAACTACTATCAAATCCAGCCTTTAATCCTGGCACAATATACCATTGTGTAAATAGTTTTACCATAAACGGACTTGCATAGAACGTTCCTACAAGCATTCCCACTATAACACCAAGTAAAGAAATCCATGTACTATAACTAATATAATGAAGAATTACTTTATGTTTTTTCATTCCCAATGCATTCATAGTTCCTATCTGTGTACGTTGCTTTTCCACCATTCGGCTCATAGAGGTTGCTATTACAAGCACCGCTATTCCAACAAATATCACAACAAACATATACGAAAATGTTTCATGCTGGGAAATTTCACTATTAAGTCTTGCAATTCCCATAATCGAATCTTCATCAACCATCGCTGCATAATTATCGTCTATTGCTTTTGCAATTTCTTCCTCCCTTGTAAGTGCAGAACCATCGGTTGTCTTTACCAACATTTGCGTATATGGCATAATATCTGCAAGTTTTTCATCCTCCATTTTGTTTACTGCCTCATACAGCATATCTTGTGTAATATCCTCTATTGTCATTCCCTTCGCTGATAGCATTTTCAATTGACTGTCTAATGCTTTTGTATTCTCTGCAACTTTCTTTGCTGTAATCTTTCCCTGTTCAATCATATGTAAAACATATTCTTTTATTGGAAAGGCATCATAAGACATATACACAAAGGCAATGTGACTTAAATCGGTATCTGTATCACTATCTGCAATACGATACTCATATTCCGCACTTTCAATCAATCCCTTAACCTTTTTTGAAAAAGTAATGCCATTATATTCTACCTTAAAGGTATCGCCCACTTTAACGTTCCAACATTTTGCAAAAGCATTTGTAAGCCAGATTCCCTTTGTATCCTTCGGATCAAACGCTTCTCCTTTTATTACATAAGGTTTATTTACAACATTCTGTCTCTCTAAATATATATCCACCTGTGCTCCCTCGCACTCTGGAGCAGAACCTGTCACCGCCATACGAAGCCCTACATCTTTCACAAAAGAAAGGTCTTTTACTTGATTTACATTTTCCTGCGTAAAGCCTTCTCCATAAATCCATAGATCAGCCAGATTACAGTTTTTATGGAACGTTGCTCTTGATTTATTTTCACCAATTACATGTCCCTCCATCGTACAAAACATTGCCATGGCCAAAAATGCCAGCAAAAAGATAGACAAAAACTGTCCCCAGTTCATTTTTAATTCTCGAAAGATTTTCCGACGTAACATTACCAATCCACCTCCTTTACAGGCAATGGATTTTTATTTACTGTGTTTTCCTTTATCTTTCCATTTTTCATGCGAATGACTCTGTCAGCACATTTTGCAATATCTGCATTATGGGTAACTAAAATCACCGTCTTTCCCTCTTTTTTGCACAACTCCTGAAGCAATTCCAATACCATAACTCCAGTTTCTGAATCAAGTGCACCTGTCGGTTCATCTCCCAATAAAATTTTAGGATTTTTTGCAAACGCTCTGGCAATGGAAACTCTCTGCTGTTCTCCACCAGACATCTGTGAAGGGAATTTATCTCTACAATGATCCAGTCCTACTAAATGCAACAATTCATCTGCATCCCTCGCATTTTTAACAATACTTTTTGTCAATGCAATATTTTCATATGCGGTAAGACTTGGCAACAAATTATAAAACTGAAAGATAAATCCAATAATATCTGCGCGATATGTACTAAGCTGCTTGTCATTCATTTCTGACACTTTTTGTCCTGCCACAAGAATCGTTCCCTCGGTTGGCTGATCCATCCCCCCTAGCATATTCAGTACCGTAGATTTTCCAGCACCTGACTGTCCCAGAATAACTACAAACTCTCCCTCTTCTATTTCAAAATTTACATGATCCACCGCCATCTGTAACCCTTCTCCAGTTCCATAGGTTTTGACAACATCCCGAAATTCTACTAGCATATTATTTTCTCCTGTTTCCTTAACATTTCAGCTTTCACTTTTGTTAGCTATCGCTAACATATTATAACACAGTAAAATGAAATAGCAAGTGTCAGGTCAAGCGGATATTTGCAATCCGCTCTGCTACTTGATCGTGTTAAATTCCGTTTCTTTCAAACAAAAGGTGAAGTAGTTCCCTCCTACTTGAAGAACCTACTTCACCTTTTCGTATTCTTTATTCTTTTTTTAGTCTGCTCCTTATTGTGCAAATGCAATCTTCAAAGCATCTTCTATTTTCTCAATTGGAATAATCTTTAGTTGCTCTTTTATTTCATCTGCAACATCATCCAAATCCTTTTCATTTTCTTTTGGTATTAATACCGTTTTTACGCCTGCCCGTTCTGCTGCCATTAACTTTTCTGGAAGTCCACCTATTGGCATAACATATCCACGAAGAGATACCTCCCCTGTCATAGCAATTTTAGGATTAACTGCCTTTCCAGTTACCAGTGAACTTAATGCAGTTACCAACGTAATACCTGCAGATGGTCCATCCTTTGGTACTGCTCCCTCTGGCACATGAATGTGCAAATCGTTCTCTTTAAATTTATCTGCTAATTCTGGATACATTATTTTTACCAGACTGGTAGCAATCTTTGCAGATTCTTGCATCACTTCACCAAGCTGTCCGGTTATTTCTACCTTTCCATCTCCTTTTGTAAAGGCGGTTTCAATAAACAAAATTTCTCCACCTGCCTGTGTCCAAGCAAGCCCAGTCACAATTCCAGGTTTGGTTTCTTTGCCTAGTGATTCATGACTTCGTGGTTTTCCGCCCAAAAATTCTTCCAGCTTCTTTTCATTCACCGTAAATGTTTTTTGCTCGCCTTTCACTAATTTTACTGCTGCATGTCGGCAAAGAGTATCCAACTGTTTCTTCAATCCTCGAACCCCCGCCTCAGCAGTATATCCATCAATTATTTTCTTTAAAGCTTCATCTGTAACCTTCATACGACTTGCAGTAATTCCCATTCGTTTCATTGCTTTTGGAAGCAAATGCTTTTTGGCAATCTGGAACTTCTCCAATGGAGTGTAACCGGAAAAGGAAATCACTTCCATACGATTTAGTAATGGTTCTGGAATGGTATCCACCGTATTTGCCGTACAGACAAACAACACATCAGATAAATCATACGGAACATTCATATAATGGTCTGTAAAAGTAGCATTTTGCTCTGGATCCAACACTTCCAATAAAGCACTTGCCGGATCACCACCATACTCTTTTACCAGCTTGTCCACTTCGTCTAATACCATAACAGGGTTTTGCACTCCACAACGTTTCATGCCCTCCATAATTCTTCCCGGCATAGCTCCCACATAAGTTCTACGATGTCCTCGAATCTCTGCCTCATCGCGAACACCACCAAGGCTGATACGCACATATTCTCTTCCCAGTGCTTTGGCTATACTTTGTCCAATACTGGTCTTACCTGTACCAGGTGCTCCCACAAACAGCAAAATAGAACCAGATTGCTTTTTATTTAAAGCCATAACTGCAAGTTGTTCAATGATACGATCCTTTACCTTCTTTAAACCATAATGATTTTCATTTAAGATTTCTTCTGCCTTATTTAGATCAATTTCCGTAGCAGGTGCTTTCTTCCAAGAAAGTGTCGTAAGAAAATCAAGATATTCATAAAGCATACCGTATTCGTGACCGTCTTTTTCCTCCTGTTTCATACGGTTTAAAACTTTTTCCGCCTCTTTCTTGGCCTCCTCATTCATTCCCGATTCTTTAATCTTTTTTTCAAATCGGCGAATGTCCGTCATATTTTCTGGATGCATTTCATCTAATTGATTCTGCAACACTTCCATCTGCTTTTTTATGGCAATTTCTTTATAGGCGGTCTCCTGTGTCTCCTTTTGTTTGTTTTCTGCTTCTTCCCCTACTTCATATAATGCAATAAATTCATATATAATATCCTTCATTTTTTGATAGCGTTCTTTCACAGAATCTTTTTCAATTACTGCATATTTATCTTCCCAACTGATATTCAAATATGGTGCAACCGCACAAATAAATTGTGGAAGTGTATCAATATGCATTAAATAGGCTGCTGTACGAATATCCCATTGAAAGTTACGCATAAATTTCAAAAATTCTTCCTGTACATCCTTGTAAAGTACCTTTTTCTCTTCTTCCGTAAAATCCAACACTTCTGCACAAGGTTCATAATCAGCTGTCCACGTTCCATCTTCGTGGTAAAGTGCTGTTATTCTCACGCGGTCTCGAATTAAAATTTCCACATTTTCATCTTCGGTTTCTCTTTTCTTTTCTCCAATTGCTGCGATAGGTAAGAAATCCTCTACCTTTAATTCTTCTTTTTTCTTTTCTTCTTTTTGAAGCAGGAATAGGATTTCCTCTCCATTTTCCAAGGCATTTCCTTCTACATAAAACAAATCCTTATTAAAATAGTATTTTACTCCTGGCAACAGCATTAAGTTATATATAATCCTCGTAACCATAACCTATTCCTCCTTTTATATAAACATTCTTAGATGATTTACTCTGACACTCTTCCAATAATTTAGTTATACCACTCATTTTAGCACTCGTCAAGTCTGTTGGCTAACATTTTTCTTTTACCCGTTACTTATGTAAAAAACAAAGCGGACAAGTCCAACATCTCGCGGAGCGTTTTACTTTATAGTAAAATTTTTCCTATAGAGTAAAAAAGAAATCATTCTAACAACCATGGAAGTTGAAAGAATGATTTCTTTATTATCCTTATCGATTTTCTCTATTAATGTATTCCTTTTTTTCTGCCAAACTTTTATATGCCGGGCGAATAATCTTATCTGTTGTAATCAGTTCTTCAATTCGATGTGCACTCCAGCCCACAATTCTTGCAATTGCAAATAATGGTGTGTACAGTTCTCTTGGGATACCAAGCATATCATACACAAATCCACTATAAAAATCTACATTCGGGCTGACACCCTTAAATATTTTTCGCTCCTCTGCAATAAGCTTTGGTGCAAGCATTTCAATATTATTATATAATGCCATATCGTCTGCCAAATGCTTTTCATTTGCAAGCTGTTCCACAAAACTTTTAAATACTACCTCTCGTGGATCAGATAAAGAGTATACCGCATGTCCCATTCCATAAATCAATCCTTTTTTATCAAAGGCCTCTCCACGCAAAATTTTTATAAGATAATGTGCGATTTCCTCCTGATCATGATAATCGGATACATGTGCTCGAATATCGTCCATCATTTTCATTACCATTAGATTTGCACCACCATGTTTTTTTCCTTTCAATGATGACATAGCTGCTGCAATGGCTGAATAGGTGTCAGAGCCAGAAGAAGTAACAACTCTGGTGGTAAAGGTTGAGTTATTTCCGCCTCCATGTTCCATATGAAGAAGCAGAGCAACATCTAATACTTTTGCCTCTAACTCTGTGTATTGCATATTCGGACGCAATAGGCGAAGAAAATTCTCTGCTATAGATAAGTTTTCATCCGGTCTATGGATATACATACTATCATCGTTTTCATAATGGTTATATGCATGATACCCATATACCGCCAACATCGGAAATGTACTAATTAACATCATACTTTGTCGAAGCACATTATCAATATCCAGATTATCTACTTTTTCATCATAAGATGCCAATGTCAAAATACTTCTTGTCATAGAATTCATAATATCTGCACTAGGCGCTTTCATAATAACATCTCTGGTGAAGTTTGTAGGTAATTTCATGCTTTCTGACAAGTATTTACGAAACTCCTTTAACTGCTCCTTATTTGGCAATTCACCAAACAACAATAGATATGCTCCTTCTTCAAAAATATATTTCTCTTTTCTACATCCATAAATCAATTCTTTTACATCATAACCACGATATAACAATTCTCCGTCACAAGCTACCTTTTTCCCATCTACATTGTCAAATGCCTTAATCGATGAAATATTTGTAAGTCCTGTCAGAACACCCTGTCCCTGCTCATCTCTTAATCCTTTTTTTACACCGTATTCCGAATATAATTCTTTGTTAATGCTATCATTTTTCTCACAAATTGCCGCCTGCTTTTTCGTATATGAAGTTATTTTTTCCATTCTACTACCTCTCTTTCATTCTGTTATAATACCCATTCTTTTTCTTTCTTATTTTGTTCATTAGTGAACTATTTTTTTTAAAATATATGTAACTGCCTTTTCCGAACAGTTACATATATTTTGTCAGATTGCCTCCTCAATGTTTTGTAACATTTTGTGAAGCACTCTATGCACAGTTTCCCATTCTTCCTCTGTAATCCCTTTATGTATGGTCTGTAAGCACTCTGTATAGACCTTCATTACTTTATCCACCACTTCATATGCACTTTCATCTAAGGAAATGTGCAATATTCTGTGATCTTGTGCATCCTCTGATATGCGGATCAGATTTCGTTTTTTTAAATTATCGATTGACTTAGAAATATGTGCTTTTGATAAATGCTTTTTTTGCATAATTTCTTTCGCTGTATCCAAATGTTCATCCTTGGATAAAAAAAACAAAATATCCAATTCCACTATACGCAAATCATACTCTTTCATAATCGGTGCAATTTTCTTCTCTAATAACTTTTTTATAAGTACACTGGGTTGCACCACATCATTTACATCCATAATTCCTCCAATTAGTTCGCTAGTAAACTATTTCAATTATACCACAATTCTTTTTTTCGTCAAGTCGATGTCTTTTTATCTATTTTTTCTATACGATTATCTTCTTTTACTAGCTCTCGCAAAGCAAACCAAGCATTCAATTCTTCCTTATGATCATACTTTATCAGTGCATTTTCAATTCGGTCTGCATCTATGATCTTCCCTTCCAGATTTCCATCCTTACATTTTTTAGCAATTGCTAATAACCAATTACAATTCCACGTATATGCCTGCTCAAATGCATCCGTTGCACTTTGCGTAGTCGATTGTGTAGAAAGTATGGTTCCATCCGCAAAAAACAAACGTATTTGTGGTTGTTCCCCTTTTGAATCATAATATACTTCGAACTTCTCCCCCTGAGAAAACACATATTCCTTCTTTTGAAAGAAATGATATGCTACCGCCTTGTCTTCATAAAAGTCCGTATGGTTATACGTTTCCCATAGCAATGGAACAAGAAGCAAAAGTACGAAACCAAACGTCAACATTCTCTTTGTTTTTTTCTTTACCTCTCTTTTTGGGAATACACCTCCTAATTGCACAGCAAGAAGCACCACGTAGCCAATCATAACTGCAATCGTTCCTAGTAGCCCCTGCCTGCCTTGGTTCATAATCACATCATTAGGCATTGGTACAAGATCAAGACAAGTGTTTACCATCGCTGGCAATATGATTGCAAGTACTACCCCCACAATCAAAAGAATTAACAAATCCAACACCCTTGCAAATATCCACAGAATAGTTTTTAAAACAGCATATAGTTTTCCCGAAAAAATCCCCCTTTTCCCATATTGAACCTGCACAAACTCTTTTTTCTTTAAATACCAAATTCCATATGGCATCCCTAATTGAACCATAAGTAGAAGCAAGAAAGAAACCACAATCGCTGTTATATTTTTTTCTTGCACAATATCTTTTAAAAATCCCACTGCGGACATAAAAACTATATTTAATAGCAATGCCAAAACAGAAATGTACCATATTTTTTCTCGGATTGCATCAAAATAAGTGTCTGCATCGAAAGGATGCGCTTTCAAAATTTCTACAACGGGCTTTCGTTCTACTACTCCATTCCTTTCTCTTTTTTCATAATACAAATATTGATTGCACCAACAATTACATATGCTGCCAAGCAAATAGGTGGCAAAGACAGTAAAAAGGGAAAGCACCGATACTGTTACGGTTAGATTTATCGCCCAAATATAAGCCAGAAAATAAATCGCTACATATGCGACAAGCATACTCTTTTGCCATTTTGAAAAATATACGCCCCTATCTTTCCATTTTTTCGCTACATTTCTTTCCATCTTCCCTGCCTCCAATCAACTGTCTTAACTCTTCCATCCCGTATTTATCAAGTATCGCATCTTTTTCTCCAAAGTCTGTCATTTCTCCCTCTTGTAAAAGTAAAATGTAATCTGCAACATCTTCCACATCCGCAAGAATATGGGTAGAGAAAATAATGCTCATATTCTCTTCTGCAATTTTTTTCTGTAAAAGTTCCATAAAATCAGTACGAAATACAGGGTCTAAATTTGCGGTTGGTTCATCTAATAACAGCAGTTTTGGTTTCTTTGCTAATGCAAATGCCAGCTCAATCCTCTTTTTCTCTCCAGAAGAACATTCACTTATACGTTTTCCCATGTTTCCCATTGGAATTTCAAATAATGTAAGATATTCTCGAAAGGATTCCATCGAAAAATCGGTATAACAATGTTGCAAAATTTCTATATTCTCCTGTAGCGTCATGCCAGAAAAAAAGATTGGTTCCTCTCCCACATAAGCTACCGCTTCACGAAATTCTTTTAAATGTTCTTTTACAGACCATGCATCCATACAAATCTGCCCTGTTTCTGCCTCAACCATGCCATTTAACACTCGTAATAATGTACTTTTCCCGGCTCCATTTTCTCCTAAAAGTGCAAGAAAATATCCATCTTCCATAGAAAAGGAAACTTTTTTCAACTGAAAACCCCTGTCTTTTCCTTTTATTTTCTGTTCATATTTAACCTCTTTTGCCTGAAACATACCTATTCCTCCCACAAAATAGAAACCATATCCATCACTTCTTCCTTACTAAGCCCTGCAGCTTTGCATTGTTTCAATGCATCGGTTACGATTTCCTGCACTCCCAGTGTCTTTTTTTCTTCTAAATAGGCAAGGTCTGGATCATCTACATAAAATCCTTTTCCCGGTACCGAATACACCAGACCTTCCTGTTCCAGTTCTTCATATGCACGTTTTGTTGTAATTACGCTGATTTTCAAATCACTGGCAAGCCCTCGAATAGAAGGCAATGGTTCTCCTGCTTTCAGATTGCCCGCTATAATCTCTTCCTTTAGTTGCTGTGCAATCTGAGTATAAATTGGTATTCCACTTTTACTTTGTATCTTTATATTCATACTTGTTCCTACTTTCTATATTTACTTTCCTCACCACACACATCATTCTGCTTTATACTCACCTATGCCCAACTCTGCACACTGTCTTTTTAAATCTAGCAACAAAAGTACCGTTAAGACCAGAAATACAAGCACCTGAATAAGCAATCCATTGCCTCCTTGAGGGCGTAATAAAATTGGAAACTTTGATAGAACTGTTTTGAAGCGTTCCACTTCTGGGCCATCTACCAAAACCACATCTCCCATAAAGAAAATAGACAGGAAAAAATATATTTTTCGCAACAACTCTCCTCTTAACTCTTTGCCAAAACCAGCCTCGCCTACATGTTCTTGGTAGGGAAAAATCAATCTCACTCTCGCCAAACAGCAGCATCGTAGTTGTGTTGATTCCAACGATTGCATAAAACATCCACACCGCAAATGGATCATAAGTATTAGATAAGAAACCAGTTCCAATCAGTGCAACCAGAAACGCCACCTCTATTAAAAACAACACAGGCTTTTTTGCTGCCTCCATCTTAATTTCGTCTATTGCCTCTCTCATATCGATTCCACCTTTTCTAAATAATACATCAATTCTTTGATTGTTCCATAACGACTATACTCCAGCAAATCGGGACAATTTTTAACAACTTCTGTTCGCAGTAAATATTCCTGATGATGCGCATTTTCCCTACCAATTAAAATATCCTTTTCGCTGCATTGAAACTGATTCTCAAGTTTCTCTTTACTCATTTCCACAATACGATATTGCTCTTTTAAATCTTCCACCGTACCAAAATATTTTTGCTTTCCCTGATAAAGCCATAATGCGTAATCGGCAAACTGTTCCAGTTCCTCTACCAGATGACTGACAAAAATAACACTCTTTTCTTCCGTTGCCACCAGTTGTCTTATAATCTGATACACCTCATCCCTAAACTTTACATCCAGATTTGCAGTCGCTTCATCAAACAGATATAATTTTGCCTCATAGGCCAAGGCAAATGCTAATTGCTGACGAATTTTTTGCCCTGTGGAAAGTTTTTCTATTGCTTGTTTTTCTGGAATCTGAAATTGTTCTAAATAATGCAAATATTTTTTCAGATCAAATCCATCATACCATTTCCCATAATAGTTTCCACAATCTTTTGCATTCATAATTTCAGGAAAAGGTGTATCCTTTAAGACAAACGCTAATTGCTTTCTATACGCAACTACATTACTCCAGGAACAACCACCAAGCTGCACCTCTCCTGTTCCCTTTCTGCTACCCAGTAGCGTTCTTATTAGCGTAGATTTGCCAGAACCATTTTTCCCTATGACACCCAAAATATAACCAGGCTCTAAGGAAAAACAAATATCCTGTAAAGCAAACCGTTCATAGGATTTACATAACCCACATACATTCAATAGCATTTTTTCTTTTTCCTTCATATATATTTCACTCTCCCTTCATGTATATATACAGTATATACAGTTATATACAATTTGTCAACACTATTTTAGAAACCACATTTTCTACAGCAGAACAAGTGGATATGTCATGGATGCTCTTAAACTTTTATAAAGAAAAAAGACCCTTTAAGTAGATACTGTCGTTCCCTTGTCTACTTAAAAGGTCTTTCTTATCTTTTTATTTTTCACCAATCCATCCTGCTATATCCGATAAATCAAATGCATAGTCTACTGCTTTTCCATACGCCTTTTCATAAGCTGCTTTCTTTTGCTCATAATCCGTTTGCATCATGCGAACACTATTTTCCTTGACACTCAAATCTGGAGACGGATAAATAGCAGGAAGTGCATGTACGATATATTTTACTTTATAAAATTCCTCATTTTCTTTTTCGTCCATATCTCTGATTTCCACAAAGAAAGAAACGATTGGAACATTAAATTTAGCTGCATAATAGTACGCACCTCTTTTCGGTGGTCTAGGCTTTCGATAGTTAAACCACATCTCCTGCTCTGGATAAATCAACACCCACTGTTTTTTTCTCACTAATTTTTGTATGATTGGTGCGAATTGATGGTTCATGTATTTTTTATTTCTTGCGCAAATTGGAATAATATCCGTAAAACGCATTAAGAAACCAACCCAGCTTCCCATAGCAAGATTACTGATTTGGCTTACAATATATAATCTTCCTCTTCCAGTCTTTTTTACCGCCATTCGCACAGCCGTATTATCCACTGGATTAAAGTGATTGCTTGTCACAATCGCTCCACTTTTTATGTTTTTGATATTCTCCAATCCCTCATATTCGGTGGTCCGATTTATCCCTCTGGATGCTGTATCCACAATGGCTCTTGCAACAATATTTCGAATGATATATCCTATTTTTTTCCTTGTTCTTAAATATTTCTTTAACAAACGATTTTCCATTTTTACAGAAAGCTCTGGATCATCAATCTCCACCTTTGCATAAAAATCTTCGTTTTTTGCAGCCTGTTCAATATTTTGAATTACCTGTTGTTTATTTTTCCCTATTATCATAATCTTACGCTTACTCCACTTTCATATACTTTTTTAAATGTAATCTCTGTATCTGGAATAATTTCTGCCTTCTTTAGTAATCGCTCAAACGCCTCTGTATCTGACTGTTTCTTTTCCTCAGAATACTCTTGCTTAAATTTCTTTAATTCCTCATAAAATACAGTCTTTTTTGCATAATCCCAAAAATACTCTTCATACTGAATCCCATCGTAGCACCATGGCTTATCAAACAAATTGTAATGGATCAATTTAGGATTGCGAAATGGAACTTTTTCCATCTTATTTGGCATCACATCCCAACATTTATCCAAGAAACAAATATTTCCGCGACACATTACATTTAGATAATCCTGATCTGGTGCTAAACAATCAAAATGATAGTTCTTTAGTAAAAACAAAAAGTGTTCACTAAACTTGTTTTCCCGCATTTTCTTCAAATTCATCAATAAGACACCTGAATTTATATACTCATATTTATCAATTCCTAACGCCTGCTCCATATATTTTGCAAGTGGAGGTACATTAGAAACAGAATGATCCGGGCAAGCCCCAATATAATTGTCTTTCAAATCAACATTGTATAACTGCGAAATATCTCCTGGGACAATAATATCGCTATCAATATAAATTCCTTTGTCATATTCTGGAAACATTTCAGGAATAAATAAACGGAAATAAATTGTCATTGTAAAATAGTCGCATCGAAGGTAGTTTTCCGTTCGGTTCGTAATGTCTTCTAAAGATTTCTCCATGGAAGAAAATGCAATTTTAAAATTATTCTTTCCAAGGTCACATATTTTTTTCTGATTTTCCTCTGAAACATTTTCATGAATGATATGAATATGATATTGGTACTCAGTAGATGCATTCTCTATCATAGACTGTAATGCCACACCTAACAACGGTGCATATCCATCATCAATTGTAAAAAATACAGGTATTATCGGTTTCATGCAACTCCTCCTTCGGTCTTCTGATTCTCATTTTGAATACTTTTTTGTACATTCACATATTCTTCTAACAATGCATCATACTCATATAATTTAAGCACCCTATGCATTTTTTCTATCTGCCATGGCTTTACACTGACTTTATGAAACCATGGTAAAAAACGGAAACTGGTAGTAAAATGCTGTAATACGGTATTGGCATGTAATTTTCTCTGTTCATTATATCTGCGAGCAAGCAATTTTTTTTCAATAGCATATTTATTGATAGCGGATTGATCCGGCATAAACATCTTCTTTTCTCTACACCTTTTCCGACACTGTTCAAATAATTTCGTTTCTCTTATTCTTTCCAAATTTAAAAGCAATACACCTGAATTTACATAATCTCTTTTCCAAAATTGCTTTCTGAAAAACCAAGAACCGTAGTAATCCAATACCCCCGCTAATTCTGTATTATGCATATCCTGATAATAAAAACTTTCTAAATCTCCTCTACAAATCACATCATTATCCAAATAAAGCAAACGGTCTGGAAGCTCCTCCACCAAATCTGCATAAAGTCGCAACATACAAAAAGGAGTAAAACGAGTCTTTAAATTTGCAAGTGGCCTATCTTCCTGAAAATATTTTGTCATATCAATTTTCTTAACAAAACTCTCTACATTGCTTTGTTTCACCTTTTGGTTCAAATACTCTATCGTGCTTTCAGTCACTGCCTGACAACTACAATCTACGTCCTCACTCTGCATAGTAAGAATGTAAATAGACAATGCTTCTTTCACATTTTTCAAGAGCGACAATACAGAAAGAATCAATCCATCTTCTATATTTTTATCTCCACAATATAAAATGTTCATACGCTTCTATTCCCTCCCTTTTGGTTTATAGATCATATAGTCATAATTACTATTTTGACTTCTATCCTTCATTACCCCATATACAGTATCTCTCAATTTTTCCCGCTGCTCTTTTTTTGATAATCCTTCCTCTGCATAGAAAGGTCCATCTACATATATTGTAATCTTAGGCTTTTTCCCCCATTTTCTTTTTTGATATGTCGTAGTCATCGCATAGGATGGTGTTTTGCTTTCTACAGGATAATGAAAGGAGGTTGCAGGAAACGGGCGTATCCAAGTACAGTATGGCCATACATGTGCCTCTGGATAAATCACAATACACTTTTTTTCTTCTATTCGTTTATAAACTGCCTGCTTAAAATCCTTCATTTTTCTAAAATCATTTGGAATAGGCAACGCCCCTAACCATGGTAATAATTTTCCAATCACAGGAATCCCTAAATTTGCTGCTGACGCAATGGCAAAATATCGTTTGCCTCCGCATAACAACTTAGGTAAAAATACATCGCCTACTTCCTGTGTATGATTTCCAAATAAAAAGATTCCTTCCTCTTTGCACTGCCGTAACACTTTTTTATTTACTACTTTGGCATGTAAAAATACTCGGCAATAAATATTTGCAAAAACACCAGCAACTTTTAAAAGAATTTTTTCTAAAAGCTGGTGTCCCTTTGTTTCATTGACCCATAAATAATCCTCTGGTAATTGAAAATCCTGGTTTTTGCTAAATACAAAATCATCCGTATAGGTCTGATAATAATGTATCTCTTTTTCTGTTCCCATAATACCCTCTCTTATACCTTTTATTCTTTCAATATCTGACTTGAATATTCCGAATCTCCCATCACATGAGAATATATTTTCTTTAACAAACTAGAAAAATTCTCTTTTTCTTCCTCTGTCAACGCTTCTAAAATCCACTCATCCATTTTTTTTAATTCAAACGCAATCGTATCACATAACTGATTTCCCGAATCGGTCAACTTAACATGCTTTATTCGTTTATCTTCTTTATCTGGAAAACTATATAAAACCTTTTTCTCTTCTAACCGTTTTACCAAACCTACAATATTTTGCTGCGACAATTTCAATGATTTTTCCAGCTCCTTCATAGAACAAGTCTCATTTTTTGCCGCTTTTAAAACAACTACTACCCGTATTTGTGATACGGTAATACCATAGATTTTTAATTTTTGATTTGCCTTTTTTTCAATCAACTCATTGATTAATTTTATATGAGTTGATACCGTATTTATTTCATCTCGCATGTTGTGTCTCCTCTTTTAAACGACATTATAATACAAACCACGTCCAAAATTAACAGCATGTTGTTGTTTTGACTTTTTTTCTACTAATTCTGGAACACACTTTACCAGTTTCAGTCGCTTAATACAACAAAACGGCAAAATATAACCTTAGTATCCTCCCAACGCTATATTCAGCCGTTTTTATTTTTTCACTATCCAATTTTATCCAGCAATTCTTTCTGTTTCAACAATGCCAACTTCTATTTCTTCCGTTAATTCTGCCATCAATTCATGCACACTGACAATGGTATTGATACGCCCCACATTTGCACCACAAAAAATTAACCCATTATCCAAATCACCTTTCACTGCATTTACAAGCGCTTTTGTAATACAGTATGGAATCTCTGCGGGGTTACATTTTCCAAGACATTTATAACATTTATCTACGCATACCTTTCCTTCATCAACCTTTTTCAAAAAGGCATTGTTTACTGCTCTACCAGGCATTCCCACCGGACTTTGTATAATACGGACATCTTCCGCCTTTGCGTTTATATACGCCTGTTTATATGCATCCGAAGCATCACATTCATAGGTTGCAACAAAACGACTTGCAATCTGTACACCGTCCGCTCCAAGAGAAATAACATGGTCAATATCCCTCTTATCAAAAATTCCACCTGCTACGATAACAGGAATTTTTGCATTGCATTTTTCTTCCATATCTCTTACTACTGCTATAATTGCCTTTATTTCTTCATCAAAATTTATATCTTTCACTGCATCTTCTTTTGTAAATCCAAGATGCCCACCTGCCTTTGGTCCCTCAATTACTAAAAAATCTGCGATGTAATCGTATCTTCTTTTCCATTTCTGTAATAGTAATCTTGCCGCTCTGGCAGAAGATACAATCGGTGCAATCTTTGTATCACTACCTGCAACCAATTCTGGCAAATCCATAGGAAGCCCTGCGCCACAAATTACAACATCTGCACCTGCCTTCACAGCCTCCTTTACATGTTCCCGGTATTGTTTTAATGCTACCATTACATTTACACCGACTAATCCACCATTACACATCTCTTTTGCCATTGCAATATGTTCTCTGATGGCTCTAAGATTGCAGCCTTCTTGATCCTTATCAAACCCTTCCAAATCATATCCGATTTGTGCAGTGGATATAATGCCAATCCCGCCTTCCTTTGCTACTGCACCTGCTAAACGTCCACGACTGACACCAACGCCCATTCCCCCTTGAATAATTGGAAGTCTTGCTACTTTGTTCCCAATCCTTAATTCTTTCATTTTAATTCCTTTCCGCGACAACTTTTATTTTGCTATAAAACAAAGCAAACTTTCTTTAACTTGCTTTCTATCTTTCGCACTACAACACCTTACTTTTTTCTACATAACATAGTTTTTAAAACCACATATATTGTAGTTAATAACCAGATAGAAATCAATTTACAAAACAGGCCTTTATGTCACTTTTTTATTCTATAATAGTTTTCAAAACCGCTTGTTTTATATTTCAAAACCATATATACTATAACCAACAGAAATGAACCAAAATGATACGCAGTCAAGTAGATATCTGCAATCCGCTTCGCTACTTGCCTGATTCGGTTAAAAACTTAATGTACTCTCGGAGTCTCTTTGTGCCTGATTTTGCAAAATGGTTTTTTGTCAGTGAGGCGTACGTGGAGCGTACGTTGATTAAATTTGTGTATAGCTGGCGGAAAAACAGTCGCAAAAGTGGGTGCAAGGGAGATTCCGAGAGTACATCTTATAAAATAGGAGGTTACTATGGCACAAGATGCAAAACAATACATCGCCGAAGCATTGCTTCAGTTAATGGAAAAGAAAGACTTAAAAGATATTCATATCAAAGACCTTGTAGCAAAAGCTGGCGTTTCCCGTATGTCTTATTATCGATATTTTTCCTCAAAAGAGGAAATTCTACAGTATTATATGGAATATATCTTAGAACA
Source organism: uncultured Lachnospiraceae bacterium (assembly GCA_902786205.1). Taxonomy (GTDB): domain Bacteria; phylum Bacillota; class Clostridia; order Lachnospirales; family Lachnospiraceae; genus CAG-411. The sequence continues at coordinate 17,453 of CADABQ010000046.1, read as the reverse complement.
ATATCGAAACACAGTAGAAGGAAACAACAAATACCCTTTTCAAAGCTATGAACATATTTTACAAAGCCTTTTATTTTTTCAACAATACAAACAATTTGCTCTTTGTCTTCATAAAGCTGGAATGGATAGTTTACTATTAGATGCTTTAAACGACTATATCCGAAAGCAACCTGCCTTTGATGAAAAAAAATGTATTCGTTCTTACCCTTTTTATTTTTATGCTGGCGCTCTTTATAATATTTTTATGCAATGGATTTTACATGATACGGTAGACTCCGCAGAGGATTTGGCACAAATCATCGCAAGGCTTCGCTTATAGTCCCAAGGACTGTAGCAATAACAAAAACAGCAAAAATGGTGCAATATATTTAATCATCACGACATATAATTTTTTTCGTTTGAAGCTATATCCCCCGAAACATATTTCTTCCATAATCACCTTTGGTCCTGCCACCCATCCAATTAAAATGCAGGTAAAAAATGCAACAAAAGGCATAAGACAATAGTTGCTAATATAATCTAATACTTCTAAAATCTGTCCCTGTGTTCCGTTGGGAAGTGATACGTTAAAGTACAGTTTATTATATCCCAAGCAAACAACCACAGCACCTATAAAGGCATATCCTCCTACTATGGCAACCGATTTTTTTCTTGAAAGTCGAAATCGATCTATCAAGCTGGAAACAACCGCTTCCATCATAGATACAGAAGAGGTAATCGCTGCAAATGCTACCATGATGAAGAATATGCCTCCCATCCATCCTCCTATTTTTCCCATTGCATGAAATACTTTCGGTAAAGAAACAAACATTAATCCTGATCCAGCATCCATTCCTTCGCTTCCCATAAAAATATATACCGCTGGAACAATCATTAAACCTGCTAATACAGCAACAAATGTATCAAAAATTTCTATTTGATTGATCGCGCTCATCAAATTTGTATCTTTTTTTACATAAGAGCCATAGGTAATCATAATTCCCATTGCTACACTAATCGAAAAAAACAACTGTCCCATTGCATCCATCAACGTGACAAAAAAGGATTTTACTGTGATGGTCGAAAAGTCAGGAAGGAGATAAAACTTCGAACCATCTAATCCTGTTCTTGTAATTCCAGATTCATCCGTATAGAAAATTGTCAAAGAATACACAGAAATAAATAATACAAAAACAAGCAATATCGGCATAAGTATTTTACTAAATCGTTCTATTCCTTTGTCTACTCCTCTGTATACAATAAACCAAGTGATAAAAAGAAAAATAGCCATAAATACAATTGGTGTACTTCCCTGTCTAAGAAAGGAAGCAAAATAATCATTGTCAACCGCCTGCTGCCTCTGTCCCGTCACATAAACGGTTATATATTTCATTACCCAACCACCAATCACACAATAATAGGGGAATATAAGAATGGGTACCAAACAGGCTAAGCTACCAATCCATCCCCATTTTTTATTAATTTTTCCATATGCAGTCAAAGGACTTTGCCCGGTTCTTCTTCCAATGGCAATCTCTGTTGTAAGCAAAGTAAATCCAAACGTAATGGTCAATATAATATAGCAAAGCAAAAATACACCGCCATGATCTTTTGCTGCCAAATAGGGAAAACGCCACATATTTCCCAAACCAACAGCACTTCCTGCAGCAGCCATTACAAATCCTAATGTACCCGAAAAATTATCTCTCTTTTTCATAACATCCTCCACAAAAAGAAGGAAAGAATAATAAAAACTATTCTTTCCTCCTTTGTTCTTTGGTTGTTTTTTCAAACAACTGCTTTTCTTATTTTGTGGACTTTCAGTGATTTTATACTACATAGTAAAAAATAATGCCTTTGAACTAAATATTTTCTTTCTTTAATGCATCCATAACATTTTCTTTTTTGAGCTTATTCATACCATAAAGCATAGTCGTAAATACAATACTAAACACGCCAATTATTGTAATTACTATACTCATTCCAGGGAATATATAACCCATTTCTATGCCTTGTCCTACAGACTTAGAAATCAAATAGGACGCACCAATTGATACAGGAATACCAACCGCCAAACTCTTGATTCCATATAGTAAACATTCATATTTCATCATCCGTAGCAATCCTTTTTGTGACATACCTACTGACTTTAGCATGGCGAACTCTCTTCCTCTTAATTGAATGTTGGTTGAAATCGTATGGAATACATTCGCTACTGCAATTAAACTAATCAACGTAACAAAACCATATACAAATACCTGCACAACAAGCAACAATGCTCGATTGGTATCTATCTCTTCTTTCTGGTTATAGAAATGAACACTTATATCTTCATTGTTATTATTCCATTTCTCTTGGTACTTGTCAACCGAATCCCAAGCTTTGTCTGCATTTTTTGCCCAAATATAATAATTTGTTATAAATCGCGATCCCATCTGATTCCACTTTTTTGAAAACATACGCAATACAGTATCCCTTGCACTATATGGATACAACAATTGACAATAACTTCCACCACTATATTCGCTTCGACTGATCATTCTTGGTGTAGAACCATTCACTAATGCACCAATTTTAATTTTTACTTTTTTTACATTTTCTTTGTTATACGGAAGCGTCATGCTTTCTCCAGAATCTTCATCAAAATACTCGCATTGCTTCTTTCCGTTATCATCATAAATAATTTCTTCCTGGGAATACCCTTTTTTCTCTTTTGGAACTTCCAATTCCAGTTCTTTCATAGAAGATTGATATGGTGCAAATGTAATATACTTTTCCTGTTTATCGTCATAATATTTTTTATTGTTGTATACAACTGCAACTGGTTTTTTCGTATCCATATACGTGCTTTCATCCAATTTCTTTTCTTTTAGGTAGGTACGATACTCCTTATCTTCCATAAACACCAATGTAATCCTTGCAAAATCTTCTTCTGTTTTCTCAAAACCCATTGCTTTTAGATAGGGGAAATACTCTTTCGTATAAATATCATCTTTATTGAGAATTAATCCAGATATATATATATTTCCACCATCCAATATATATGCACAATCATCCACACCATCCAGTTTTTCTATTTGATGAAATTGTTTCTCCACATCAAGGTGATTTATCTCCGTTTCCGAACTATAAGAATAACCTGTAATCTCACATGTATAATCATCTACCAGATTCTCTACAGACGAAGTCATATACTCGCAAAATGTACTTGTAGAAATAAATAATACAATACTGAAAAATAACGAAATAATGGTTGCACGATAACGTTTCTTATTTCTTTTGGAATATTTATATGCTAACATTCCCTCAAAACCAAATAAACGATAGGTCCATTTTCCACCCTTCACCTGTCTTGGTTTCACTTTAATATCCTGACTTTGTCGTATAGCTTCAATTGCATTCATCCGCATCGTTCGTCTTGCTGGAATAAGTGCAGAAATAAACACCGTAATCACACTGACTATCACCGCTACAATGATTCCCTGCCAACTAATTACCAACTTTAATGGTACAGTGGATGCCTCTGCTACAATCAAATTAAATTTACCACGTAATAGATACAACGTAGTTCCAATCCCGCCAATTCCTGCAACGATTCCCAAAGGAATACTTATACAACATAAACTAAAAGCTTCAAAAAGAACACAATTTCGTATCTGGCGTTTCGTAGCTCCAATTGATTTCAATAAACCGAATTGTTTCGTTCGCTCTCCTACTGAAATGGAAAACGCATTATAAATCAATGTAATCGCGCCAAGCATAACAATTCCAATTAAAATTCCAGCCATGGAATACAATGCATTTCTCATCGTTCCAGTTTTAACATTTCCACTATAGCGAAGCAATTCTGTATTCGTTAGAGAATGTGCAATCGGACTTTTCATTTTTTCTATCTGCTTCTCTTCAAATTGAAATGTATTTCCTATTTTTTTAAGACTGACATACACCTCGTAATAATGCTGTGGATTCTTTTCTGGAACTGTAATTGCTGTATATCCAGGCGAATCATATCCCTCAAAAGATGGTTGTTCATAAAAACCAACTACCGTATATTTCTTTTCTTCTTTTTTTACAATTTTTTCATTCTCTTCATCATACGAACTGTTTTGTGTCAATACTTCTCCCTGTTTGTCCACACGTTGTCCGACTTGAAAAGTTACCTGGTCACCCAATTGATTAGGAGACTTTAGGCTTGCCTGTAAATGTGTTGGTAATAGGATTTCCCCTTCTTTTTCAGGCATTCTTCCTTCCGTTAAATGAATTGGCAACAACTCTTTGCAATTTTTATCTGCACCAACAATGTACACGTAAGGTTTTTCTGCATACTTTACTTCATCCAACTCAGCATAACCAATTTCTTCCAGTGAAACTTTTTTCTTTATTTCACTGCTTTTCAAAAGCATATCTTTGTCACTTCCATTGATATCTTTGAAGGAAATATACCAGCTTCCATTATCCTCAATCGCCACGTTTACCATATATGACTGCAAACTGCTGATAATGGTTGTAATCGCAGTAAACATAGCTACAGAAAGAATAATACCAATAATAGTAACAAATGTTCTTACTTTGTTCTTCTTTAATGTTTCTAGTGTATATTTCTGAAATACTCCCATTAGCGTGTCACCTCATCTCTTACAATCTTTCCATCCTCAATTGCAATAATACGGTCCGCCTGTAAGGCAATATTGTCGTCATGTGTAATGACAATCAACGTCTGATTATATTTCTTGTTAGACTCTCTTAATAAATTCATAATATCATGACTATTTTTTGAATCCAAATTTCCTGTCGGTTCATCCGCCAGAACAACTGCAGGTGCATTCATCAGTGCTCTTCCAATGGATACTCTCTGCTGTTGTCCTCCAGATAACTGATTTGGCAGATTATTTTCCCGTCCTTTTAATTTTAGAATACCAATCAATTCCTCTAATCTTTCTTCATTCACTTTTCTTCCATCCATTAACACAGGTAATGTAATATTTTCTTTCACATTCAAAACAGGAATCAAATTGTAAAACTGATAAATAAGCCCTACTTCTCTTCTTCTAAAAATAGCAAGTTGTTCTTCCTTTTGCTTATACACATCAATTCCATTTACCAATACTGTTCCAGCGGTTGGTCTATCTACACCTCCTAGAATATGAAGTAAGGTAGACTTTCCTGAACCAGAAGGTCCAATAATAGCAACAAATTCTCCCTGTTGTACCGAAAAAGATACTCCGCCCAATGCCTCGACCTGATTCTCACCTTTTCCATATACCTTTTTTAGATTTTCAACTTTTAATATCTCCATAGTATCCTCCTCATTCTAATCGCTTTCTTTCCGTTCTGCTATTTTAGTATAACAATCTTAAGTGACATCACCATGACTGCAAAATGACAAAACTGTCACTTTCTAATTTTATTTTCCTATCTCTCTAATTTTCTGTATGTTCGCTTCCTATTTTTCCAAAAAATGACTTTGACCGGGCTGTCTACCAAAGGCATAACATTCCCGGTCAATTCTTCCTTTATTCCATATCCAGTTCTTTCCTCTTGTTACCATCTATGATAAAACCTTAAAATAAAGCGTGTGCCTCCTTCGGCTCTTTGCTCTGCACATATCGTTCCATCTTGTGACAACATAATAGTCTTTGCCAAAGCCAAACCTATTCCAATACTTTCCTTGCTCGCATTTTTTCCTTTATAAAAACGTTCAAAAATGTGTGGTAAATCTTCTTCATCTACGCCTTCTCCATTGTCCGCAATGGTTAATTCCGTATAAATTTTATTTTCTACCGCTTCTACAACAATCTCTCCACCTTCTGGGGTATGCTCCATACAATTTTTTAATATATTTTCTACTGCTTCTAACGTCCAAGCAAAGTCTGCCTGAAATGCAATGTTTTCATCTACAGAAATCTTCCATGCAATTTCTCTTAATTCCATGGAAATTTCCAATGGTTCTTTCGCTTTTTCTAACAGTTGTACCATTTTAATTTTCTCACTTTTTAAAGGTATGGTTCCTGCATCCAGTTTTGAAATTTTCAGCAATGTGTTGATCAACCAATCAATTCGTTTTAATAGTTGCTTTAGTTCTCGTAACAGTTGCCTTCTTCGCTCTTCTGTTACCTTAGGCTCTGATAACAAAGAAACAACCAGTGTGATAGAAGTCAAAGGAGTTCGTATCTGATGTGAAATATCCGCAATGGAATTTGCCAAAAATACTTTTTCCTTTTGCAAATGCTCTGCCTGCTCCTGTAATCGAATTACCATTTTACTCACTTCATTTTTCAAAATCGATAATTCGCCTTCCTGCTCCTCACGTAACAATTGCCGACGATTTCCATGTAAAATCTCATCCAATTGATTTGCTAATTGTGCAAGGTCATTGTATCTCCTGATTGAAAAAAACAGATGTATTCCTATACTAATGCTAGATATACAAAAGGCAAAAAGTCCTACTTTCATTCCCCATATACAACTACCTGTAATGGTTGTCAGACATACGAATGCAATATAAATGCCAACGCTCCACTTTACTTCTGGATTTCTAAGTAATGTTGTTACTTTCACTCTTTTCTCCTTTCTAGGCAACTATTAATAGGTGACTACGAAACTCAATTTACTCTGAGAGTTTTTGTGCAGAACTTACTCTAATCGGTACCCAATTCCTCGTATGGTCTTTATATAAATCGGTTTTTGCGGATCATCTTCGATTTTCTCCCGCAATCGTTTAATATATACTGTCAATGTGTTATCATTTACAAACTCTCCTGCAATGTCCCAAATTTCCTCTAACAACCGATTTCTGGACAACACTTCTCCTCTGTGATTTACAAACATTAAAAGAAGGCGGTACTCTAAGGCAGAAAGGAAAACCTCCTCTCCTGCCTTTAACACCGTTCCTTTTACGGTATCTACAGAAAGTTTACCAATTTCAAAGACTGCATTTGTCTTTCCACATCTTCGTAGAACACTCTTCATTCTTGATACCAATTCCCTAGGGCGAAAGGGTTTTGCAATATAATCATCTGCTCCCATGTCAAGTCCGGTAACAACGCTGTATTCATCACCAGAGGCAGTCAAAAATATAACTGGAATGTCCGTAATAGCCTTTGCCGCTGCGCAAACTGCAAATCCGTTTCCATCTGCCAAAGATACATCCAATAACATTAAATCGTATTTCTTTTCTTCTAAACAACGAATCGCATCTTTTTGTCCATTGACCGCCTCTACTTCAAAATCTTCCTCTTTTAAAAAGGCAGTCAGATTTTCTACAATCCCCTGATCATCCTCTACCAGTAATAGTTTCATGTTCTTCTTCCCCTTCCATCATTTTCAAGTAAGAACCTTTATCAATATGCATCATGGATATTCGATTGTTTTTTCTTCGAAATCCATAGACACTATCTACATTTCGAATCAACGATTGTAAGCGTTCATCTGGAACGCAAACGATAAGCTGAAGATCCATCTTTCTAGCATATTGTAAACATACTGCACTTCGCTCCTGATCCATCTTAGAAAATGCTTCATCCAGCAATACCAGTTTTATTTTTGAATCTCGATTTGTCTGTGACATATACAACATGGCAAAACCTGCAAGCAAGGCTACATATTTTGGATTTTGTCCTTCCCCGCCCGAATCTCTTCCTGCCATTTCATCTACATAATTTTTGCGTATAGTTTTTCCTTCCGAATCCGTAACAATTTCATTCATTCGGAATGCCAGATACGTGCGATAGTCTGCATATTTGTTCATTTCCTCCTGATACTTTTTCAACTGCACTTCATCTATGTTTTTGGCAGGCATAAATTTTTCCATCAATGCCTTTATCTGCATCTCATATTTTTGATAAAATGCATTTTCCCCTAGACTTAATTGTCCCTCAAATCCATCATTATCTGGATTTTTGGTATCTAATTCCTCTGCCATAAGCATATCGTAAAATTGTCCATCCGCATTATCCGCAGGCTCAATATCAATTTGATAACAACTGTCTGCAAAGTTTGTTTCGCGGAGCAAGCGATTAATCTCCTCTTTATGTCTATGCGCAGCTTTGATGTCTCCATGTATTTTGGCAATCACATTGTCCCGTAGACTTTTATAAATCAGACTGCATTGTTTTTCAAATTCTTCCTGATACTGTGGTTCATAGTTTTTCTGGTATTCTACCAGTTTTCTATCATACTTTTCATTATCCGGCTCCCATCCTGTAAATTCTGAGTTTGGATAGTTTGTAATATATTCTTCTCTGGCTATTGTTCTCTCCTGTTTTGCCTCCTCTTCCGTCTCCCTTGCTTCTTTTATTTTTCTTATCCATCTGTTGTTTAGTGTGATACCACTAATTCCCTTTTCTCGTTCTTGTCGGATTTCTTCTTTTATTTTTGCATTTTCTGTATATCCAATCTCTAATTCCTTTAATTCTTCTTCTTTTCCTTTTATGTCTGCCGCCAATCCTGCAGCGCGTGCTGTTTTTTCCTGTATCCTTATATTACAATCTCTGCTCTGTTTCCGCAGATTTTTGTATTCTTTATGAAGCTGTTCTTCCCTCTGCTGTAGTTCGCGAAATTCTCCCTTTTCCAGATTATCAATGACCGTATGCAATTTTTCAATCTCTGCCATAGTCTCTTCCAATTCAGTTCCTGCTTTTGAAAATTCCATATAATCAAAAGGGTTCTCTGCCAACATTTCATAATCATACATCAACTTCATATGACTAATTTGCTCACCCAAGGCTGCAAATCGTTTTTCCAGCTTTTCTAGCTCTCGTTCATATTCCCCTAGTTTGACTTTTGAAACTTTTGTTCCGATAAATGCCATTTCATAATCCTTTTTTCGTAAATGGCGGAACATAAAATTATGATAGGAATAACAGTCTTTTGTAATTGCATTTCCAGCCGCAATCATTTCCTCTTCTGTCTGACATTTGATAATGCTACCTAAAAACCGTTTTAAACAATCATCCACATAATCCTTCTCACAGATTACCGTTTCATAAAGAGAATTCTCTCTGCTCTTTGGTTGCGATTCCTGCAATGCTTTTGCATTGATCAAATCAATATTTTCATGACGGGATAACTTGCGAAACTGTCTTGCCGCCTCTTCTGCATATTTTGGCTCTGTGATAAGGGCAAAACGAAGTTTTCCCATACAACCTTCTACTGCATTCTTCCATTCTGCATCCTGAATATCAAATAAATCCGCAAGCACAAAAACTTTAGCATCTTTTCCACAGGCATATTGCAAATGCTCCTGTAACTCAGCTTGGGCTTTTTTCAGTTTTGCCCCATATGGTTTTCTGTCCTGCTTCATGTCATTTACAATGCTGCGTCTTTCTTCTAGTTGTTTCTTTATCTCCCGATAATCCTCCTGCAACATTCCCAATTCTTTTTCCAATTGCTTTTTCTCTTCCAATAAGGTTTCTCGCAATTCGACGCATTTTTCTGTTGTTACCTGCTCTTTAAGAAAAAGGTCAATTTTTTTAAGCACCTGTCCACTTAAATAATCATTGATATAGTCATCTTCACCCCACTGCTTCAACCCTTCCGTAACCGTTCTCCATCTTCGGTTATTTGCCGCAAGCATTTCACTTCGTCTGTTCAATTCTTCCAGATGTTCCTTATAATGTCCAAGGTCACTGGACTGTAAATCTGCCTTTGCCTGTGTCCACTGTTCATTTATACTTTCTTCCTGCTTTTGAAACTTTTCTTGCACTTGTTTTAACTGTATCAGTTCCCCATCTACCGTTTCTTTTTCTGCTTGCCAGGCAGCAATATGATCCTTCGCATCCACAATGTTCAGACATTTTATTAAACTACTATAATGCACCTGTTCTGCTTTTGCGGTAGAAAGTTTAATTCCTGCTTTTTGGACATTTTCCAGTAATCCGATTCGTTTTTTTATATCTTCAATCCGCTCGCAAATGTCACGATATGCTCCCAACTGCTCACTAAGCTGTGTGATAGCTTCTCCTGTACCCTGTGGGAACATATAATCCTTAATAAATTGTCCTGTTCCATTGGACATTTGCAGGGCTATCGCACTTTTTTCCATAGTCTCAAAACGTCTGCCATCTATACCGCCCAGTATTTTCTGATATAAAGTGGCTAAATATGCCTCTTTTGTATTATAAATTCGATTGATTTCTGCGCGTCCTCGGTTTCCTATGGACCGTTCTCTCTCTTCGATCAATTTCCGCATCTGTGCATTGGTAAAAGGTATCCCCTCTTTCGTAAGATATCCCCCTTCCGGCATATCTCCCGTATGACTAAAATACACAAATTTATTCAATTCCGTATCCTTGCTTCGCACTTCAAAATTAAAACCAACACAATTTTTTGTATGCGTCCTCACATCCTCAATTTCCAATGCAATTACAGAACAAAAGTCTTGTTTCTCTCGATTCGCAGTTCCATCCTTTTGTTCGCCACGCAAATAACCAAATACACTACGTTTATTTTTCTTGTCATCCGCTGCACGATTTAAGAAATTTGAGGAAACACTTCCATATAGAATAACTTGTAATGCATCCATGGCCGTTGATTTTCCAGAACCGCTTTTTCCACTAAAGAGGTTTACATATTCATTAAATTCCAATATAGTATGATCTACGCCTCCCCAATTAGTCAAACATAACCGTCTGAATACCTTCTTCGCCTTCATTCTCCAGTCTCTCTCCTTCCTCTGTTTCCTCTTTATATTGTGCAATCAGATCATTAATTTCTCTGGATGGACAATATATATTAATCGTACTGTATATATAAAGAGGCGTATCATCCTCTACATTTGCCACCGATCCTGGAATCTCCAATATCTGATGTCGCTTCATCAAATTTAGGGTTTCACTCCATTCACTTGTTGTCAATTTTCCTGTCAATAAACCTGTATTTGCTCCATACGTTCGGATTTCTTTCAAATTTGTCACACTTGCATGTAATCCTTCTCCAAGCATTTTTTCCCGATAAATCAATTTAAGCAACAATAAAATCTTTGTTGTATGTAAACTGATTCGCAATACTGGAACACCTTCCCCAACAATACGAAAAATGTGCTCCTGGGAATCATGTTGTAACTCACACCCTAAAATTTCCAGATAATCCGCTATAAATTCCCTGTGCTTACTGCATATATAATACTTTTCATTATCTTTTGCTATCAGTGTTTCTGGATTATATTTTATCTTTAAAATGCAAGTCTGTCGAAACAATTCCTGAATCACTTTTTTTATTTTATCCTGTTCTGCCTGAGAGACCTCATTCATATATGCGAACATACTAATCCTCCTTAATTACCAATTGTGTAAAGGCAACCTCGTTTTCTCCCTCTATCGTCTTTTTCAAGTTGCCTCCCAATGTAACTTTTTCTTCTGCATCCTGTTCCGTATCCGCTGTAAACTGCTGCCATAACAGCATCAATTTTTCTAAATCTTCTACTTTTTCAACCGTAGTTTCATCCACCACAAATCTGCCATTGCTTGTATTTTTTTCTCGAAATTCCTGCAATTCCTTTACAGAATGCAAAGGCTTAGGTACAAATTCCGTAAGATTTTCTTTTTCCTCTAACTGCATTTCTACCGCTTTTGGTGTAAACTGTTTTTCTGTTGCTCCCCGTTTCTGATACAGACTTTTTTCCGTAAATAATGTAAATGGGGTAGAAAAACGTAATGCTTTCTGAAATGTACTCAAAATTTCTTCTCCGTCTGGTCTTTCCCCTATTATTTTGATTAACGTAGCTGTATTCTCACTTTGTTCCATTCCCTCTTGTAGCAGGAATTGTACTCTTGCCAAAGCCCGTTTTGCAAATTCCGTCTTTTTCTCAATCAATCCATTATATTTTTCCTCAATTCGATCAAACTCTCTCTCAATTCTTATCATATACTCGTTCGTTTCTTCATTTCTCTTCATCTGTCGTTCTACGCGAAGTGCCTCTTTTGTTTCTGGCGTAAACTGCATCCATTGTTGGCGTAATTGAAAGCTTTCTTCTTGATTCTCACGAATAATCTGGCTAATCAGTTCTTTCACCTGCTCTTTATAACGATAAAAACTATCTGTAGTTGTAAGCATGGCATATTTTTTGCTGTCGCTATTACTAATTTCCTGTAATAATACTTCCTGAATCCCAAGAAAGTTACTTTGTTTGGATAACCGATCAAAATATGTTCGCATTCCATCCTGCATATTCGTAAGAAGCTGTGTCAGTCTACGAGATGTTTTCCAGGCATTTTTAATAATATCATTATTGCGGTCCTTATCCATGTAATATGTGTATAATAAACTGTAAATAGATAAAATACTCTCCCGTTCCTGACTATCACTATCTAGCCCTAACTGCCAGAGTAACTCGACAAACATCTGACTATATTCAGGAAAAGAATAGATTTCCTCGTCCAACTGCTCATCATAGTCTTCCTGAAGCCATCCCCATTTCAACAAATTAGAAAGACATCTGGCAGCAGGTGTACGCATCTGCATTTGCTGCCCCTGTGACACTGTTTCCTCTTGTTCTTCCTCATCTTCCTGCCAGACAATTTTAAGACTTGCCATCGTCTCATTCACCACATCCCGACACTCATTTTTTGTCATTCCAAAGGTATAATATACTTCCATATTTGCCTTATACAATTCCACAAGAATAGCAAAATAATATTCCCGATTTTTAGTCCGAAACACCCGATAAAAATCTTTCGGAATCTGCTTCATCAAACTCATATTTCTCTCCTACTTTTCTTTCTATTCACCAGATAATTCCAACATACACGCATTTTTAAAATACCTGTAACTCTATTTCAATTTGTCACCTTGCATTAATAGCCAGACACATCCCTTTGCACAGCGTTCTGCTACATCCGAAAAATGATTGCCATTATTCCATTCTAACACAACCCTCTGTCCATTTTCTTTATAAAATACAGCCAAATTTCGTGTACAATCTCCAATCGTTTTCATTATGGCATTTCGTGTCTTTTCTTCCTTTTTTCCTAGACTCAAATATATTTTTGTACTTTTCTTCGGCTTATGCATTTTTGCATATTCCATCCAGTTCGGATACCAAAGCGAACCAGAACAACAGGCAACACCATCAAAAAAATCACTTTCACAGGCAACCCATAAAGCAAACAATCCCGCTAACGAATAGCCTCCAATATAACACTTTGGTTTTCTTTCATAGACAGATAATGCCTTCAACAACTTTGCCGTACCGATTTTTAATAACCAATTCTTTAATTGCTCTCCCTCGCCCAAAAACTCCTCCGAGTCAAATACTGCAGGTGCTTTCCAAGGGGACAACTCTTTATTCCAATCCTTAATCATAACCACAACCAAAGCAAAACCAGAAAGTCCTTTTTCCCTTTTCAGCTTTTCAAACATCTGCTCTGCTAAATCTATCCGTTCCACACTTTCAAACCAGAAAATTACATTTTGTATTTGTTTTTCTTTTGTACGATATATCCTACAAACATAGGAATCGATTTCTATTGTATCTATCATTTCTTTCCCCGTTATCCTAATGATCTGCCAACATAACTATTCATTAAATTTCTCAAATCTATATTGCTGCTTGCTATTTGGATACTTCTTTTTGTCTACTTTACTCATAAACATATCATATGGTCTGGCACAAATCTTAAAAGGAGGGTACAGTCCTTGGTATATTACTAATCTTTCTCCTGTTTCTGTATGACTGGCAAATGCCAAAATTTTATATAAATATTCTGAAGTAGTTTCAGATACCCATTCCCGTTTAAAATGGCGAACAATATCCCCTACAACTAAATCCCGCTGCTCTATCGGTAACTGTTCTGTTGTCTGCTCTATCTTCTCTCCTTTTTCCTCTACGCTTTCATATTCATCCTTATCTAATGGCACTAAAATCCCACTATTACTTTTTACCGTCACACCACCATACCAGGTACTGTCTACTTCCAATACATCTCCTAACTGATACTCCATTGAGTTCTCGTCATTTTTTTTAATAATTCTTACTATTTGCTTCTCTTTCAATGTACTTACCTCGCTTCTCTATAACTTCCATCTTTTTATATCCTGATATGGATTCCCTGTCGATAATCCAACCTCTGTTATCGTTCCCTTTAATGGATTAAAATTTGCCTGTAAAACATGAAATGCCTGTTGCATCTGTGGTTCATTCAACGTTCTTGCCATCGTAATATGTGGCAACCAATGAAATGGCTGGTATCTGCTTTGCTCTTCTGTAAATGCCTTGTTTACATCTACACACATTTCGTGCAATGCTCTGTTCAACACGGTTGCCAAAAATAATACATGCGGTTTAAAGCAACCGATTGAAACAATAGCAATCTCTGTACGATTCCAATGCTTAACACACCTATCTAAGTGTTGCAACAAATCCGTTTCTTTTCCCTGCCTTACCATTCCAATTGTTAAGTGTGGTGGTATCTGTCGTTCCAGCATATAACTATTTCCACTTTTTCTTGCTATCTGTTTCATCAAATTACTTAATATATAATCTGTCTGTTTATCAAAATATAAGGAAACTAAATACAAAACCGAACCTCCCTTAACCATCTCACCTTTTATTTTAGCCTGCTAAAATTGTAACATATCTGTAAAATAAAATCGAATCAAAAAGGAAAGCGGGCTATAATCACAATGAAATAGTGACTATTTTTACAAAACCCGATTTCCTAATCGCTTTTAATCATCCTCTATTTACAAAAATAATAGTCAAACATTTTAGGTTAATAAAGAAACGTCCTTTTAATTTTTAAAAGAATTCTCTACTCTGTTACCCTTCTCCAAGAACCAGCATAGTTTGATATCCAATCCCAAATTTTAACGCAAACCAACGTATACATGCACTACAAACATTCACACCCATACGAAGTAACACAGCACCATGCATACCAAATAAATCAGATGCAATGGATAATGCACCAAATGTATTAAATGCCGTCTGCCAAGCGTATCCTGCTGAATATCCAACTCCAATCCCACCAATCATTCCAATGTACGGATACATAGACGTTGGAAGAAGCGTATATAACCCAATAAACAACAAACATCCTACAATATTAAACAAGCCTCTTTTTCCTGCCCTTTCAGTACAATCATTTGCAAAAGGAAGGCAAACTGACATACAGGCAATCCCTGCCCACATTGCTCTTGGCAAATTTAAAAGAGACATAATCAACATCGCACTGGACACAATAAACGTCAACTTGATATACCATCTGTTTCGCAAAGAAGTAATATCAAATTCTCGAAATAAATCTAAAAAGCTCCGACGATATGGTCTATTTTTCTGTTTGCAGTAAAAAATCACCATACAAATTCCCATTCCTGCCAGTAAACCTATCACTCTCAATATGTATGCTTGTCCCGTCACATCATATCCCTGCAACAATAAATACCCTAAAACAAAGGTGGAATGGTTATACATAATCACATTGTGACATCCTAAAATCATCAACAACATAATACAAACTATATTTACCACAAATGCCGCAATTGGTGATAACATATTCGTCATTCTCGGTCCCATGATTAGAAGCGCAAAAATACCAGCAATGCACCCTAAACCATGTGTCGTTTTAATACCAAAATCAGCCTGATGAAGTACCAACACCGCTAATAATACAGTCACACCCACTACACTGTTTTCCGTTCCTAAAAGCTTACTATATAGCGAAACCACAGCAACACAAAATGCCATCACAAGATATACTTTGAAATTATAAATCAAAATATGGCGTATCTTTTCCTTTCTTTTCGTTGTACTTTTAATCAACTGTTTTGAACCCACTGAACTCAACTGTAATTCTTGATAAAATGTCATCTTTCTTTTCACCTCTTGTACTTTGTTTTTGCATGAATTTTTCTTACATTTTTCTTTCAAAAATTACGCAAAGATTGTTGAGCATTATAATACGATTTATAAAAATCGTCAAGTAATAAATACACCTATTTATCTGCTGAAGTATCCCCAGAGGCTATCGTAAGTTGTTTTAACCTTTCATACAAAGTACTTCCATCTTGAGCAATCAGATTTCCATCTTCCACATTTTCTGGCAATAATTCCTCTTCTTTGTCATCTTCCGCATCTCCCGTATCTTCTGGGATCATTTCTTTAAACAGACTTACCTTTTTTCCAGCTAAAAGAACATTGTTGATATGAACCTCATCTTCTTCTGTACTATTTACAACAGTGTAAACACCTTGCAATTTATTATCAGAATAAACATATACGGCTCCTGCAGAAGCCACACTTTCATCTGCAACTATGACTTTTTCAGATATGTACGGATCATAAACCACCTGTACCTTTTTCGCTTCTTCTAAGGCTTTCCATTCTGCAATTCGTTTTTTTCTTGCCGCTTCTCTCCGTTTTCGTTCTCTCTCTTTTCTTCGGCGCTCTTCTTCCTCTCTTTTTTTCCGTAAAGCCTCTTTCTTTTTGCGAATAGCTTCTTTTTTTGCCTGTTCCCATTCATCATACATTTGCTGATCATATTGCGTAAGATCATAATCTTTAATGATTTTTATAACCTTATCATAATATTTGTCAGCCGGAACACAATATCCTCCATCTACAATATAGGAAACAACTTCATATGGATCTTTGCAAAAAGGAGCTCCAGCATAACAATCTTTATTAATAACTTCCAAGTAAGCAAGTGTCCCCTCCTCTAAGGAAGAATATCGCACCTTTCCCGCCTTAATCCCCCATAAATTATAGCCTCGACAGTGATCTCCCATTGTGGACTCTACCATAGCCTGCGCAAGACAGACAGATGGAAGAACCCCATATTTTTTCCAATTATCAATACAGATACGAACAATAGTTTCCACGCGCGCCTGTTGCTCTAATGTAAAACTTTTGCTAGAAGCATAAGCAACCGATGACACAGAAACCGTATCGTAACTATTTATCTTATCCATATATGGTAATGTCGTTCCAACTAAAGTAATGGAAAAAGTCATCATCACTGCCCTTTTGGCAAACCATTTTGCATATTTTTTTGTATTTTTTTTGAAATTATCTGTAAAAGTATTCAATTACATCACCTCTTTAAAAACAATAGATTATGAATAGACTACAATTAACTAGATACATTATTAACCTTATACATAAAACAGAAACAATATGTAAAGGAATCATAGTCTGACTGAAAAATCAACGAAAACCAAAAAGAATAGTTACTCTAAACTACTAGTATAGAACAAGATAAAACAGATTTTGTTTGAAATAAAACCTCTCAAACACTGCAAGAATTTAAATTCAATTATTGAATTAACAAACTTAATATAATACCCCCAACAAATCGTACGTTAAAATAAGAATACCCTACCACCATTTTTCATATCATACCATAATGTCATGATTTTGTCAATAGTATTAAACGCTGCGGCAGCGTTGAGGAATAAATTTATATAATTGTACTAAATCAACGCATATCATGTATTATTTAAAACATTCCACAAATTTTTTATTCTTTTGAGAAGTTATC
>CADABQ010000045.1 GCA_902786205.1 uncultured Lachnospiraceae bacterium | reverse complement strand
AGCACTTCCAGTACGAGTTTTGCTTTGAACTGAGCTGTGAAATTTCTTCTTGTACGAGACATAATTTTTCCTTCTTTCTGATTGATAATAAAAGTATATGAAATTCATTAAGATTTGTCTCAGGAAGTGTCTTAAATTATGATACCATTATAGTATGAACAGTAACATTTAATACTGCCAGGTAACAAATTTTCTCTTAATCGCATCAATGAAAATATTTAATATAGAAACCACTACACCAATAAATATAATTCCTGCTATTGCCTTTGTATAATTGGCATATGTTAATGAAACACGAACATAATATCCCATACCGCTGGTTGCACCAATCATTTCAGCAGCGGTAAGTGTCATAAGTGCTGTTGCAAGATTGATTGGTAGATTATTAATGATTCTTGGAAAGTTAAATGGAATTATAATCTTAAAAAGCATAGGCAAAGTTTTCATATTAAGGACTCTTGCAGAGTTAATAACCTTTTTTTCAACAAACGCCGTATTATTAATGCTACCCATAAAACTTCCCCAAAAAACGCTTAAAAAAACAACTGTAAATGATGCCATAAAGAAAGTTGGCATAATTAGTACTATGTATGATGTATAAATAAGAGGGGGCACTGTTGATATAGCTTTCACAATCGGATAAATTGCATTGGTAAGTCTTGGCACCCATCCAACCAGGGTACCAAGAATAACCGCGAAAATTAGTGCTGATCCTACTCCAAATATTATAAGTATCATAGAGCTTTTAAATCCCTCAAGAATATTTATATAATCCTCATAAAATACATAAAACACGTTTTCAGGTGCTGGAACAAAAGCATAAGGAAGAAGATTAAATCGACTTACACCAACCTCCCAGATGAGTAGAAAAAAGTAAACAAAACCCATAATATCTCGCTGCGTTCTATTTCCTTTTTCTGTTCTATTAAGTAACATGAATATTACTTCAATGATAATAAGCACAACCCCAAATGCTTTAAAGTCCTTTAACCCAATACGCATTTCCTCATTATATTTACTTGGAAGTAGCGAAGCGAGCCATATAAGAATAAAGAATAAATTTGCAATATTAAGTATTCTATATTTCCATGAAACCTTTTTGGGGACTACTTTATCGACTTTTTCACTATCTGTAAGGGAAACCTCATCATACGAACTCATATGCCTGCACCTCCTACCAAATCTATATTATCATCTTCATTATTAAACATTTTTACAAGACGGCTTCTTAGACTTCGATATCTATCATTACTTAACAGTTTTTCCTTATTTCTTGGACGTTCTATATTTACGTTAATTACTTCTTTTATTCCTTTGGGTTCCATAAATACAATTTTATCAGCTAAAAATATAGCCTCTTCTAAATCATGCGTAACAAATACAATTGTCTTCTTTTCTTCATCCTCTTCCCATAATTTTAACAACAATTGCTGAAGAACATCTCTTGTCTTTGCATCAATGGCCCCAAATGGTTCATCCATCAGAAGAATTTCTGGATTACATGCCAATGCTCTTGCAATGGCAACTCTTTGCTGCATACCTCCTGACAGTTCTCCCGGTTGCTTATTTCTGTATTCATAAAGTCCTACTTTATTTAAAAATTCATCCGCTGTTGCATATGCATCATGTTTCTTGATTTTCTGGCTTCCCCTCTTGGATTCAACAATTGCAAACGCTACATTCTTTCTGGCACTCATCCACGGAAAAAGCGAATAGTTTTGGAAAACCACCGCTCTGTCTGAACCTGGTCCATTTACCTCCTTATTATTTATGTAGACCTTACCTTCACTAGGAGAAAGAAGTCCCTCCAAAACGCCAAGTAATGTACTTTTTCCACAACCAGAAGACCCTATAAGACATACAAACTCTCCTTTATTAATTTCCAAGTTAATATTGTCCAATGCCTTAAATCTAGTTTTTTCTGTTTCATATGTCAAAGAAAGATTTTCTATTTTAATTAATGACAAATTAATCACCCCCAAAAAGATGTGCCAAATTTTTTCTCAAAATCTGGGTATTTGTTATTATTTTCTTTAAAGTGCTTCTTCATGTTTTGATAAAATTCATCGTCTGGAGCTTCTGAAATAACATTTTTTAAAGCCTCTGCATAAACGGAAATATCATAAAATTTATCCAATGTAAGGTTCGACTCTACATACTTTTGCTCCAACATAATATCATATAGGTCCTGTACACCATTGTAATTCGGGTCTGGGTTATAAGTACGATGTGCGCTACCTTCCTCGTCATATATATATGTATTAATATAATCCTCAGTTTCTCCTGTTGCCTTACTAAGACTTGCAATAGTCCCGTCCTTGTCAAGACTAATATCTTTATAGGCTTTAATCTGTCCCTCTAAGTATGCTACATATGCTTCTCTATTTTCTGCTAAATTTTTTGAGTATGCAGATTGACGGCAGCATACATAATCCTTTTTTATATCATAAAGAGTTGTAAGCACAACACATCCAGCTTCAATAGCCTGGTCGACATAATTACTGGCAATAAATCCTATGTCAACATTTCCCTTTGCTGTACTCAGTGCAATACTCGAATAATCATCAATCATAACATATTTAACATCATTATCATTAAATCCTCTCTCTTTTAAGGCATTTCTTGTAGTAAGCTCGCTAGTCGACATTTGAATCACACCAATAGAATGTCCCTTCCAATTTTCTAAATTTTTTAATTTTTCATAATTTTTAGGAAGACATACACAAACCATACCACCTGATAGCACCCCACCGATCAGTGTAACATCATATCCTTGTGCACCATAACTTATTGGTGGAACAACCTGTGCATATGCGGCATCTATTTTTCCTACACTCAGAGCATCATACATTACAGCTCCTGGATTCTCTAATTTTGTCTGGGAAATGGTTAAATTTTTGTCTGCAAAATACCCTTTTTCATCCGCTAACTGAACTAATGGATTATTGAGTGCAGAATCCCCAGACGCCCCAATATTTAAGGTATAGGAAGCTTCCTTATTACTCTGTCCTTTTGTTTTACTTGTAGTTTCCTTACTATTTCCACATCCAATAAGTGATGTAACTGTTAGTGTTGTTACTAAAACGGTTGCGATTAATTTCTTTATCTTCATTTCTGTTATCCTCTCTTTCCTAATTTTGTTACTAATATATCTATTTCTTTCAGTGCTTCTACAATAGCATCCTCGCTCCAACTTACATAATCAAAAGAAGCCTTTATATCACCAGCAAGAGCATGTAATTGATTCGTATTTTCTCTATCAAGCCCAATATCTTTTAACGTAAATACATTGTTGTATTTTTCAAATATATTTATTACATCTTCTATTTCATCTCTTGTTTTCTCTTCCAAAAATAATTGTGCTAGTATTCCGTATGCAACCTTTTCTCCATGAAGCTTATGTCTTGTACTTGGAAATCTAGCAGATATATGATAAAACGGATGCGCAAAGCTATAGTAACCTGTATTCGTTTGAAAGCTTCCTGCAAATCCAGCTAAATATATAATCGCATCCACTACATCCTTTGCAGCTTGACCATATACATCATTTTCTGAATCATAAATTGCTTTAAATACATTTTCCTCCAGTTTTTTATATGCTATCTTTGAAGCGTAAAAGGCTATATCAAGATTGATAGAATTTTTTTCATGAGCAAGGCTTGGTCTAATTTCATAAAATTTAGCAAATGTATCTACAACACCTGCAAATAAATATCTCTTTGGTGCAGAAAGTATTATTTTTGTATCTGCGATAACAAGCTCAGGAGCCTTTTTAAGTGGTCTTATAGATACATAGGAACCTTCATCATCATATTGAATTGTAAGCCCTGCCCACGCAGCACAAGTTGCAGCAATTGTAGGTATCGTAATTACGGGAATATCTAATAAATCACCCGTTGCCTTTATCGTATCCAGAACTCGACCTCCTCCTACTGCAATGAGTGCATCTGCATTAAATTTCTTAACAAGACCTACATAATAATCAAATTTATTTTCTGAGGGAAAACCAGAAAATGTATCTATATTTTCTGATGAAATACCGTTTTCAGCGAGAGTTTTCTTTAAATCAAAGAGTGTCACCTCTAAAGCCTTTTTGCTACCAACAATGAGTGGATTCTTTGAAAATTTTTTAATATATTTTCCTGCAAACTTTATAGCATCCGCTTCGCTTATATATATCTTTGGTGTTTTAATAACCATATCAATTCTCCTTTACAATTTCTTTTAAAACTTCTATAACCTTTTTATTTTCCTCTGGCTTTCCAACGGATATTCTAAGCCACTCATCTAATCCAAACTCCTCCCCGTTCCTTATAATAATTCCTTTTTTAGCAAATTCTTTTTCCGCAAACGTTCCTGATATTCCAATATTTACAAGAACAAAATTGCCATTTGAAGGAATGTATCTAAGATTTAATTTTTCAAATTCTGTATAATAATATTGGAGCTGTTCTCTATTTTTTTTAATGATAAAATCTGTGAATTCTTCATCATCAAGTGCTGCGAGTGCAGCAGTCTGTGCAACTAAACCTAAGTTAATTGGCAACTTAACCTTCAAAAGATTTTCAATAATAGAAACATCTGCAATCCCATACCCAATTCTAAAAGAAGCTAATCCATAAGATTTTGAAAAAGTTCTAAGGATAATCACATTATTATATTTTCTTACGAAATCTATCGTATCAATATAATCTCCATCTATAAAATCAATATAGGCTTCGTCTAATACAAGTAACACATGGTGTGGAACCCTCTCTACAAAATCCTTTAAAACCTCAGAAGGAATCACGGTTCCCGTCGGATTGTTCGGATTACAAAGCCATATTACCTTTGTTTTATCATTGATTCTTTTTAATATTTCTTCTGTATCAACTGCCTTATCCTCTGTTACAGGAACTCTTATTATTGTTCCCTCGTTTTTTAAAGTTACATTTAAATACCATCCAAAAGATGGATCATTATAAATAACCTCATTTCCACTACTTATAAAAGCTTCTCCAATAAGCGTTATAAGTTCAAATGAACCATTTCCAAATATGAAATTTTCTGGATTAATATTATATTTCTTAGAAAGCTTTTCTCTCAAAAGAGTAACATTCATATCTGGATAAAATGAAAAATCTGATTCTTTATTATTAATTGCTTCAAGAACCTTTCTTGAACAACCATATCTATTCTCATTTCCAGCAAGCTTTATAATATCCTTTTCTTCAATACCATATTCTAAACTAAATGATTTTAAAGATTTTGCTAATTTGTATTTTGGCAAACGTTCTACAGATTTCTTTTCTTTTACGGACATTTATTTTCCCTCCTTTTTAGTATGAATTATTACAAAAAAAAACCAGGGGCATTGATTTACCTCTGGTTTTCCAGTCAGCTTCTCTGATTTGCTTGTAGATTTACTATACTACAAGAACTTCCGTCTGACTAATTCATGTATTTTATTTTGTGCGATAACTAAAGCTTATGTATGATTTTTCACTATTTTAAAGTAACCATTTAGCGGGGGCATTCATAAAGTGCCAGAATATACAAATTGGCTATAAATATTTTTTCTAGCTGGACACTTTCACTCTGTGTGCTTTCTCACTAGGCTCAAAATACTTCGCCCTCAAAAATACTTCGCCAAGTGTTCAATGTGTCCCACAAGGGGGCGCTTTCTCACTAGGCTCAAAAATACTTCGCCAAGTGTTCAATGTGTATTCATGTCGGGCGTCTGCCCGATAGAAATGCTTGTACAAATCTCACTTAACCTGATAGCAGTCTCGTTCAATTTGCACAAGCATTTCATATTTTTAAATATAATACATATTCTTTTGTATAAATCTTGATAAAAATTTTTTTGTACGCTCTTCTTTCGGATTGACAAAAATATCTTGAGGGGATCCTTCTTCAACAATAATACCTCCATCCATAAAAACAACCTTGTCTGATATCTCTTCTGCAAAAGCCATCTCATGAGTAACAATTATCATGGTAATCCCTGTCTTGGCAACCTTTTTTATTACATTCAATGTTTCTCCGACCAATTCAGGATCAAGTGCCGATGTTGGTTCATCAAACAAGATTACTTCTGGATTTAATGCAACTGCTCTTGCAATTCCAATTCTCTGTTTCTGACCTCCCGAAAGCTGACTTGGATAATAATCTTTTCTGTCCGCCATACCAACCCATTTAATTACATCTTCTGCCTTTTTATATGCTTCAGCTTTTGGAATTTTCTGAACTGTAACTAACCCTTCCATTACATTCTGTAAAGCAGTCATATGTGGGAATAATGCATAATTCTGGAATACAAAAGCTGATTTTCTTCGAACTGATAAAATATCCTTTTTGCTTACATGTTTCAAATTGATTTTTTGATCACCAAACTGGATTTTTCCATCATCTGCTCTTTCCAGAAAATTAATACATCTTAACAAAGTTGTTTTACCAGATCCACTTGGTCCTAAAATTGAAACTACACTTCCTGATTCAATTTTTAGATTAATATTTTTTAATACCTTATTATCTCCAAATGATTTTTTTAAACTTGTGATTTCTATCATACCAATTGCCTCCTAAATCGATTACTTACAACTTCCACTCTTCTGGCAATGGTTTCCAATACAAATGAAATAAGCCAGTAAACTAACGCTGCTGCCACATACCCCTCCAAATAACTATAAGTTCTTGAACATGGATAAAGAGCGCCTCCCATAACCTCAATAATTCCTATAGCCGATACCAAATTCGTGCCTTTGATTGTTCCAACCAGATTATTAATCAGACCTGGTACAATGGTTGGTACTGATTGTGGCAGAATAATACGAAAAAAAGTTTGTCTTTTTGTTAATCCAATGGAATATCCCGCTTCATACTGTGTATGATCTACAGACATCAATGCTCCTCTTATGGTTTCACTATAACTACAGACACTGGTACTAATAAGAGCTATATAACCCACAATCAGTGGATTTATTTCATTTACACTTTTTGAAATATGAAAAAAAAGTGCAATATTTTCATAATATGTTAGAAATAACAAATGATAAATAACCAAGGCAACCATGAGCGGCAGTCCCATATACACGGTAATAAAAACTCCCAAAAATTTTGAAAGAACCGGCACCTTATAATTTCTTATAACCGCAATAAGAAAACCAATCAAAATACTCCAGACAAATGTAACTAATGTAAGTTTCAATGTTACTGGAATATATGCAACTGCTCCCTGCAAAGAAGCTGCTAAATTATCAAATTGAAATGTCAACTTCTCACCTTCTTTCAAATACAAGCTTTTTGTCAAGCAGATAAAAAATAATTTTTAAAGCCACACTTATTAGCACATAAATCAGTGCTACCACAACATACCCGTCCAATGTATGACCTGTTGCAGTTCCAAGTATCTTTGCCTTTCCCATAATATCTAAGATACCACCAATTGTAAAAACCAATGATGTATTATGAAATACACCTATCAGATCTACACCATATGCAGGAATTATAATTCTTATAATCTGAGGCAGGATAATTCGTACAAACGTCTGTACTCCCGTCATTCCAATGGAATAACCTGCTTCGGTCTGCTCTATCGGGATTGATAAAATTGCTCCTCTGAAAATCTCACCTAGAAAAGCACCTTCGTTAAGTATGAATGCTATGTCTACAAATACGATTGGAGACCATGAATTTATATCGATTTTAAAAATTGTCTGTATTAGTAACGGCAATCCATAATATACAACCATCATCTGTACCAAAAGTGGTGTTCCACGCATATAAGATACATAAACTTTTAAAATTTGCTGCAGCACCGGAAATCTTTTTATTTCCAATGCAGCAACTACCAACGCCAATAGTGTTCCTATTACCATAGAAACAATAACAATAGCAAACGTCACACTCAACTGGGGTACTATTTTAGGAATGAGATTTAAAAATCTTTCTATACTAAAATAGTCTCCCATATGTTTTACTCACTTTCTGTAAAATTTCCACCCAGATACTGTTCAGATAATTCTGCTAATTTCCCATTTGCTTTTAATTTCTTTAAAACTCCATCTATAGCTTTCTGCAACTCTGTTTCATCTTTTCTGTACAAATAATATGTCTTTGAGTTGTTAATAGGCTTTCCTACTGTTTTTAATATGTCTGTTCCATTGCCAAAATTTTTATTAATACGGTCTACGTCTCGTTGCGTTAAAACACACGCAGCTGCTTCACCACCTTTAATAGCAGCAACCGTTTCCTCATTTGTATCACTATCAGAGTTATATATATTTACCGCATAATCTGGATTTTCTTTATTCCAATTTTGAACAATTGCAGTTGATGCACTTGTTGTTCCTCCTGTTCTTACTGTCTTACTTGCCAGATCCTTTAAGGATGTTGTTGTATTATCATCAACTGGTACGGCGATATATGTAACATATGTTGTATATGCTTCTGTTCCAAATAAATATTTTTTAGCTCTTTCATCTGTGTATTCATACTGATGTGCAGCCAAATCAATTTTCTTTGAATCTAATGAAAGTAAAAGACTGTCAAAATTCATGGATTGATACTCAAACTCATACTGTGGAAGCAATTTATCTATCTCCTGAAGTACTGCATATTCATATCCAGTTGCTTTTCCATTTTCATCCAGATAACAATATGGATTATATGATGTACCTGATCCAACAATTACTTTCTGTATGTCCGAACTCTCTGCAGTGCTTTTCCCACATCCTGTCAGTAAACAACTCCCTAATGCTACGCTCGCTACAATTTTTGTTATTTGTTTTGTCAACTTATTCATACTTTCTTCCTCCTTATGGTTTTCCAGTCAACTTCTCTGATTTGCTTGGATTTACTATACCATAAGGACTTCCGGCTGACTAATTTATGTATTTTATTTTGTGCGATAACTAAAACTTATGTATGATTTTTCACTATTATAACTCTTTATACTTAAGCAATTCCTGTATATATTGCTCTGCAATATCACTAAGCTTATGATTCATCTTCACAATATATCCAATGGTAAGAGGATCTTCTTCTTTAAGCTTAATTGCAATAATTCCTTCCTTTAACGCCAGCGAATCAATCATATTTCCGGTACCAATGGAATACCCATTCAATGCTGTCATAAGCTCTGCCGAGGTTGCCCTGTCTGATGATTTTATCAGTTTGTCAAAATCGTAATCCCCCAATGCTTCCTCAGATAGATAAAATTCATTATCGCTGTTTTGATCAAAGGAGACACAAGGATACTCGGTAAGCTCTTTCAATGATAATTCATCCCTATTTGCCAACGGATGTTCCTTCCAGACATAAACATAAGTTTCCCTAATCATCAATGGTACAAACTTCAACCCATAATCTCGCAGTAATTTTTTCAGAACTTTCACGTTGCTTTGGGAATAAGAAATAATGCCTACCTCACTTTTCAAATCTCTAACGTCATCTAATACTTTATCTGTTTGCGTTTCCTTAACGGCATATACATATTTTTGAGAATGATACTCTTTCACAACGCTTGCAAATGCATGTACAGCAAAAACATAATGCTGCATAGAAACACTAAAATGACTTTTATTCTTATCTTTATCAATAAATCTTTCTTCTATAATCTTGTACTGGCTTACAGCCTTTTTCGCATAGATAATAAAATCTTCCCCATTTTTCGTCAGTCTAATTCCCTTGTTCGTACGTTCAAAAAGCTGGATCCCGATTTCCGCCTCTAATTCTTTTATTGTTGTAGAAAGGGCCGGCTGAGAAACAAAAAGTCTGGTTGCTGCTTCTCTGAACGAACCGCTATTTGCAATCGTTATTGCATATTTTAATTGCAATATTGTCACTCTGTCTCCTCCTTCCACTGTACCTACCTGTGAACAGTAACAACATCATCACTTATGGTGTTTTCTTTTCTTCTATTACCTTGTTTTTTATTCGCTCAAGGCATTCCCTGATTACTGCTCTGGATGTTGCAACATTGATGCGCTCGAATCCCTCGCCCGTTTTTCCAAAGATTTTTCCACTGTCAAGCCACAGCTTTGCATCATAAACAATCCGCCTATCAAGCTCTTTGACATTTAATCCTGTTTTTCTAAAATCCAGCCATAACAGGTAAGTTCCCTCTCCATCTATTACATTCACCCCTGGAAGCTGCTCTTTCACATAATTTTTTACAAAGTCGATATTACTTCTAATGTAGGTAAGCATAGCTTCATACCATTCTTCCCCTTTTTCATATGCAGTCTCTGTCGCTACCAGTCCCAATACTCCTAACTGACTAATTCCGGCTGCATCTACTGCCTTTCTAAACTTAGCTTTCAGCCTTCTATTTGGTATAAAAATATTAGAAATCAGCATACTGGCAAGATTAAAAGTTTTGCTTGGTGAAGTGCAGATTACAGCTATATCCTCATATTCTTTTTTTACATTTGAAAATACGGTATGCTCACCTTTAAATATAAAATCATTATGTATCTCATCACTGACCACAATAACGCCATACTTCAGACAGATATCTCCCATTCTCGTTAATTCCTCTCTGGTAAATACCCTGCC
The DNA here is from genome assembly GCA_902786205.1 of uncultured Lachnospiraceae bacterium. GTDB lineage: Bacteria > Bacillota > Clostridia > Lachnospirales > Lachnospiraceae > CAG-411. The sequence goes on along the minus strand of CADABQ010000045.1, from coordinate 15,458 downwards.
TGATGGATTGTGTGGATTACACAAAAGAAACAGCTTAATCTTGTTATTTACTATTTTTCTTTCAAAATCCTCAAAATCAATATGATATCTGTTATCTTCCCCTAAATATAAATCATTGCTTACAATTACTCTGGAATTATCTTCAATCACCTCGGAAAATGGATAATACACTGGCTGTTGAATCAGAACAGCATCGCCTTCCTTTGTATATGCTTTTACAGCCATTGCTAAAGCAAAAACAACACCTGGTGTTTTTATGAGCCATTGTGGTTGAACCTCCCAATTATGGTGCGTTTTCATCCATTTTGCTACTGTTTCAAAATATTTGCTGCCTACTTCACTATACCCAAACACGCCATGCTTCACACGTTCAATCAGAGCCTCTTCCACATAGGATGAGGTTTTAAAATCCATATCAGCAACCCACAAAGGAAGCACATCCTCTGGCATACCTCGTCTCACTGCGAAATCATATTTTAAACAATCCGTACCCTTTCTATCCGCTATTTCATCAAAATTTAAATTTTTTTCTGCCATCTCATCACCCTTTTTCATAAGAGACAATTGCCTGTCTCAGATCGTTTATCAAATCTTCTTTTGCCTCAATTCCAACTGACAATCTTAACACACTTTCTGTGATGCCATTCGCATTTCGAATCTTTTCAGGAACATCTGCATGTGTCTGCGTATACGGATAGGTAAGAAGAGTCTCCACACCACCAAGACTTTCCGCAAATGGAATCAGTTTTGTATGTTTCAAAATATGCTTCGCTAACGCAGGGCTTTCCACTTCAAATGTAAGCATAGATCCAAAGCCTCTTGCCTGACGCTTACAGACATCATAGCTCTTTGTTCCTTTTATCCCCGGATAATATACCTTCTTTATCTTTGGTTCTTGTGAGAGAAATTCTACAATAGCCTGTGCATTTTCCTGTGCTCTTTCCATTCGGATTGCCAACGTCTTTATTCCTCTTAAAATCAACCAGCTGTCTACAGGAGAAAGTCCCGAACCGACAGTCTTGATAATAAACCTCAGTTTTTCCGATATTTCTTTCGCATTCGTCACAACAAAACCAGCTAGTGTGTCATTATGACCACCTAAAAACTTTGTTCCACTATGCACTACAATATCCGCCCCTAAGTCCAATGGATTTTGGAAATAAGGAGACAAAAAGGTATTGTCAACAATCAAAAGCAAGTTATGCTTTTTTGCAATTTCCGCTGTTTTCTTAATATCCGTAACATTCATCATTGGATTCGTAGGGGTTTCAATATAAATTGCTTTTGTATTATCCCGAATGTATTGCTCTATATTTTCAGCACTACAGTTGATATGTGTAAATTGAATTCCATTCTTTTCACTTATATTATGAAATAGACGTATACTTCCTCCATACAAATCCGAATCAGTTATCAAATGATCACCCGGTTTAAATATTTCCATTAACGCTGTAATTGCTGCCATTCCACTGGAAAAGGCAAGCGCATCTATTCCATTTTCCAGGGATGCCACTACTTTTTCCAATTGCCCTCTTGTTGGATTTTGAAGTCTGGAATAATCAAATCCTGTACTTTTTCCAATCTCTGGGTGTTCATATGTGGCAGTCTGAAAAATAGGAAAACTTATTGCACCAGTATTTTCTACTGATCTATCATCCTTATCACCATAGATACATTTTGTTTTTATATTTAATCCCAAGAACTTTTCCTCCTTTTTGAATAATCTATCACCTATATTACTATTTTAATGTTAATTTCTATTACGTAAAATTCATAAAAATTATCCTCAATGATAACTTTTTCTTATAGGAATTTTTGCAATCAAATTACCAATAGCATCCATAACTGTAAATTGCCCTGAAAATATCAATCGTTCTTTCCTCTTGCCTATATCTTGTTTCTTCTAAATATTGCACATTTTAGATAATAACCCCATTTTCCTACTATGTCAATAGGCTTTATCAAAATTGTTCAACTTAATTAATGCATACAAATACAAGGATATATGTGAAAAAAGAAGGCTGTTCTCACAGCCTTCTTTTTCTAATGAAAATCCTGTTCATAATAATTATGTAATATATATTCCTGTTCCAGTTGTTCACTGCTAACCGTTGCTATCTCATCCGATCTTCTTACCAGTTTGGAAAATTCTTTCCTAATGCATTCCTGATATTCGTCCTCATAACCAATCAAAGCTGCCGGACGTTTTCTTGCAATCAGTCGCATCATATACCGATACCACTTTTCTGGATCTCCTTCTTTTTTCTTTATTCTCAGTCTGATATTATACACCTTTTTATCTCGTGTCCAAATGACCAATGCACACGCAGCAGCCTTTGCAGAAATTGTTTCTTGGTATGCCCAAACCACATCATTTATTGGAATCACGCACAAACGCCAATTGTTCATATACACAATGGCATCACTGGAAAGTAATAAATACTTTGCTTTTGGTGATTTCTCCGTCTCTCTTTCAAAACGACTTTTGCTAAATCCTGCTATCTGCTCCAATTTCATGCTTCCCTTTTTAAAATCGTTCCTTGTCACCAGTGCTAAACCAGCATACAACAAAACTATAAATCCATCTGCAAATATCAAAAGAGTAAGCACATACCGCCTCGCATAAAATGAATTCCTAGCCAAAAACATAAAACCAGCCGCTAACGCTACATAAAAGATGAAAATCGTTAAAAAGCTCATTAGTTTCTCCTTTATAAAGGGTGCAGAAAATTTTTTTAAACTATCCATCGTATTTCCCCTTATCGAATTGAAGCAGCCCACGTAATTTCTGCCAAAAGCAACACTACAAATAGTAACGCTACTACTATACCCAAAATCACACGTAATGGTAAAACCATTTTTTTATTAGTAACGATTGCTCTTACAGCACAAAAACCACCATAACAGATCAACGCACCTAATAAACCGAAAAATCTAACCAAAACAATACTGCCGACACCTGCCCAGATTGTAGATTTGGATACTTTCTTTTTTACCTCTTTCCCACCTTGGTTTTCCAGTGGATCTCTATATCCCTTTCCATCCTCTTTTTCAGCAGTTCTTTTCAGCGGGTCCTGATATCCTGCTGTTCCTTCACCTTGATTATTTATTTGCTCCCGACTCATACATTTTCCTTCGTTGTTATTTTCTTTTTATCCTTTTATCAATCCACACATAAAATCAATGTACCACCATCTCTTTGATTTTAATATGCCTTTCCCCAATAAACCAACTTCTTCGCTGGTTTTCCGCAGCATACACATGTTGTTGCCACTTCTTCCTGCTCAAATGGCATACAACGGGAAGTTACTGCAAGATCATCCTTAATCTTGTTTTCGCAAGCTTCATCACCGCACCACATAGCTTTGATAAATCCAGGTTTATTTTCTGCAATATCCTTAAATTCCCCATAATTGGTTGCCACATAAGTATGCGCATCTCTATGCTTTCTGGCACGTTCTAACATATCGTTGTGCATCTGATCTAAGATTTCTGGCATTCTTGTTTCCAATTCTGCAAAAGGAACCTCAATCTTCTCACGAGTGTCACGACGAACAACCACACATTTTCCAGCCTCAATATCTTTTGGACCAACTTCTACACGTACAGGGATTCCACGCATTTCCTGTTCACTGTATTTCCAACCTGGATTCTTGTCGCTATCGTCTACTTTAACGGAGAACTGTTTTGCAAGCATTGCACGTAATTCTTCTGCCTTTTCAAGCACACCTTCCTTTTTCTGCATAATTGGAATAATCATAATCTGTGTAGGTGCGATTCTTGGTGGTAATACCAATCCAGAATTGTCTCCATGCACCATGATCATTGCTCCAATAATACGGGTAGTCATTCCCCATGAAGTCTGATGTGCATACTGCAATTTATTGTTCTTATCTGTATACTGAATACCAAATGCCTTGGCAAATCCATCTCCAAAGTTATGGCTGGTACCGGATTGCAATGCCTTTCCATCGTGCATTAATGCCTCAATTGTATAAGTAGCCTCCGCTCCCGCAAACTTTTCTTTGTCTGTCTTTCTTCCCTTTATCATAGGAATTGCAAGTACATTTTCACAAAAATCTGCATATACGTTTAACATCTGCTCCGTTCTTGCCTGTGCCTCTTCTGCAGTCGCATGTGCAGTATGTCCTTCCTGCCATAAAAATTCCATCGTTCTAAGGAAAGGTCTTGTTGTCTTTTCCCAACGTACAACGGAACACCACTGATTATATACTTTTGGCAAATCACGATAAGACTGTACTACATGAGAATAATGCTCACAGAACAAAGTTTCAGAAGTTGGTCTTACTGCAAGTTTTTCCTGTAATGGATCTAAACCACCTTGTGTCACCCAAGCAACTTCTGGTGCAAATCCTTCTACATGATCCGCTTCCTTTTGTAACAAGCTCTCTGGAATAAACATTGGCATATATACATTTTCTACGCCAGTTTCTTTAAATTTTTCATCCAACTTTTTCTGAATATTTTCCCAGATTGCATAACCTGCTGGGCGGAAAATGGTACAACCTCTTACGCTAGAGTAATCAATAAGTTCTGCCTTTTTTACTACATCTGTGTACCATTGTGCAAAATCCTCTTCCATAGAAGTGATTGCCTCTACTAATTTCTTTTCCTTTGCCATAATGCATTTCTCCTTTTCTTAAAACAAAGTGGACAAGTCCACATTAACACTCTATAAGATATATTTTTCTATAGCGCAAAAATGACACCTCCAAAGCTTTCATCCACAAAGGGACCAAAGAACTTCGGCGGTGCCACCCTAATTAACCAATTTTGATTCAACTCATTTCCTTTAACGCAGGCATACGCTGTATTTTCATACAGTGCTCCAAGGTAGGTTCCATCACTTTCACATAAGACTCTCCCAGCAAACAAGTCTCTCTCTGCAATGCTTCTGCCATGTACTAATCCTCTTCTTCACATATACTATTCAACTTCTCTAGAAAGTGTACTTGAAAAACCAAAAGATGTCAAGAGGGAAGGTGTATATGTTTGTGCCAAAATATACAATTTGACTAAAAATAATCTTTTTGGCTGGACACTTTTTCCAACTCCTCCACATAATTTACAATAGACCGGAGTAGAACCAATGCCGCCGGGCCAGTAATTACCCCCACCACTCCGAAAAATTCCAGTCCGAAATAGACGGATAGTAAAATATAAAACGGGGAGATTCCTAGTTTTTCTCCAATCAGTTTTGGTTCCAAAAATTGTCGCACGCACTGGCAAGCTCCCCATACAAGCAAGTAGATTACTACAGAAAACCAAGCTTTTTTAAATACAGCTAGCAAAATAGCAGGAAATAGTAAAATACCACATCCTAATATCGGAAATGCATCCAAAACAGAAGTAAGAATTCCAAGCAACAAAGCATAGTGGCTCCTCGTATAATAAAATCCAACCGTGCAAATTACACTTACAATAGCAATAATAATCACCTGTGCCTTAAAATACGCAAAACCTACTTTTGTAAGTGGTCTTAACAATTTTTCAATATCTTCATAAAACAAACAGGCATGATACTTTTCCCGCATTTCATCATAGTGCATCACAAACATACTGGTCACGATTATTATAATTCCAATTATCCCCAAGCAAAAAATAAACCATTTTATACACTGCCACAAACGAACCGTTACAATTGCAATTCCCTTCTGTGTCATAGTATTACACCATTTCCCCAATTGCTCACAAACACACTGAAATGCGGTTCCGTCTTCCATAAAAAACAGATTATCACACCAACTACACAAGCTACTGAGCTGTCCAGTAAACATTTTCTGATAAGAAGGAATAGAACGGATTAATTCCAATAACTGGTTGCATAACAAAACACTTAAAAAATAGATTGCGATTGCCACCACAGAGAAAAAAATCACTACCGGTAGGACAACACTAAAAAGTTTTGGTAATCTACATTTCTTCTGCAAAAAAGCAATGACTGGTTCCAAAAATTTTCCAACTGCCACAGCAATCACCAAAGGAAAAACCGTAAAAAAAAGGAACCGAAACAAAATATAAACAATGATTCCGGCTCCAAGTATTGTAATTGCTTTTTTTCTCTTAGACATACCAAATACACACCCCTTACTTCTTTTATAGATGCTCTTTAGTATGCCCAAAAGAAAACTATTTTATACGTACTTTTCCCAATATTCACCCTGCGGTTTGTTTGAGAATGTCAGTCTTTTCCCTGTTTTTGGATGCATAATGGTTAAAGAATTGGAATATAACGCAATTCCTTTTCCTCTTCCATTTTTTTCTGTTTGTACATTATACTTTGTATCTCCCAAAATGCCAGCCACATGTGCTGCCATCTGTACCCTTATTTGGTGATGCCTTCCGGTCAATAACTCCACTTCCACCAAAGAACAACCATCTGCCACTTTTATTACCTTATAATACAACTGCGCTTTTTTCCCTGTTTTGTCGGTTGCCGAAACAATTTTGGAAGTGTTTGTTCTTCCATCTTTTTTTAAAAAATCCGTCAGCAACATCTTATCCGCTTCCAGTAATTCTGGCAATTCCTTGGTTACAATACACAAATACGTTTTTTCCATTTGTCTTTGTTGTACTTGTTGCGAAAGATCCCTCGTTGCCTGCTTTGTTTTCCCAAATACCATAATGCCACCTACCGGTCGATCCAACCGATGCACCAATCCAATATACGGTGTAGTTTCACCCTTTTCAAAAAGATAATTTTTCAGTTGATTCACCAAATCCAGTGCCAATGTTTTGTCACTTTGCACAGGAACTCCCGGCAACTTTTCACATACTAAAATGTCTTTATCTTCATAAAGTATATTTAACTCCATCTTACTCTCCTACCATTTATAATTGGATTTACACTTTGGATACTTATTTGTATCCCATCGCATCCCTGCTGACTGATAATATTTTGCACTAACGAGGAAAAACGCATAAAATCCAGATGAATCATTACACTGCACATCTACAATATACCACTTGCCATTTACTTTTACCTCATTCCACTGATGACTTGGATTCACAGCTTTGCTATTTGCATGTACATAATAGCAACCAATTCCAATCCCATCACACAATGCTTTCATGGCTCTTGCATACCCGGAACATTGTGCCTGTCCATACACCAAAGCTCCCCAGGCAGAATTGGCAGCATTTTTCGACCAGTCTGGTGCATAGGAGCATACCTGACATAAATAATCATGTGCAATTCTTACCTTTACCACATCCGACATTTTATCATCTATAAAATGATCCTTAAAATATTGTACTTTATTTCTCACTTGATTTAATTGAATCTGGGTAAAATTTGGTCCGTATACACTTCCTACTTTATAATTTCCTTTTACTAATTTTGTGGATTTATTGCTAATCTTAATTTTTTTCGTTGCATACTTACTGTAAAGTTTTTTACCATTTACCGTTTTATAAGCACGCACACGGAATGTATAGGTTTTGTTTACCTTCAATCTGGATAAATACAAAAAATTCTTTTGATTTTTGTAGGTACCTATGGTCTTATATTTTCCATTTCCACGACAAAAAGATACTACAAAACCTTCCACGCCACCTTTTGCCTTTTTCAAACCTATAATTGCCTGTCCCTTTCCAGTTGTCCGAAGCGTAAACGTTGGTTTTGTTACTGTTGGAGCTTTCGTAGCCTTTGGAGTTGCTACAGGTGTAATAGCTGGTTCTGTAGTTACGGCTACTTGAGCGGTTTCCTCTGGTTTCTTTGTCTCTTTCACTTCCGGTGTCATCGTTGCCTGTTCTGTAACCGCTGGTTGTGTGGTAACTGCAGGACCTGTACTGGTTATGACATCCTCTCCCTGTACTGCCGCAGGAGTTGCCGCCATAATTTGTGATTCTACTTCACTCACAACCTGCACTTCCTCTGTATCGAAAATATCCAATTTTTCTTCATTTTGTTGCAACTGTATTTTTGTATTTGTTTTAACTGGAACCGTCGTCTGTGCAAATGTAGTTCCCAGTGCACCACCTTCCAGTAACATAGCAACCATAAGAATACCCGCCAACATACGTTTTCCTGTGCCTTTTTTCCTTTTCATAATAACACTCCTTCTCACTTGGTTTTTCACCCAAAAACAATTCTTTCTTATTATATCTTTTTCCTGCCCTCCTGTCCACACAAGACACCCTCTAAATTAAGTATTTAGAAATTGCCAAACGATACAAGTAACAATTCAACTTTTAGTTTCTTTTTCTTTCTTTTAGGGTTATAATGAAAGATAGGATTTTGCCACGAAAATAAGAAAAAGGAAGTGTACTTATGTATCATATTGATTTTCAAAAAAAAGGACATGTTTATTTTATGGGTATTGGCGGTATCAGCATGAGCGGTTTCGCCGAATTACTTCACGCAAAAGGCTTTACTATAAGCGGTTCGGACCAACAAGAATCTAAGCTTACAAAACATTTAGAAAGCCTTGGTATTACTGTGAAATACGGACAATGTAAAGAAAATATCACATCAGATATCGACCTGGTTGTTTACACGGCTGCAATCAGTGACACAAACGAAGAATTTATTGCCGCAAAAGAGGCAGGTATTCCAATGATGGATCGTGCAGAAATGGTAGGACAAGTTATGAAAAACTATCCTCGTGCTATTGCTGTTTCCGGTACACATGGAAAAACAACAACAACTTCTATGATATCTGAAGTTCTTCTTGCGGCAGATTTAGACCCTACTATTTCAGTCGGAGGAATTTTAAAAGCAATTCATGGAAATCTTCGCATTGGACATTCTGATAACTTTGTCACAGAAGCTTGCGAATATACGAACAGTTTTCTAAAATTTCATCCAACAATCAACTTGATCTTAAATGTGGAAGAAGACCATATGGACTTCTTTAAAGATTTAGCGGACATTCGTAATTCTTTCAAACAATTCACCGCTCTCCTTCCAGAAAGTGGATTACTGATTATTAATGGAGATATTGAAAATTATAAAGAAATTGCAGACTGTTGCAAAGGACAAGTACTTACTTATAGTATTTCAGACCAGACCTGCAATTATTATGCGACAAATATTGCCTATGACGAACTTGGTCATGGTTCATTCGATGTTATGGAAAACGGAACTTTACTGACACACATTAAACTTTCTGTTGTCGGAGAACACAACATTGCCAACGCATTAGCTTCTGTTGCATTGGCACGTTATCTAGATATTTCCATTGCAAATATTCAGGAAGGATTGGACGCATTTGAAGGCACAGACCGACGTTTCGAATATAAGGGTAAGGTACGTGGAATCACAATTATTGATGATTATGCACACCATCCTACAGAAATTGCCGCCACATTAGATGCTGCTAAGAAATATCCACATAAAACGACCTGGTGCGTATTCCAGCCTCACACATACACAAGAACAAAAGCATTTTTGGATCAATTTGCAGAAGCACTTTCCAAAGCTGACAAAGTAGTTCTTGCCGATATTTATGCTGCCAGAGAAGTAGATCCAGGCGATATTTCTTCCGCAGACATTATGGAAAAAATCAAAGAATTAGGAACTGAAGCCTACTATTTCCCATCTTTTGATGAAATTGAAAACTTTTTATTAAAAAATTGTGTCACCGGGGATTTGTTAATAACTATGGGTGCCGGAGATATAGTAAAAGTGGGCGAATCCTTACTTGGAAAATAATTTATCCACATTATCCACAGGGTTATCAACATTTTTTTGTTGGTAACAACTGTGGATTTTTTTTTACTTGTCCACATTTCAGTATTTTCAAATTTTTCTACTATAATTCTCACAATATGGCATTTTACGACACTTTACGCACATTTTACCTTTGAACTGAAAATAATTATTCACATTATCCACATTATCCACAGCCAAAATGGTGGATAACTCACAACCTTGCCCTTTTTTATCCACCTATGTTATACTAATTTTAACCATAGGAACGTTTTTTTACAGGAGGGAATTTTCATGCGATTATACCATGCAGGACATTGTTCTACTACAATTATTTCCAACAATTTCATAGATGATTATATGCCATCCGCAAATGGAAACTATGTAAAAATCTACTTATATTTGTTGCGACTGATACAGGCAAATTCGCAGGAAGTTTCCATTTCGGCCATTTCGGATCATTTTGATTTTACAGAGGGCGATGTGCTACGTGCTTTACGCTACTGGGAAAAAGAACAATTAGTGCGACTTACCCATACCTCCAACGGTTTTATTTCTGATTTGGAATTATTAGAACCAACAGACAAAAAGCAATCCATAGTGCAAACACCTAAAATTGAATCTTCCCGCTCAAGTATTCCAAAAAGTAGTCCGATTGAACCAAATACCTCCACGTATACACAGGCATCACGTTATGCCCAAACAACTGTACCAGCTAAAAATCAAAATGCCAACATTCGTCAGGAAATCCCGGCAGAAGAAATCAATCGACTAAAACAAAACGACAGTGTATTTTCTTCTATTGTATTAATGGCCGAATCCCACTTGGAACGACCACTGACTCCAAAAGATGTACAAACTGCCACTTTTATTTACCGCCAGTTGAAATTTTCACCTGAGTTGATTTACTACCTATATGATTATTGCATCGGGGAACGCCACAAAAAAAGGCCGGAATATATTGAAGCCGTAGCTATTTCATGGGCAAACGAAGGCATTCGCACACCAGAACAGGCAGAACGAGCTATGCTGGCATACAATGAAGATTATTCCGTTGTTTGTAAAGCCTTTGGTTTAAACCGAACTCCCGGAAAGGCCGAACAAGAATGCATTGACCGTTGGGTAAAACAATGGGGATTTGATAAGCAGATTATTGAAGCCGCCTGCAATCGTACCCTTTTAAATACACACAAACCTGACTTCAATTATGCAAACTCTATTTTGGAAAGTTGGCACAACAAAGGTGTACATACGCTTGCAGATATTTCCAAGCAAGACCAGCAACACAAACAAAAACAAGCAAACACAGTAAAACGGCCCACAACCAACAATAAATTCAATCAGTTTCCACAACGAAACTATTCAAAAGAAGAGTATTCTTCTCTAGAAAAACGATTGTTAGCAAAAAGCCGAAATTCCTAATTAATAGATGTTTGTAAAAAGAAAGGATCGTTGGATTATGCCTCTAAAAAATGAACAATATAACCAAATTTTAAGAGAATATGATAAACGCCAGTTAGAAAACCATCGAATTCTTAGAGAAAAACAGGATGCCATTTACGAAGCAATTCCAGCTTTAAAAGAATTGGATCATGCAATTGCTTCCAATGCCACAAAAGCCATAAAATTGTCTCTTCTCGGCGATGAGGACGCCCTTAAACGGCTTCGCTCCGACAACAAAGAGCTTTCAGAAAATAAAAAAGCACTTCTCATGGCACATGGTTATCCACAAGATTATTTGACGCTGACTTACACCTGTCCAGATTGTAAGGACACCGGCTATATTACCGATGAAGTGTGGCCAGATGAAGATCATATATTACTTAGCAAAAATAAATGCCACTGTTTTAAGCAGGCCATCGTGGACTTACTCTACCACCAATCCAATATTCGAAATGCCATTGAAAAAGAAAACTTTGCTACTTTTTCTTATGACTATTTTGATCAGGATTTTGTAGATCCCGCCAGCGGTATTACTTCTTATGAAAACATGGTAGATATAGTGGCATCCTGCCAAAGATTTATTCAAAATTTTGATACCAAATTTGAAAATATTTTATTATATGGAAATTCCGGTGCCGGAAAAACATTTCTAAGCAACTGCATTGCAAAGGAATTGATTGAAAGCGCCCACACGGTCATTTACCTAACTGCTTTTGAATTGTTCGACATTTTAGAAAAGCACAAATTTTCCAAAACAAACGATTATACGATTCAAGAACAGTTTGAAGGTATTTTGGATTGCGACCTGCTCATTATTGATGATCTCGGAACAGAATTGGCAAATAGCTTTACAAACTCTCAACTTTATACTTGCTTAAACGAAAGGCTGTTATCCGAAAAATCTACGATTATCTCAACAAATCTTTCTTTAGATGATTTGGCAGAACAATACAGTGAGCGTATCTTTTCACGCATTGCCAGTGGCTACACCATTTTGAAACTTTTTGGAAGAGATATTCGCATAAAGAAAGCACTCCCATAGTTCCTAGTCACGCTAGGGTGTGAACAGTAACCTTCCATAAGTTTTTCTTGACGAAAATTATGTATAATGGTATAAATTAAGGTGGACTTGGTAGGATTTGCTAACAAGTTAGTGATAAGAGACTATTGACTGGGGCTTTTGACCTCAGCATCATAGCATATATGTAACCTATTATTATCGAACTGTGAACTTTTTATTTTTTGTGCGTACACAGTTCAGCTTTTAGTAAACGGAGGATATTTCATGTCACAGGATCAGAAAATTTTTAACACAATTCCAGTTGGTTCCTTAGGTTTGGTTGCTTTAAAGAGCAGTCAGTCACTTGGACAAAAAGTTGATGAATACTTAGTAGATTGGCGCAATAAGCGTAAAGACGAAAATAGCACTAGCATAGCATACCGCGGTTACAAAAAAGATTCTTATCTTTTAGACGTCAGCACACCACGTTTTGGTTCTGGTGAGGCAAAATGTGTCATCAAAGAATCCGTAAGAGGTGATGATTTATATCTTTTAGTAGACGTTTGTAACTACAGTTTAACTTATACTGTATGTGGACACGAAAACCATATGTCGCCAGATGACCACTACGCTGATTTAAAACGTGTCATCGCCGCAGTAAGTGGTAAGGCAAGAAGAATTACAGTTATTATGCCTTTCTTATATGAAAGCAGACAGCATAAACGCTCTTCCAGAGAGTCTCTTGATTGCGCATTAGCATTACAAGAATTGATCAGTATGGGAGTAGACAACATTATTACATTCGACGCACATGATCCTAGAGTACAAAATGCAATTCCTTTAAACGGCTTTGAAACAATTTTGCCAAACTACCAGTTTATTAAAGCTTTACTTCAGAATGTAGACGATATCAAATGTGATCCAGATCACTTAATGGTTATCAGCCCGGATGAAGGTGCTACAGGTAGAGCTATTTACCTTGCAACTGTTCTTGGTGTAGATATGGGTATGTTCTATAAACGTCGTGACTACACACAGATTGTAGATGGTAGAAACCCTATCGTTGCACATGACTTCTTAGGTCCTGACTTAAACGGTAAAGATGCTATTATTGTAGATGATATGATTTCTTCTGGTGACAGTATGATTGATGTTGCAAGACAGTTAAAAAAGAGAAATGCAAACCGTATCTTTATTGTTTCTACTTTTGGTTTATTTACAAATGGATTGGAACGTTTTGATAAGGCTTACGAAGAAGGACTCTTCTACCGTATGCTTACAACAAATCTTGTATACCAGACAGAAGAACTTTTATCAAAAGAGTATTATATCAATGTTGATATGAGTAAATATATTGCATTAATTATTGATACCTTAAACCACGATGAATCTATCAGCAAGTTATTAAACCCTGCAGAACGTATTGACAAGATTCTTAGAAAATACGGACAAAAGAAATAAGGTAATGATTCAAAAATTAGTAACATTTCAGCTAGATTCATTTATAAAGTGCCAGAATATACAGATTGGCTAAAAATATTCCTTCTGACTGAACTGTTACACAAATTGACATTCGTAAAATACTAAATATAACATATCTAAAAAAACCTACCTATTCCCAAAAGCACAACAACACTTTTGGAAAAGGTAGGTTTTTTTAGCAATTATTACTCTTATGACAATTTCAAATGATCTACACTGAACCGCTACCAATTCAAAACCCTATATACTCTAATAATCCTCTTCTATCACATGAATTTCCAAATAATCAAAATCAATTTCTTCTGGAAAATTATCCTTTGTAAACCGACATTTATCATGCCGTTGAAAATCCCGTATCGTGGCTTGTAGCCAAATAGGGTGTGCCAAATCAAATGCAACACAAATTTTATCAATTGCATCATATACTTTTTTTGTACGATTCATGGAATAATCATCATTGCATATTACAATATCTTTTACCAATCGATTCTCTTTGAAAATCTTTCCCCACAAACGAAACATGTCTTATTTTTTAGCAGTAGACTGTATCGTATATTTAAAAATATTGTCAAGGATATTTATTACTTCTAGGATACAAAACACTGTCTACTACATCCTCCTTTCCTAAACTTTTCTTCATCCTACATCTGCTTGGCGACTGTTACCATTCACAGGTATGTGAACAGTAATGATTTTCAGCAATGTTATACAGAATAAAAGGGACAATTCCACGTCAACCCCCTAAATCCCTCATTTATGAGGAACTTGCTCCATAACTACACATGGTAAACTTTCATACAGTATTTTTTGTATCGAAAATACCAACCTGTGATCTACAACAAACCTATACAGATACTATGTAGTAGCTAGGTAACCATGTACAAAAGTAGAACACCACTGTAATTATAACACAGTTTACATTAGAATGTATCCAGTTGCTTTGAATTGTACACTTTATCACTATTTCACAGAAGCAAACTGTTACTGTAAAATTTAACTTTCATTATAAGTCTCTTGTTGCATTGTCATTATTATGTTATTATGATATATATACATATTCATTTTAATGTACTCTCGGTGAGGCGTACGTGGAGCGTACGTTGATTAAATTTGTGTATAGCTGGCGGAAAAACAGTCGCAAAAGTGGGTGCAAGGGAGATTCCGAGAGTACATCTTACAAAAAAGGAGGATTCAAAAATGACGGCATGCCATATATGTGGATGGGATTTTAAACATGATTATTCAGTGGGCGATATTTGTCCCTGCTGTAATAGTGAATACGACTTTACAGATTTTTTAGAAAAGGGGGAAATTTTAGAAAGATATTGTGGCAATGATAAAGAAAAATTACACAACATGGCACCTGAACTGGATGGTTATGATGACGAAGAATATGTTGCTCGCGATATCACATGGAGATTTATAAGACTTGCATGGATTAAAAAGGGCTGTCCATTCAAATACCCTAATGAAACAATTACATCATGGACAATAGAGGATGCAAAAAAACAACTAGCTAGCATTCATTATAAATATGATGCTTTAGTTCCATTGGCAAACAAAATAATAAGCGACTAACGATTCAGAAACAAAGTGGACAAGTCCACATCAGCTCCCTATATCCCTCACTCATAAAGAACTGTTATTTGAATTCATTATAACAGTTCTTTTTTGTTTTATAAAAAATGTATCACCTAGAGGTTGCAGTTCAAAGACCATGTTACTTTCCACACCCTAGCGTTACCAATAACAAGACCATAAGTTAGTGTATAATTTTTAGGTTCTTCCGCAACATTCCGTATAAAATAATAGAATACTAGTAGTTAAAGTGTTATACTATTTACATGGAATTCTACAAAA
>CADABQ010000044.1 GCA_902786205.1 uncultured Lachnospiraceae bacterium | reverse complement strand
CAAAAATACTTCGCCAAGTGTTCAATGTGTATTCATGTTTGGCGTTAGCCCAATAGAAATGATTGTGGAAATTGCACTTAGCCTGCTAGCAGTCATGTGTAATTTCCACAATCATTTCTGCCCGGCTGAACTGTTACCAAATTCCTATTTCATAATTTTCTTTCTATTCTTCTGCACGAATAGCCCATCGCATTTTTGTAGATTTTGCTCTTGGATTCCTTTGACACTCCTGCATAGACGGACGAATGACCTCTCTTGCAACATCGCTATAAATCTTTTCTTTTTTCATGCGTTTAAAAATTTTTTTAACCATTCGATCTTCTCCCGAATGGAACGTAAGAATTGCCACTCTTCCTCCCGGCGCCAATACACTAGGAAGTTTTTCCAGAAATTCCTCTAAAACCTCAAATTCACTATTTACATCGATTCTTAATGCCTGAAACGTTCTTTGACAGGATTTTTTTATTTCTTGCTTTGGATTTTCTAATTTTTGTTTTCCCACAACTTCTTCAACGATTTCTCGTAAATCCGTTGTCGTTTTTATTTCTTTTCCCATACGCATCCTTTTGAAAACTGCTTTAGTAATTTCTTTTGCATAGGGTTCATCTGCATTTTCAATTAACATACCTTCTAATTCTTCTGGAGACAACTCTTTTAATCGTTCTGCAGCAGATATTCCTTTTTGTGGATTTAAACGTAGATCTAAAGGTCCATGAATCTTATAAGAAAATCCACGCTCCGGATTGTCAATCTGCATAGAAGATACTCCTAAATCTGCCAGTATAAAGTTAACCTTTCCAACTTCATTGGATACTTGGTCGATATCCTTAAAATTTAACAACTTTACCGTCATGATATCTTCTCCAAAACCTTTGCTTTCCAGTCTTTTTTTCGTTTTCTCACTTTCGATCGGATCTACATCCAATCCGTAAATGTGACCGTTTCCCTGTAATTGTTCTAACATTTTCAAGGTATGTCCTCCATATCCAAGTGTGGCATCAATACCAACCTGCCCTGGTTGAATAGACAAAAAATCTAATATTTCCTGTACCATAATGGAAATATGCATTCCTGCAGGTGTACTTCCTTTACGAATGACTTTTTCGACAGTATCTTTATATTTTTCCGGATCATGTTCTTTATACTTCTCTGCAAAAGTCCTTGGATGCGTGCCTTTATAACGAACTCTTCTTTTATGTACTTTTCCTTCTTCTACCTTTCTTTGTTCTTCCATTCTCTCTATTCTCCTTTTCTTTTATTTTTCCATTCTGAGACTACACTTATGCGAATAAATTTTCCCAGTTCCACAGCCAGAAAAAAATCCAAAATTAAGTGGTAACATTTCTTTTTTTATACCAAAATAGCGCTTTAAGCTTTTTTTCTTATAAAAAATACATTTAGATATTAGACAATGAAACGTATAATGCATCGCCTCTGTTGTAAATGGTAATTCCTCCATTACATGCATTTGTTCATAAAAAATTCCTTTTCTTCGTGAAAAATTGGGATATGTTCCAATCCAACCTTGCCCTGTCCACTTTTGTATCCATTTTTTCCTCTGTTCTTCCACAAAAAAATCTTCTTTTTCACCAAATCTTCTTTCTCCATAGACAGATGAGGCCTCCAAAATTTCTTTCTGTAACCATTGATACACAAGATTTCCTTTTTTACTGGTTAATGTTTTATAAATTTCTTTTTCCTTCTCTTTGGTAGGTGCTTGTTTTAATTGATCCAACAATGCCTTTTGTAACTCCCATTGCTTTTCTATACAAGCACTCGAAAAATAACAGTCCCCTATTTTTTTATTCTTTTTTCTGGATTTTTCCATGTCATCCAATACTTCTTCATAAGCATCCATTCCATTTTTCTTGGTAGGAAAGCAATAGCCCTCTTCCCACGGAACGCAATAAAAACTCCGTATCGGTGAAAAATCCAGCAGTGCAAGCAATTTTAACTCTTTTTCATTACATGCCCATTCACCAAGATATCTTTTTTTATCCTGAATAATTTCCAATTCATAAACAAGTTGGCGGTAGGGTTCCTCTCCCTTAACCCAAAAATGACCAATGTCCGCATATCGATACAATTTGGCAAAAAAAGTAACTTTAGAAAACCAAATAGAAAAGAAGCGCTTTTCCTGTTGTCCAACTAAACCATATCTTTCTTCTTCCTTTACCAATTGAAGCGATGTACACGCTTTTTCCTTTTCATATTTCCCCTTTATCACAACATCATCTAATTGTAGATAGCTTTCCACACTGTCATTATACATATAAGTAATTCTCCAGGATGTACTTGGATCTTCTTCACTTTTCCAAAGTTCCAATTCCAATTCCTTTATCACGCACTTTAAATATTCCATCCCCGGAAGCTGAATTACATTTTCCATCTCTAACCTCTTCCTTTTATCCTTTTTCTGCGAACATCCCGCTTTTGACTACTAATTTCTGCTTTCATTATACAAATTGTTCCTTAAAATGTCTATATCCTTACAACAACGCAAAACTGCAACAAAAATGACACATAAAAGATCCATTATTGCACTTGAATCTTTTTTTCACTCCTGTTATGCTAAACTGTATCTATTAATATGTTATTTTACGAATCATCAACTATAAGCGAGGTAACAGCATGAACCCAAAAGAAGCAAATCATCCCATAAGAATTTACCAATGGGACACCTTAAAATTTGTTTTAATCTTACTTGTTGTATTTGGACATTTTATCCATAGTTACACAGAGGACGCCATAATTTCTGAAAAATTATATGTTTTTATACTTGGCTTCCATATGCCGGCTTTTCTTTTTATCAGCGGAATTTTTAGCAAGAAAACAATACAGACTAAAAATTACAGAAAGTGTTTTGAATATTTTGTTTTGTACGTTTTTTGCAAGGTTTGCATCTTTATAAGTAAGATTCTAATTCAAGAAGACTATGACTTTTCTTTATTCGATGAATCAGGCGTTCCATGGTATGCTTTTGCACTAATTGCTTTTGTATTATTTACTATACTATTACAGCAAGTACAACCTGTCTATCTGTTTGTTTTTTCGATTATTTTAGGCTGTATTATAGGATATGATGATGCAATCGGTGATTTATTTGTTTCTTCACGTATCGTTGTATTTTATCCGTTCTTTTTAGCAGGTTATTTACTAGATGGACATAAGTTATTACAATTTTTATTAAAATTTTATTTTAAGATTATCGGTGTAGGTATTTTCCTTACATGGGCATGTTATATTCAATTTATACCTAATGCAACCAACCTTTGGCACCCACTTGTAACCGGACGTGAAACACTTGATAAATATGGGATTAATTATTTTTGGTATCGTGCACTTTACTATATTGTTATATTTTTACTAATCTTCTCTGCCATTGCACTTACTCCAAACAGAAACAGTATAATTAGTACTTGGGGTAGCAGAAGCATTCAAGTATATACTCTCCATCGTGGACTGATTTACATATTTTATCATTTTTACAACGCAGACAGATTATTAGAGCATTTTGGAAATAAACCAACTATGTTTGTACTATTAATATTATCCATACTGCTAACAATATTTTTATCACTTCCTTTTTGGGAAACACCATTACAATGGGTACTAAAACCTAGATGGAAACAAAAAACTAACACCAAAAATGGTTAATGCAAAAATGCCATCTGCGATAAACTTTGCAGATGGCATTTTTATTTAATATTCAAATTTTCTAATCTATAGAATACTCTCCCACATTAAAACAAGCCTATGTATAAAATACTAATAATCCTTGTATTAATATTTACGAAAACGCTGATAACGTTCTTCCACAATCTCTTCTTTCGTTTTTCCTCTATATTTTTTCAAAAAGTCAATGATTTTTTCTCTTAAACAGTCACATACTCCTTGACAATTTATATTTGTAATCGGTTCTTCTTCGTTTATAACCTGTTCTACAATGCCTAGCTCTTTTAGCTCATGTGCTGTAATCTTCATACATTCTGCTGCTTCTCCAGCCCGTTTGCTATCTTTCCATAAGATGCTGGCAAAACCTTCTGGTGAAAGAATAGAATAAGTAGCATTTTCCAGCATCCAAACTTCATTTGCCACACCAAGCGCCAATGCACCACCACTTCCACCTTCTCCAATTACGATTGATAAGATAGGCACCTTAATTCCTGCCATTTCATACAAGTTTCTGGCGATGGCCTCGCCCTGTCCTCTCTCCTCTGCATCCATTCCACAATACGCTCCCGGCGTATCAATAAAACAAATAATTGGACGATTGAATTTTTCTGCCTGTTTCATCAAACGAAGTGCTTTTCGATATCCCTCTGGATAAGGCATTCCGAAATTTCTCTTTTCATTTTCTTTTAAATTTCTGCCCTTTTGCTGTCCGATCACCGTTACAAACTGTCCATCTACAGAGGCAATTCCACCCACGATAGATCCGTCGTCTCGGAATAACCGATCCCCATGCAATTTCATAAATTGATCAAAAATGTGATTGATATAATCCTGTGTGTACGCACGATCATTATCTCTTGCAATCTGCACTTTTTCCCATGCTGTAAGGGTTCTTTTTTTTAATTCATCTTTTTCCACTTCCATAGATTCTGTCATTTCTAATTCATCCATTTTTTTCTTCACCCTTTCCATTTGCATGATATCCAGAACTTTGTAACAAGAAATACAATACCTTACGCATTTTCTTTCTAGATACAATTTTATCAATCATTCCATGTTCCAGTAAAAACTCCGCACTTTGAAATCCTTCTGGCAATTTTTGATGAATAGTCTGTTCAATTACCCGTGGTCCTGCAAATCCAATCAAAGCTTTTGGTTCCGCCAAAATTAAATCACCTAACATAGCAAAACTTGCTGTTACACCACCAGTTGTAGGATCCGTTAATACCGATATATACAACTGTCCTGTATCACTATGGTGCTTCAAAGCTTGCGAAGTTTTTGCCATCTGCATTAGTGACATCATACCTTCCTGCATTCTAGCACCACCGGAACAACAAAACAGAATAACCGGAAGTCCCTTTTGTGTAGCACGTTCCACCATACGGGTAATCTTTTCTCCAACAATCATCCCCATACTTCCCATCATGAAATTAGCTGACATAACGCCTATGGCCGTTTCGATTCCACCAATTTTTCCTTTTCCAGTTACTACCGCTTCCGATAAACCTGTATTTTGTTGCATTCTTGCAATCTTTTTTTCATATTCTGGAAAGTCCAATGGATTTTTAGTTTTTAAATCCTTATCCCATTCCTCAAAACTTCCACTGTCAAGCACCATACCAAGACGTTCCATTGGTGTAACTCGAAAATAATGTCCGCAGTTTGGGCACACATGTTTCTTTTCTATTACATCTTCTGTATACACAATCTGATTACATGCCTCACATTTTTGAAATAATCCCTCTGTCAACTGTTGACGATGGTAATTTTCTATGATTTTCTTCGACTTACGTCCCTGTGTACGAAATAACATAATTCTCGCTCCTAACCGTTAACTGAAATATTTTTGATTAATCCAGTTTACATCTCCACGCTTAAATGCATCTTCCCCAATCAAATGGTACTGAAACTCTACATTTGTTTTAACGCCTTCAATAATCATCTCACTAAGCGCACTTTGCATTTTTCGAATTGCAACCTCTCTATTTTCTCCATGTACAATAAGTTTTGCAATCATAGAATCATAACAGGATGGAATCTTATATCCCTGATATACCGCAGAATCCACACGAATACCATTTCCGCCTGGCAAATGTAGACTTTCAATCACGCCAGGACAAGGTGCAAAATTTTGTTCTGGACTTTCTGCGTTGATACGACATTCAATGGAATGACCAGAAATCTTAATATCTTCCTGTTTAAAAGGCAATTCTTTTCCTTCCGCAATCCGTATCATTTCTTTCACAATATCAATACCTGTTACTTCTTCTGTTACCGGATGTTCCACCTGAATACGAGTATTCATTTCCATAAAATAAAAATTGTTCTCTTTATCTAATAGAAATTCAATCGTACCCGCTGAATAATAATTTGCTGCTTTGGCCGCTTTGATTGCTGTCTCTCCCATTTTTTTTCTTAATTCGTCTGACACAGCAATGGATGGAGTTTCTTCTATTACCTTTTGATGTTTTCGTTGAATAGAACAATCTCTTTCTCCTAAATAAACCACGTTTCCATGTTGGTCTGCCAAAATCTGTACTTCGATATGCCGACAATTAGTCAGATATTTTTCGAGGTACATACTGCAATCACCAAAGGCATTTTCTGACTCCTTTTGTGCCGTGATAAATAAATCTTCAAAATCTTCTTCACGCTCAACAACACGCATTCCCTTTCCGCCACCGCCAGATACAGCTTTTATGATAACCGGATATCCCATTTTTTCAGCTTCAGCCTTGGCCTCTATCACATCAACGTATGGTGTATCTCCACCTGGAATAATAGGAACTCCCGCCTTTTTCATTACACGACGTGCCTCTGATTTATTTCCCATCTGCTCCATACTTTCCATACTTGGACCAATAAATGCAAAATTGCACTCCTGACACATTTTCACAAACTTGCTATTTTCTGACAAAAAACCAAAACCAGGATGAATCGCATCCACATCCGCAGCTATTGCTGCACTTAAAATACGTTCCATATTTAAATAACTGTCTTTTAATTTATATGAACCGATACATATACACTCATCTGCAAGTTGTGCATGCATAGCTTCTTTATCTATATCCGAACAAATTGCTACACTTGTAATCCCCATCTCTCTGCATGCACGTATAATACGAACTGCAATTTCTCCCCGATTCGCAATCAGTACACGTTTTATCCGATTTCCTTTCACAAAACCATCCTCTTTTCCATACTTAAAACTTATAATAAGGCAAATGTCAGCTCTGCTTCTGTGGCAACCTTATCTCCCTTATAAGCAATCGCTTTACCAATTCCAATCGGTCCTTTTACTTTAATCATCTCAACTTCTAATTTCAAGCAATCCCCCGGTACCACTTTTTCACGAAACTTTGCCTTATTGATGCCACCAAATACAGGAGTCTTTCCTTTATATTCCTCTGCCGATAAAATCGCAACAGCTCCTACCTGTGCCAATGCTTCTACAATTAATACTCCCGGCATAATAGGCTTCTGTGGGTAATGTCCTCTAAAAAAATCTTCATGATAGGTTACACATTTTACGCCAACTGCGCGTTTTCCTGGTTCTAACTCATCAATACGATCCACCAATAAAAATGGATGTCTATGTGGAATGAGTTGTTCAATTTCCTTTATTCCAAGCATATATTTCCTCTTTTCTCTTTCCTATCTACTCACACAACAATGTTCACTTTAATTCTTTTACTGATATGTATATACCAAACTATTTCAAACGTATCAATGGCTGACCATATTCAACTAATTGCTCGTTTTCAACCAAAATTTCTGCTACAACACCATCGGATTCTGCTTCAATCTCATTCATCAATTTCATTGCTTCAATGATGCCAATAACTTGACCTTTTTTTACAGTATCACCAACGGACACAAAAGGAGCCTCCCCTTCTGCCTTTGCAGAATAAAATGTACCAACTAAAGGTGACTTGATAAAAGTTCCTTCTGCGTTTTTAGTTGCTGGCTGCTCGCTAGCTGCAACCATTTCCTGTTGTGACACTACTACAGGTGCCGCAGATGGAACAACATATTCCTGCTTTTTTTCTGATTTTAAACGGAATGTATACTCTTCATTATCGTATTTAAATTCTGTCATTTCACTGCGGTCAAATTTATCCATAATCTTTAAAATTGCTTCTAAATCTAATTCCATCTTTTCTTCCACCCTATTTATCAAACTTTTTTACAACAAGTGTTGCATTATGTCCACCAAAACCTAATGAATTGCTTAATGCATAGTTAACGGTTTTTCCAGTTTCCGGCTCAATTGTATAATTCAAATCAAGTTCCTCATCTGGTACTTTATATCCTACTGTAGCATGAATATAATTTTCCATTACCGATTTTACACATACAATAAACTCTAACGCACCAGCTGCACCAAGGCAATGACCAATCATAGACTTTGTTGAGTTAACGTTTAATTCATAGGCATGTTTTCCAAATGCTTTTTTTATTGCCATGGTTTCGAACAAATCATTGTGATGGGTACTTGTACCATGTGCGTTAATATAATCAATCTCATCTGGTGTAATTTGTGCTTCTTTCACAGCAAGTTCCATAGAACGTACTGCACCTTCTCCATCCTCTGCAGGAGAAGTAATATGATAAGCATCGCTTGTTGCACCATATCCAACTAATTCTGCCAAAATAGTTGCGCCACGATTTACCGCATGTTCATAGGATTCCAACACAACAACTCCTGCACCTTCTCCCATTACAAATCCACTTCTTTCTTTGTCAAATGGAATAGACGCACGTGTCGGATCTGTTGAGGTTGTCAATGCAGTTAATGCTGCAAAACCGCCAACACCTACTTTGGAAATAGCAGCCTCTGTTCCTCCTGCCACCATTACATCTGCATCTCCACATTGAATCGAACGACATGCCTCTCCAATGGAGTGTGTACCTGTAGCACAGGCAGTTACTACATTCAGGCTTTTTCCTTTTAAACCAAACTGAATAGAAACATTTCCTGCCGCCATATTTGTAATCATCATAGGTACTAACATAGGTGGTATTCTTTTTGGTCCCTTTGTTATAATTTTATCATAAGCATTTTCCATAGCAGTAAGACTTCCCACCCCGGAACCTATGGAAACACCAATACGAGTACAATCTTCTTTTTCTAAATCCATTCCAGCCTGGTCAAGTGCCTGTTTTGTTGCCGCAACTGCATACTGTGAAAATAATTCCATTCTTCTTGCAGACTTTGGATCCATATATTGTGTTGCATCAAAATCATTTACCATGGCTGCAAGTTTTGCCTTATAATCTGTTGTATCAAAACGATCAATCTCTCTGATACCGACTTTTTTTTCTTTTATACTATCCCAAAAACTATCTACTGAATTTCCAATAGGAGAAACTACTCCCATACCAGTCACTACTACTCTTTTTTTATTCATAAGATCCTCCTTACGCATACATTCCACCATCTACCGAAATCGTCTGTCCTGTAATATAAGATGCTTTATCTGAAGCTAGAAACGCTACTGTTTCTGCAATATCCTGCGTACTTCCAAGACGATTTAATGGAATCTGCGCTTTTAATTTTTCTCTTACCTCTTCCTTTAAAACCCGTGTCATATCTGTATCAATAAAACCTGGTGCAACAGCGTTTACTGTAATACCTTTTCCACCCAACTCTTTTGCCAATGATTTTGTCATCGCAATTACTCCGGCTTTAGATGCACTATAATTAATCTGTCCCGCATTTCCAACCAGTCCAACAATGGAAGATATATTAATAATATGTCCACCCTTTTGACGTAACATTTGTCTTGTCACATGACGCATACAATTAAATGCACCTTTTAAATTTGTATTGATAACTGCATCAAATTCTTCTTCTTTCATAACCATTGTTAAGTTATCTTTGGTTATACCTGCGTTATTCACCAAAATATCAATGCTGCCCTGCTCTTTTGCAACCGCTTTCATCATTTGTGCAACCGCATTAAAATCTGATACATTGCAACCATAAACAGATGCCTTTCCACCATTTTCACAAATCTCTTTTGCCGTTTCTTCTGCTGCTTCTTTTGAATGTGCATAATTTAATACAACGGTTGCTCCATAAGATGCAAGTGTTTTTGCAATCTGACAACCGATACCTTTCCCTGCGCCTGTCACAAGGGCTACTTTTCCTGTTAACATCGCTTTACCTCATTTCATTTTCTGTCTTTATCGGAATGCTTCCCGAAGTTTTTCCAAATCCTCTATCTTTTCTACATTAAATAACCTAACCTGACGATCGATTTTTTTAATCAGACTGGTAAGTGTATGTCCTGGTCCAATTTCAATAAATGTATCTACGCCTTCTGCAATCATTTTTTCTACACTATCTTCCCAAAGCACGGAAGAAGAAACCTGCTGTTCCAATAATTTTTTAATACTTTCCTTTTCCTTAACAACTTCAGCAGTCACATTTGTTACATAAGGCATTTCCAATGCTTCTAGTTTTATTGGTTCTAATTCCTTTGCAAGTTTTTCTCCTGCTCCAACTAACATGCCCGAATGAAATGGTCCACTAACCTTTAACGGCATAACACGCTTTACTCCCTGCTCTGTTAGTTCCTTCTTTGCTTCTTCCAAAGCACCCAACTTCCCAGAAATAATAATTTGCCCTGGACAGTTATAATTTGCAACGTAAACATCTGCAATTTTATCACAGACTTCTGCTACTAGTTCTTTTTTTGCACCAAGAACAGCATACATACCACCAATTCCTACCGGTACTTCATTTTGCATATATTTTCCGCGTGCTCTTATTACCTTTACTGCATCTTTAAAATTCATAGCCTTGCATGTAACAAGAGCCGTATATTCTCCTAAACTTAATCCAGCAGCCATATCTGGTTTTACAATATCACATACCGGCTGTAACATTGCTGCACATGCCGTCAAAAGTGCCGGCTGTGTATATTCTGTTAGATTAATCTTTTCTTCCTCTTCAAAACAAATTTTCTGTATATCTACATCTAATACTTCATTTGCAGCCTCAAAGATTCTCTTGCTGCTATCAAAAGTATCATAGAAATCTTTTGCCATCCCTATTTTTTGTGCTCCCTGACCTGGAAATACAAATGCTATCTTGCCCATTTTCTTGTCCTTTCTAGTTGCAGAATTTTTTTAACACCTGTTCGGTATCCTGCATAATATCTTCAATAATTTCTTTTGCACTCTGTTCTTCATGAACCAATCCTGCAATCTGACCAGCCATAAAGGAACCTTCTTTTATATTTCCGTCAAATACAGCTTTTCTTAAAGAACCCAAAGTTAAGTGTTCTAATTCTTCAAATCCTTTTCCTTCTTTTTCCATCTTTAGATATTCTCTCGTCATAGCGTTTCTCAATACGCGTACCGGATGCCCAGTAGAGCGGCTTGTAACCACCGAATCAATATCTCTTGCTTTTATTACTAATTGTTTGTAGTTTTCATGTACAATACACTCAGATGCAACAAGGAAACGAGTACCTATTTGTACCGCCTTTGCGCCAAGCATTAAAGCTGCTGCAAAACCTCTTCCATCTGCCACACCACCAGCTGCAATTACAGGAATGTCTACTGCATCTACAACCTGTGGCACCAATGTCATCGTTGTACTCTCGCCAATGTGTCCACCAGATTCACACCCTTCTGCTATAACAGCAGCGGCTCCACATCTTTGCATACGTTTTGCAAGTGCAACAGAAGCAACTACAGGAATCACTTTTATATCCGCTTCTAACCATGCCTTCATGTATGGCTCTGGTGTTCCTGCTCCTGTTGTTACTACAGGAACCTTCTCTTCAACTAAAACTTTTGCAATCTCTGGTGCTGCTGGATTTAAAAGCATTACATTTACACCAAACGGCTTGTCCGTAAGCTCTTTTGTCTTTTTAATTTCTTCACGCACCTGATCTGCATTTAATCCTCCTGCTGCAAGAATTCCTAAGCCTCCTGCATTTGATACCGCCGCAACCAGATTATGTTCAGCAATATTTGCCATACCTCCCTGGAAAATCGGATATTTGATATTTAATAATTCTGTTACTTCTGTCTGCATTGCAAAATACCTTCCTTTATCTCTTATTTCTGGTTATTAACCCTTAATTTTTTCTAAATATTCAGCAACTTCCTTTAAGTTTGTAAAGTTAGAAACTTCTTCTGTATCAATTTCTACATCAAATTCTTCTTCACAAGCCATAACAAACTCAAATAAATCTAATGAATCTACGCCTAAATCATCCTTTAAATTTTTCTCTGGATCAATAGTATCTACATCCATCTTTAATTGATCTGCTAACATTTCCTTAAGTTTTTCTAACATCTTTTTGTTCTCCTTTTCATTTTTATGAGCATACACATTTCGTGCCTTCCTCATTTATTTTTTTTGCGGTAGCCGCTCTCTTTTTAATTAAGCAGACTTTTCCACATATATAAATATCCTGCATGCAGGCTATTTTCTTTTTTATTTCGTACTATGAACTATTAAGTCAAAACTTTCCTTTCATAATACTTTCTAGAATACCCATAAACTATGCCGGTCTTCTACAACAAAATTTCTTTCTTACTTGTAAAAATACAATCAATGCCCCAGTCACAACTAAACTTATAGCTGCTACTACACTGGCAGTTTTTACATGTCCCTTTGCAAATAATGTCTGTATTCGATTCTTGTGTCTTTTCAAGTCTTTTTCTATATGTAATTCATCCAGTAAAGAAGCATCCAGTTTTTCGAACATATCAATCCATACGTACTTTTCCATACTTACCGCTCCTACCTTTCCTCACCTGTCATCACATTATATTCCTGCTTCATCTGCTTACGAAGACGACTCAGTTTACTATCTACTGCATTGACACTCATTTTCATATGAAATGCGATTTCCTTGGAACTCTGCAAATAATAATACCTCCGAAGCACCAATTCCCGGTCCCTCTTTTTCATATTTGCTATGATTTCATTAAGTGCACGCATGCTCTCTTTTCGTTCCATAGTAGCTTCTACATCCTGTCTCTGATCCGCATAGTCCTCTGCCAAATCACACAATTCATCCTTTTGAGCCGTTCCTTCTGTCCTACTAATCTTTCGCAGACGATTAATTGCAGTATTGCGAACAATTACAGACATATATGTCTTTAAAGATGCTTTTTCAAAATCAAATTCCTGCATATGATTCCAGGCTTTTAGATATGTGTCATTCACACACTCTTCAACATCTTCTCTATTATTTCCCAAAATTCCTGTTGCTATATATGTAAGTAACTTTTCATATTTTTCTGTAAGTGCCTTTAAACCTTCTTCCTCTTTTTTTACAATCAGTTTTACTATCTTTTTGTCGCGCAACAAAATCACCTCCTGCATACGAGAGGCCTATGTTTTCCTAAAAAGGCAAACTACTTTCCTCTTATATATACACTCTTTTCTTTTCAATCTTGCAAAAAAAATCAAACTTTTTATGGGTAATAAGATAATAGGCTCCTTAAAGTAGTACAGGAACAATTCCCCGAACTGCTCAAAGAGCCTATCGTAAACATATGCGTTTCTCTATTATCGTTCCTTCTATTATTTTTTTCCATCACCCATAAACAAAACTCTTGCTAATAATGCAGCACCCGCCACAATACATATTATCATAATAATATATTCATATAAAGATTTTTGCATAAAATGGAATTGTACACTAGCTATAATAGAAGCCACAATAATTACAACACCTAATATAGTCAAAACCTTAGCTAAAAAGGAATCTGGTTTCATCACCCACCAAAATACACCTGCTATCAATGGTACGATTACCAATCCAGAAGGCATATTCATACTTCCAAAATGAAAACCATAACCCCATGTCGACTCTACTACAACGGAATTAAACAACCAGTATAATCCTCCACCAAGCAGTATTACACCTATTATAAATACCAATAATGGATTTTTCTCTTTCATTGTAACATTCCCTTCTATTTCAAGATAACTTTGTGGAACACCTTTTTGCCTTTTCGAAGCTTAATGCTGTTTACAAGCTGTTCTTCTGTTATGCGGGCATTTTCGTCCACCTTTACCTCATCTACAGACACACCGCCCTGCTTTGCAAGTCGTCTAGCTTCTCCTTTGGAAGCAACCAAACCGCACTCTAACATTAAATCAAGAATTCCAATGCTGCCTTCTGTCAATTTATCCTTTTCCAGTTCTGTTGTTGGCATATTTGAATCATCGCCACCTTTTCCAGAGAATAAGGCATGTGATGCTTCTTTTGCCTTCTTTGCTTCCTCTTCTCCATGAACCAATGCAGTCAATTCATAAGCTAAAATTTCTTTCGCTTCGTTTAATTGACTTCCTTCCCAGGAATCCATCTTTTCTACTTCTTCTAATGGAAGGAATGTAAGCATACGGATACATTTTAGAACATCTGCATCACCTACATTTCTCCAATATTGGAAAAATTCAAATGGTGTTGTCTTATTTGGATCTAACCATACTGCTCCGTTTGCAGTTTTACCCATCTTCTTTCCTTCGGAATTTAATAACAATGTAATTGTCATCGCATATGCATCTTTACCAAGTTTACGACGAATCAATTCTGTTCCACCAAGCATATTAGACCATTGATCGTCTCCACCGAACTGCATATTACATCCGTAGTTCTGGAATAAATAGTAAAAATCGTAAGACTGCATGATCATGTAGTTAAACTCTAAAAAGCTCAATCCTTTTTCCATACGCTGCTTATAACATTCTGCACGAAGCATATTATTTACCGAAAAATGTGGTCCCACTTCACGCAATAAATCTACATAATTTAATTTTAATAACCAATCTGCGTTGTTTACCATAATTGCCTTATCTTCGCCAAATTCAATAAAACGCTCCATCTGCTTTTTAAAACAATCGCAGTTGTGCTGAATGATTTCTGAGGTCATCATCTGTCTCATATCTGTTCTTCCAGATGGGTCACCAATATGTCCCGTTCCTCCACCAATCAATACTACTGGCTTATTTCCTGCCATTTGTAAACGTTTCATAAGACAAAGAGCCATAAAATGTCCCACGTGCAAAGAATCTGCAGTTGGGTCAAATCCAATATAAAAAGTTGCTTTTCCATTATTTATTAATTCTCTAATTTCTTCCTCATCTGTTACCTGTGCAATTAAACCTCTTGCAACTAATTCGTCATAAACTGTCATTATTTTTCTTTCCTTTCTTTTTCAGTGTAGATAACGTAATAACATAAGGTATCCGAGCCAGCAAAAAGCCCTCTGTTCATCAAAAGATGAACAGAGGGCGAGTTATCGCGGTACCACCTCTGCTTCAAAGACTAGGTCTTTCTCAGCAGGATAAAATCCTAACGCTATATCGGGCGCTCCCGTCATACCCTACTATTATTTCAGGCAGCTACTCCAAGATGTATTCAGAACAGAATATCTGTATTCTCACACCAACCGAATACTCTCTGAAAGATACCCTCTGTCTTACTTGTTCTCTTCACTGTATTACTTATTTCATTCGTTCTCACATGATGTTATTGTAACGGATACGAATTAAATTTGCAAGCCTTTTGTTGGCTCACAACCTAAAACCAGATTCATACATTCGATTGCTGCACCAGAAGCACCTTTTCCAAGGTTATCAAACTGTGCTGTTACAACGATTCTCTCTTCATTTCCTGTTACATAAATCTTTAATCCATCCCAGCCTGACATCCCATTACCAGCTAAGAAACCACTTTGCGCAATCTCATCATCTGCTGCACTAACCTGAATAAATTCCTGTCCCTTATAATATTCTGCAAAATAAGCAAGGAGACTCTCTGGTGTCTGCTTTCCATTCAACAAATCTGTATACAATGGAACCGATACTACCATTCCACTATAATAGTCATCTACAATTGGGGAAAACAGTGGAGTTCTCTCAATTCCTGTAATCTTTTGCATCTCTTTTAAATGCTTATGCTGTTGTGTAAGTGCATACTCACGACCAGCAGAAAACTGACTTGGTCTGTCTTCACTTTCATAGACAGCAATTGCCTTTTTTCCTGCTCCACTATAACCAGATAATGCAAAACTACTTACCGGATAATCTTTTGGTAAAATATCACCTGCTACAAGTGGATATACCAAAGAAATAAATCCAGAAGCATAACAACCAGGAACTGCAATTCTCTTTCCCTTTATAATTGCTTCTTTATGTGCCTTAGAAAGCTCTGGGAAACCATAAGCCCATCCTTCCTCTGTTCTATGTGCTGTTGAGGTATCTATGATTACAACGTGATCATTTTCCACAAGCGATACAGACTCTCTTGCTGCCGCATCCGGAAGACATAAAAATGCAATATCTGCACTATTAATTAACCTTTTTCTCTCAGCAGGGTCTTTTCTAAGCTCCGAGCTGATTTTTAACAATTCAATATCGTCGCGTCCCTGAAAACGTTCATGAATACGAAGTCCTGTTGTTCCTTCACTACCATCAATAAATACCTTTGTTTTCATCCTGTTTCCTCTTTTCTGTTATCAATATTATCTTTATCTGCCCTTCTATAAATGCAATCCTATACAATTATTATATTAACAATAAAAATGTTGTCAAGTAGCTATGGTATCTTCCTATAGACAACAGTGCAGCCAGAGTCATTCATAAAATGCCAGAATAGATAACAGACTTAAAATGTACCCGATTATCTTGTCTACCTACAACTTAACCAATTTTTTCATCCAATGGTTCGAAAGACTGACTGTTATACGCCTTTACCATTTCTACAAATTTCTGATGAATTCTTACATCTTCATCTAATTCCGGATGGAAGGACATTGCTAATTGATTTTTATATTTTACAGCCACGATATGTTCTTCTACCGTTGCCAAAACTTCCACTTTACTATCAACCTTAGAAATATAAGGGGCACGAATAAATGTCATAGGAATTACACCAATGCCCTTTACTTCCTGCTCTGTATGAAAACTTCCAAGCTGTCTTCCATAAGCATTTCGACGTACCGTTACCGGTAAAGTCTTAAAGTAACTTCTCGTATCATTTTCCAACTCACCAGCCAATAAAATCAATCCGGCACAAGTAGCAAACACAGGCATACCTTCTTGTATCTGCTTATGTATCGTATCAAACATATCCAATTCTTTTAATAACTTTCCCTGTACAGTGCTTTCTCCACCTGGAAGTACAATTCCATCATAAGGTTGCTCTAAATCTTCTTTTTTTCTCAGTTCGATACAATCTACACCAAGCTCCTGCAATCTTTGTTCTTGCTCAATAAATGCTCCCTGTACAGCAACTACTGCTATTGTCATTTGCATGCCTCCTAATTATTTTCCACGCTCAGCCATTAATAATTCGATTTCCTGCTCATTGATACCTACCATTGCTTCTCCTAAATCTTCTGACAAGGAAGCAATCAATTTTGCATCTGTATAATTTGTGACTGCCTGTACAATCGCACTTGCTCTCTTCTTTGGATTCCCTGACTTAAAGATACCTGAACCTACAAATACACCTTCTGCACCAAGCTGCATCATCAAAGCTGCATCTGCAGGAGTTGCTACTCCACCTGCTGCAAAATTAACAACCGGAAGTTTTCCATTTTCATGTACATACTGTACTAAATCATATGGTACCTGTAATTCTTTTGCTTCCTGGAATAATTCATCCTCACGCATAGCTGTAATCTTAGCAATTTCACTGTTCATCATACGCATATGACGTACTGCCTGTACCACATCTCCTGTACCTGGCTCACCCTTTGTACGAATCATAGATGCACCTTCATTGATACGACGAAGTGCTTCTCCTAAATCCCTTGCACCACATACGAATGGTACTTTAAACTTTGTTTTATCAATATGATATACATCATCTGCCGGTGATAACACTTCACTTTCATCAATATAGTCAATCTCAATCGCTTCTAATAACTGTGCCTCAACAAAGTGTCCAATACGGCATTTTGCCATTACCGGAATGGATACTGCTTCCTGAATTCCCTTGATCATTTTAGGGTCACTCATTCTGGATACTCCGCCTGCTGCACGAATATCTGCAGGAATACGTTCCAAAGCCATAACTGCGGAAGCTCCCGCTTCTTCTGCAATCTTTGCCTGTTCTGGTGTTGTAACATCCATAATTACGCCACCCTTTAACATCTGTGCCAACTGTTTGTTTAATCCATATCTGTTTTCTGCCATCTTTTTTCTCCTTTTCTTTATCCTATTTCACATAATCTGGTAGACAATTTCAATAACATTCATTATAATTATTTCTGACCATATTAAAATACTCATTTTAAATATATTCAGAATAGTCAGTTTGGAGGAAATATCGATTATGCTTACCTACTCATTTACGAATTTAGGTTCAGATTCTTTATATGAACATTTATATAAATGTATTAAAAATGACATACTTCAGGAAGTTTTACATCCTGGTGATAAGCTACCATCAAAACGTAGTTTTGCAAAAAATCTGGGTATCAGTGTGATAACGGTAGAAAATGCTTACGCACAATTAATTGCAGAGGGCTATGTATACTCCATTCCCAAAAAAGGCTTTTTTGTTGCAGATATTGACCAATCGCCTTCGAAACGGGAACCTGTTTTATCCGCTGAAAATATGCATTTGTCCTCTGGAAAATCCTATTATCTGGCAGATTTCACCAGCAACCAGACTCAACACAATCTATTTCCCTTTTCTATCTGGGCTAAATTGATGCGTGAACTATTAAATGAAAAGCAATCTGAACTATTGACCAACCCTCCCTGTGGTGGAATTTTGCCACTTAGAGAGGCGATTGCGAAATATTTGAAGGATTTTCGTGGAATGGTAGTCTCACCCGAACAGATTATAGTAGGTGCAGGAACGGAATATTTGTACGGACTTTTAATACAGCTTTTAGGGTTTGATAAACATTATGCCGTAGAAAATCCAGGCTATCGAAAGATTTCACAAATTTATAAAAGCCATAAAGTATCTTGCCATTATGCCTCTCTTGACAAAACCGGGATTCAAATTAACGATTTAGAAGCACAGGAAATTGATATTGTACATTTATCGCCTTCTCACCATTTTCCGACGGGAATTGTAACCCCTATCAGTCGCCGTTATGAATTGCTGGGCTGGGCATCCAAATCTGATACACGCTACATTATTGAAGATGATTATGATAGCGAGTTTCGACTAACCGGACAACCGATTCCCACTTTACAAAGTATTGATGTGTTAGAAAAAGTCATCTATATGAATACCTTTACAAAAACACTGGCATCTACCATCCGTATTAGCTATATGGTATTGCCAAAACATCTGGTAAACCGTTTTTACTCCACAATGTCCTTTTATTCTTGTACCGTACCAAACTTTGAACAATACACTTTGGCACGATTTATTTCGGAAGGATATTTTGAAAAACATCTAAACCGTATGCGAAACTATTACCACAAAAAAAGGGATTGCTTTTTGCAGCAAATTACGAAAAGTCCGCTGGCTAACCGTTGTTCGATCTCAGAAGAAGATGCAGGATTACATTTTCTTTTGACTCTTAATACAAATATTGAGGATGCTACACTACAAAAAAAATTGGAACAAAACGGCATCAAAATGTCCTTTTTGTCCCAATATTTCGTAAATCCGCCTAAAAGTGCAGAACACGTTTTTGTGGTAAATTATTCTTCTTTAAGCGAAGAAGTATTTGCACAGGCTATTCAATTGATTTATGAAGCTCTATAAGCCTTCCCTTTCAGGTATTTCTATAACAATTCAACAAAGCAGAAAGAAGTGTTTCTATTACAAATAGCTACAAAAAATTCAAAAGTTATAGAATATTCTGTAACCGTTCATCCAGTGACATTCATAAAGTGCCAGAATATATAAATTAGCTAAAAATATTCTTTCTGCTTTGTTACAAAATTCCTACATACAATTACTGATGTTGTACAATAAAAATTGACATCCCGTTCTCAAGGATTTTGATATATAATCTATAAGAGAATAGGAGAGATTGATATGGCACAAAAAAGAATTA
>CADABQ010000043.1 GCA_902786205.1 uncultured Lachnospiraceae bacterium | reverse complement strand
CTCTCTAACTCCGTGTAAAAACCGTGTAATTTCAAGTATTCCTTTTCGGAACCACTTGCAAATACTACGATTAGTCTAATGTATATGGCATTAAAGCGATATGACGTGCTCTCTTGATTGCAACTGTAAGTGCTCTCTGATGCTTTGCACAGTTTCCAGTAATTCTTCTAGGAAGAATCTTTCCTCTTTCTGAAACATATCTCTTTAATTTATTAACATCCTTATAGTCGATGCCTTTGTTCTCTTTATCTGAACAGAATACACAAACTTTCTTTCTTCTGCGTCCGCCTCTTCTCTTCATTGGAGAATCTGCTCTATCACTTTTATTATATGGCATAATCCGTGAACCTCCTTATCAAAATTTGTTATGAAAGCACTACCCAGTAACAATCAAGTTACAAGCCAGCCCTGTCCATTTTCTAGCTGAATGGCAAACCATCTTCTAAACCATCTGGAATATTGATAAATCCATCTGCCGCTTCACTAGGTTCCGGTCTCTGTGCTGCACTTCCAGCATCGTATTGTTGTGCACTCTTTTTGCTCTCTGCAAATTCAAGTTCCTCAATAACGACATCAGTTGTATACACTCTCTGACCTTCTTTATTTGTATAGCTGCCAGTTTGAATACGTCCACAACCAACAACTTTTGTTCCCTGTTTTAAATATCCTTCTGCAAATTCTGCCGTCTTGCCAAATGCAACACAATTAATAAAATCTGCTGTCTGGTCATCGCCTTGACGTTTAAATCTTCTGTCAACAGCTAGGGTAAATCTTGCAATCGCTGAAGAGTTCCCATTCTGAGAATAACGTATCTCAGGATCTCTAGTCAAACGACCCATCAAAATAACTTTGTTCATCCTTAGGATGCCTCCTTCTTATGCGTCTTGTCTAATGCATAAAAATCTGATGACATTCTCCATGATGCGGACATTCTTTTCAACGTCTGCTGGAACATTTTCATCAGCATCAAATTGGATGAAGTAGTAAAATCCTTCTCTCATTTTCTGAATATCGTAAGCTAATCTCTTCTTACCCCATTCATCAACGTTAGTGATTGTACCGCCGAACTTTGTAATATACTCTTTTACTTTTTCTACGGTAGCTACTCTGTCATCGTCTTCGATTTTCGCATTAACAACTACTGCTAATTCATACTTGTTCATAGTTGCTTGCACCTCCTTTTGGTCTCTGGCCCTCTATTCTTTTAGAGAGCAAGGAATTTTTTGTAACCAGTACAATTCATAATTTTATCATACAAGCATCATTAATGCAAGCCTTTTCTACTATTTTTTTATATCCTTCAAAATCGCACCACTAAATGGTGGCAATGTTAAGATTAAATAACCAGATTCAATTGGATGCGTAGTAGCCTCCTGTGTATATCCATCCTGCGTAGTCATAATCAATCGTACCATTTCCGTTCCATCTAACACACCGATTTCCCACACAGGGATTTTAAAGGTAACTTCGCCTTCATTATTATTCACTGCAGCTACCAGCTTATCCTGCGCATCAAATCGACCATAAGCAATTACATTATAGCTTCCATATAAAAATTTAATGGAACCAGTTTTCAACGCTTGGTATTCTTTATGTATTTGTATCAATTCTTTATGTAATGCAATCAATTCTTTGTTTTCATGTCCCCATGGATATGTTCTACGGTTATCCGGATCGGTCCAACCGCAAACACCTGCTTCATCTCCATAATAAATCGTTGGTGCTCCAGGCCAAGTCATTTGTATTAAAACAGCTTCGCGCATAACACCATAATTCAAATGTTGATTTGCCGCCTCTGGTCCTAGGGATGCTGTTCTTCCCACATAATGATTGGTTCTTGTAAGGAAACGGGAATGATCATGGTTTGACAATTCATTCATAGCAACCTGTAAAGACTGTGTATTAAACCTTGTCATATGATGACTCATAGAACCATAAAAAGCATCTGTATTTCCTAACAAATCCTGTCTCTGTTCATCGCTATGTTTTTCCATTCCGGTCAAGAACCAGGTAAGAGGTTCCATAAAAGCATCATAGTTCATTACCGTATCCCACTCGTCGCCCTGCAACCATGCTGTAGGCTCTCCATAATGCTCTGCTAAAATGATAGCATTAGGATTTGCTTCCTTTACATTTTTACGAAAACATTTCCAAAAATAATGATTATATTCCTGTGAGTGTCCTAAATCTGCTGCCACATCCAAACGCCATCCATCCACGTTATAAGGTGGAGATACCCATTTTCTAGCAATTCGCATAATGTATTCAAATAATTTTGGCGAATCTTCATAATTTAATTTTGGTAAGGTATCATGTCCCCACCATCCATCATAGGTATAATTATATGGCCAAATATTCTGATCATGGAATTTAAAGAATGTATGATATGGACTATCCTCTGTAATATATGCACCTTTTTCATAACCATCCTGCTTCTCATAAATACGTTCTCTATCCAGCCATTTATTAAAAGAACCACAATGGTTAAACACACCATCCAATATTACCTTCATCCCACGTTTATGTATTTCCTCTACAAGTTGAACAAAAAATGCATTACTTGCCTCTAAATTTTCTTTATCTGTTACACGACAAATATATTTCGATGCCTGCGCATTTTCTGTCACACCTGGTGGTAATACTTCTCCCTCATCTTTTACGATCTTTCCAATATGCGGATCAATATAATCATAGTCTTGTATGTCGTATTTATGATTAGACGGTGAAACAAAAAGTGGGTTAAAATAAATAACTTCTACACCTAAATCCTGCAAATAGTCTAATTTATTCATAACACCCTGCAAATCACCGCCATAAAATTCACGTACCCCCATGACAGCAGGATATTTATTCCAGTCATCTACTTTTACCGTTCCTTCACCAATGTAATAATATTCATTTGTTTCTACTGTATTATTTTCATCACCTTTGCAAAAACGATCCACATAAATCTGATATATTACTGCACCTTTCGCCCAATCCGGTGTAGTAAAACCTGGCTTTATAAAAAAGTTATAATATGGCTGTACATCATTAAATACACCCTTTGCATTATAATAGCATGTAGTCCGCCCAGATTTAATTTCAAAATAATATTCAATTTTTTGATCAGTCAATGGTAATTCTGCCTGATAATAATCAAACAATTTATCATCATGCACTTTTTCCATTTCCAACTTTTCATTATTCGTCACAATATATACTGCATCCACATTATCCCTTGCTGTACGAAAACGCAACTTTACATTGTCATACGGCATAGGTTCTGCTGGCTCCCGATATTCTTTTGTACCATCACTAAATAACGCAGAACGATTAAGTGCCTGGTTCAGATTATCTATATATAAATGAACTTTTTCTTCACTAGTCATTTGTGCAAAATTCAGACTAAAATTTATCCCCATCTTTTATAACCTCCCTATTGCAGTATACTCTCTCAATCCTACTGCCGTTCTCTTAACTCACTTATTACATTTTATAATAATTATACTTAAGATACAAGTGGGAAAGCCTAAAATATGTTACAGTTCAAAGCTTAAGTAAATGACATTGGTTCACAGATATACCTAATTGTACAATATTCAAGCAAAAAAGAAAGGACATTGCCATATGACAATGCCCTTTCAGGAGAAGGTATTTTTGTTACTAATGGGGTGTAGCAAAAACTATATAATGTATTGGGGTTTACATGTTTTAGTATAGCATGTTACGCCATAAAAGTGTGCACAAATTTCACCTTTTTTTTCTGTTTTTTTTGGTTTTGTTGAACAAATCCTCCCAAAACTTCACAAATATACAATATTTTGTTTTTCAGTTTTTCCCTTATACCTTTTTTATTTTTTCACAGCTTCCTCTTTCTGATTTTGGGAGATTGCATTCTCCACTGTTTTAGTTGTTGTATTTGCTATTGCGTTTGCATACTTATCTGCTGTTTTGGTTGTAAGGCTTTGTGTTTTTTGAGAAACCACATTTTTTACTGCAAAAGTAATACACCCTAAATTATGTTTTAAATTTGCAAACTGAAACATAGATTCTTGTTTAACATTTTGTTCTTTTGTCTGCTCTGTACTGGTTTCTGAAAAAATACTTCCTAAATCCAAACTTAAAATTAACATAACAACAAATAAGCCTATTAATACCTTTACTTTTCTCATAAATAACTCCCCCGCTTCTGACAAATCCTATCAACAGTTTTATATATCACTGTAATTCATTGTTCATGCTGAAAGTTCTAATGAAGTTTTTCTTCTTTAGATTTTCATAAGATAGGAGCTTTGTGCTGACACGAGGTTTTGCATAAAAGTAATTTTTGCCTTTCCTTAAGAATACAAAAAGCCCATCGTGCCAATTTCACTTGCACAATGAGCTTTCGTAACTTCCTCTCATACCTATCAACTGCAACTGGCTGTCATATTTAAAAACGTAGACCCTATAGTTTTGCGTCACAGACTTTCATCTGTTTTGCCTTTCAACACGAAATTCTTTCGTAGTTTTAATTAATATTATGTTTTCTTATGCTGTTTCGGTTACAACATCTTCAGGAATTTCCTTACCTGTAACTACATTGTAACATTTTTTTCCAAATCTGTCACTAAGAAAATAGACCTAGCACTCTGTATTCTTAATAGGACAATAGACCTAATTTTTTTCTGTGAAAAGTGCTTCAAACTCTTCTCTTGTAATACGTTCTTTTTCAAGCAGTAATGCAGCACAGCTATGAAGAACTTCCATATTTTCTTCCAAAATATTTCTTGCCTTTTCATAACATTCATCCATAATGGATTTTACTTCCTGATCAATCACTACGGCTGTCTCTTCACTAAATTTTTTCGCATGTCCTAAATCTCTTCCAAGAAATACTTCATCATCATCGTCTGCTTCATAGTTGATAAGACCAACCTTATTTGAAAAACCGTATTTCGTTACCATGGCTCTTGCCTGCGCTGTAGCCTGCTTAATATCCTGGGATGCACCAGTTGTAATGTCATCTAATATCATTTCCTCTGCAATTCGACCACCAAGACTTACTATGATATTCTGTAACATTTTTCCTTTTGTATTAAACATTTCATCACGTTCTGGCAAAGGCATAGTATATCCGGCTGCTCCATTCCCTGTTGGAATGATCGATACCATATGAACCGGTCCTACATCAGGAAGTACATGGAATAATATTGCATGTCCGGCTTCGTGATATGCCGTAATGCGTTTTTCTTTATCAGAAATAATATGACTTCTCTTTTCTGTGCCAATACCAACCTTGATAAAAGAACGATTGATATCTTCCTGTACAATGTATGCTCTATCTTCTTTAGCCGCATGGATAGCCGATTCGTTTAATAGGTTTTCTAAATCAGCACCTGTGTATCCTGCTGTTGTCTGTGCTACATTTTTCAAATCTACATCTTCACCCAATGGCTTATTTTTAGCATGTACTTTTAGAATTTCTTCTCTACCCCTTACGTCAGGACGTCCTACACTTACTTTTCGATCAAATCTTCCTGGACGCAAAATTGCTGGATCCAATATATCTACACGGTTTGTAGCTGCCATAACAATGATTCCTTCATTGACACCAAAACCATCCATCTCAACTAACATCTGATTCAATGTTTGTTCTCTTTCATCATGCCCGCCACCAAGACCAGAACCTCTTCGTCTGGCTACTGCATCAATTTCGTCAATAAAAACAATACATGGTGCGTTTTTCTTAGCATCTTCAAATAAATCTCTTACTCTGGAAGCACCTACACCAACAAACATCTCTACAAAGTCAGAACCTGATATACTGAAGAAAGGAACTCCTGCTTCCCCTGCAACAGCCTTTGCTAATAAAGTCTTACCAGTTCCCGGAGGTCCTACTAAAATAACACCCTTTGGTATTCTTGCTCCCACGGCTGTATATTTCTTTGGCGCCTTCAGAAAATCCACGATTTCCTTTAATTCTTCTTTTTCTTCCTCTAATCCTGCCACATCATCAAATTTAACATTTGCATCTGTAGACATCTTTGCACGGCTTTTCCCAAAATTCATCATTTTGCTACTACCACCACTTGCTCCCATCTGGCTGGAAAGGAACATCATTACAATAAAAAAGATTAACAGCGCAAAAATATATGGCATCAAAGAAGATAATATGCTCTCTCCCTCTACATCTGAAACAGAATAAATTCCTGTCCGTATTTCATCCAGAGAATTTTCCACCTCGTTTACATTGGAGACTGCATAGCTTTTACGCTGACCAGATGTCAATTCAACAACAACCTCACCTGTCGGTACCTCTTTATTTTGTTTAATCACTACAGTAGATACTTTTTCGTTCTTTACATCTTTTATAAGATCTGCTGTATTATAGTTTTGGGACTGTCCATTAAACATTTTTTCAGAATAGGTTACTGCTACGATTACGCATATAATTGCAAAAATGTAAAAGAACAATACACGCCCTTGCTTCTTCATTTTTCTACCTCCTTTTTGTCCTAGCATTTTATTGCATTCTATATTGGTATGATACTTTTCTAAGCTTAGTTACAAAGCCAGATTCAACTCCTCATCTCTAACTTCCAAATGCATTTTGTTTCCTCTTTTACTTTGTAGTACTCACTTACCCGTACCCCCGGTATCCACAAAATATGATTTCCATCTGCCACAACCCATATATTTTTTTGTTGCTTGGCAGATATTTTAGCATCTTTACAGGCCTTAGCAGCAGACTTGTGATGCCCCGCCAAATCAATCTGCAAATAGTCACCTTTTCGCATTTTTCGCAAATAAACCGTATTTTCTATTTTATCATAATCAAACCATTTCGTACAGTTTTTTCTTTCGTTTTTTTTCATAACCTGTTCCTGAAATTTTTCTTTTTCTTTTATCAAATCGGATTTTAATACATTCGCTTCTCCCGGTATTTCAATCATACCACTATTTGGAATTTGTATTTCCAGTTTTTCTTCCTCTATTCCCTCCACTTCATTCCTTTCAAATACTAATGCATCATGTTCTCTCCAAACGGTTATACCATACGGCAAATTTTGCCTCTTGCCAACTTGTTTATCAAGCAATGCAATCGTATTTATTATATGCTTTTTCTCTATATTTTTATGACATCCAGACAGATCTTCTATTGTCTTTTTTACG
The DNA here is from genome assembly GCA_902786205.1 of uncultured Lachnospiraceae bacterium. GTDB lineage: Bacteria > Bacillota > Clostridia > Lachnospirales > Lachnospiraceae > CAG-411. The sequence continues at coordinate 20,733 of CADABQ010000043.1, read as the reverse complement.
ACCCATTGCTTTATAATCTGCATTTCAGTCATAAGTTCCGTTATAGAAAGCCAATATTGAGTTCTTCTTTTTTTACTTACGATTCTTTTATAAGAATGATTTCCCTGCCATTCCAAATATTCCGCCAGTTCCCTAAAATCATTGGCTGCTTCAGCCAAATGTTCCACTACTTGTGTATTTACCTGTTCTTTTAATATAGGCATAATTTGGTTTCGTATTCGATTTCGCATATAATTATTTTCATAATTTGTCCGATCGGTCTGATAGTTTTGTCGTTTAGACCTTAACTCTGCTTCAATTTCCGGACGCGTTACACACAAAAAGGGACGCACAATCTTTCCACTTACCGGACGCATTCCAGCCGCTCCTGCAACACTAGTCCCTCTGCATAAATGATGCAATACTGTCTCTGCCTGATCGTTTTTATGGTGTGCAACTGCAATCTTTCCTTGCACGTTTGCTTTTCGAATCTCTTCAAAATAATGGTAACGGACCTTTCTTCCTGCCTCTTCCTCTGACAAACAATTCTCCTGTGCTATTTTTCCTACAGGAACACTTTTTACCAATAGAGGAATATTCTTTTTTACACAAAGCTCTCTTACAAATCGTTCATCCTCATCTGCTTCTTTTCCGCGCAAATTATGATTAATATGAACCGCCTGCAAGGAAATCCCCAATATCTTCTGCAAACTTTCTAAAACCAAAAACAAACAAACCGAATCGGCGCCTCCCGATAAACCAAGAATTACAGTGTCTCCCTTTTGGAACATTTGATACTCTTTTATATACTGCAAAACCTTTTGCCTAAACTCCATAATTTCCTCCTGGAGTCTCTTTGTGCCTGATTTTGCAAAATGTTTTTTTGTCAGATATGCACAAATTTATGAGGCGTACGTGGAGCGTACGTTGATTAAATTTGTGTATAACTGGCGGAAAAACAGTCGCAAAAGTGGGTGCAAGGGAGATTCCGAGAGTACATCTATTTGACAATACTATTTTCACTCTTTTAATCATACCTTTCTTCCCAGAATAAGTCAAAACCTGTTACTGTTCATTGCATTCTTTTGCATAATTTCGTATAATATTGTTAAATCCAAAACATAACTATTCCTAGCGTTATAGTATGATTTTATAAACCTAAAAACACGAAAACATCTGGTTTTCAAGAAATGGAGGATAAGTATGAACAATTATTCTATGAACACAAAATGCGTACAATCTGGTTACACACCAGGGAATGGAGAGCCACGCCAGATTCCTATCATTCAATCCACAACCTTCAAATATGACACAAGTGAAGATATGGGAAAATTATTTGATTTAGAAGCAGAAGGTTATTTTTATACAAGACTACAAAATCCTACAAATGACCATGTTGCTGCAAAAATTGCTGCCTTGGAAGGCGGAACAGCAGCTATGCTTACCTCTTCCGGACAAGCCGCTAACTTCTTTGCTATATTTAATATTTGTGAATGTGGCGGACATGTTGTAGCCTCATCATCTATTTATGGTGGTACCTTTAATTTACTTTCTGTCACAATGGCAAAAATGGGAATTGAAGTTACTTTTGTCTCACCGGATTGCTCAGAAGATGAATTAAATGCTGCATTTAAGGACAATACAAAAGTTGTATTTGGTGAGACCATTGCCAATCCCGCCCTTACCGTTCTAGATATCGAAAAATTTGCCAACGCAGCACATGCACACGGAGTACCTCTCATTGTAGATAATACATTTCCGACACCAATCAACTGCCAACCAATCAAATGGGGTGCCGATATTGTTACCCACTCTACCACAAAATATATGGATGGACACGGTGCAGCCGTCGGAGGTGCTATTGTAGATTCCGGTAATTTTGATTGGACGGCTTATGCAGATAAATTTCCAGGCTTATGTACACCAGATGAATCTTATCATGGTATTACATATGCAGAAAAATTTGGAAAAGAGGGCGCTTTCATTACAAAATGTACCTCTCAACTTATGCGTGACCTAGGTTGTATACAATCTCCTCAACATGCATTTATTCTAAATTTAGGATTAGAATCCCTTCATGTCAGAATGCCACGTCATGTTGAAAATGGCCAAGCTGTTGCTGAATTTTTGCAGGAACAGCCTGAAGTATCTTTCGTAAGTTATCCAACTCTTCCTGGCAATAAATATTATGATCTTGCAAAAAAATACCTTCCAAAGGGAGGCTGTGGCGTAGTATCTTTTGAATTAAAAGGCGGACGTAAAGCCGCAGAAACATTTATGAAGCACCTAAAACTCGCTGCTATAGAAACGCATGTTGCAGATGCAAGAACCTGTTGCCTTAACCCAGCAACATCTACACATCGCCAAATGAGCGACGAACAACTTGCAGCAGCCGATATTCCTGCTGGTCTTATTCGCATTTCATGTGGATTAGAGGACAAAGAAGACTTAATCGCTGATTTAGCACAAGCTTTAAAAGCTATTTAAACATAACTAAGTAAAACGAAAGAGCCATACATGTAGTTTTCTACATATATGGCTCTTTTTCTTATAACATTTACAAAAAAACACTCAATGCCTTTTCATTTACTTATTAATAAGGTCATATCCCCTTTCTTTTCTTATCTGGTCTGCCTCTTCAAATTCATTATAGGCTGAAATCAAAAAACAAGCTTTTTTTTAGCAGAAAAGTTGTCCCCTATACTACATCAAATACTTTTTTGTCTCTAATATTTCATTTGCCTTGTCAACCTGTTCCTTTGTTGGAGTCGGAACATCCTCTAAAGAATATGGTATTCCCAATTCCTTCCACTTGAATATTCCAAGCGTATGATATGGTAAAACTTCTACACGCTCTACATTATCTAAACTCTCAATAAACTCATGCAACTTCTTCAAATCTTCCTCTTTGTCTGTGATACCCGGTACCAATACGTGACGAATCCATACAGGTTTCTTTTTATCAGACAAATATCGAGCTAGATCAAGAATATTTTTATTTGACTGACCTGTTAGCTTTTTGTGTGCCTCATCATCAATATGCTTAATATCTAAAAGAAATAAATCGGTATATTTTAACAATTCGTTGAATTTTTCAAAATATTCCCCTTCTCTTGTAAATGGATTTCCAGAAGTATCAAGCGTTGTGTGTACTCCCTTTTCTTTTGCAAGTTTAAATAGTTCAATCAAGAAATCAATCTGTAGCAGTGCCTCTCCGCCACTTACTGTAATTCCTCCATTTTTACCCCAATAACTCTTATATCGCAATGCCTTTGTAAGTACCTGCTCTGCAGTTTGTTCCTCAGCTCCATTTTGTGACCATGTATCCGGGTTATGGCAGTATTTACAACGCATCTTACAGCCTTTTAAAAATACAATATAACGCACGCCTGGTCCATCTGCTGAACCAAAACTCTCAATTGAATGAATCTTTCCTAACATAATGCATCCTCCAATCGTTTTTATGTAGTATTTAAACCAATAATACTACCTATACTCTATTTCTTATTTTTACAAGTTCTCAATAAAATATCCTAGCATATAAAAATTTTCAAGGCTACTTTACTGAAAACTTGAACTTCTTTCATATTTTAAATGATAGCACTCTCTTTATTTCCTTAGAAAAAATGAGCGCCCTATCTCTTACGAAATAGGAGCGCTCATAAAATCATCTATAAATCTCTCTCAAATAATCTGAGCTGAAATTATAAGCTAGCGTGGAATGTTCTCTTAATAACGTCTTCCTGCTGCTCTCTTGTTAAGTCGATGAACTTAACAGCGTATCCAGATACACGGATAGTAAAGTTAGCATACTCTTCTTTTTCTGGATGTTCCATAGCATCTTTCAACTTTTCGATTCCGAATACGTTTACGTTTAAGTGATGAGCACCCTGATCAAAGTATCCATCTAAAACGTTAACTAAGTTGCTGATACGATCTGCTTCATTGTTTCCTAAAGCACTTGGGTTGATTGTCTGAGTATTTGAAATACCATCTAATGCCCATTCGTAAGGAAGTTTTGTTAAAGAGTTCAATGATGCAACTAAACCACTTGTCTCAGCACCGTATGATGGGTTAGCTCCTGGTGATAAAGGTTCTCCAGCTTTACGTCCATCAGGCATAGCTCCTGTAGCCTTACCATATACAACGTTAGATGTAATTGTAAGGATAGAAGTTGTAGGCTCTGAGTTACGATATGTGTGGTTGCTCTTAATCTTGTCAAGGAATGTCTTTAATAACCATACACCGATTTCATCAGCTCTGTCATCATCATTACCATATTTAGGGAAGTCTCCTTCGATTTCGTAATCAACAACAAGACCTGTTTCATCTCTTACTGTCTTAACCTTAGCATATTTAATAGCTGATAATGAATCAATTACATGAGAGAAACCAGCAATACCTGTAGCGAATGTTCTACGAACCTCTGTATCGATCAATGCAAGCTGAGCTGCTTCATAGTAATATTTATCATGCATATACTGGATTAAGTTTAATACGTTAACATAAGCTGTTGCTAACCAATCCATCATTACATCATATTTCTTAATTACTTCATCATAATCTAAGTATTCAGAAGTGATTGGTGCATAAGCTGGTCCAACCTGAACCTTATTCTTTTCATCAACACCACCGTTGATAGCGTATAATAAGCACTTAGCAAGGTTTGCTCTAGCTCCGAAGAACTGCATTTCCTTACCTGTCTGTGTAGCAGATACACAACAGCAGATAGCGTAATCATCGCCCCATACCGGCTTCATAGCGTCATCATTCTCATACTGAATAGATGATGTATCGATAGAAATCTTAGCAGCATACTTTCTGAACGCTTCTGGTAATGCTGAAGAGTAAAGTACTGTGATGTTTGGCTCTGGTGAAGGTCCCATGTTCTCTAATGTGTGTAAGAAACGGAAATCTGTCTTTGTACAAAGTGGTCTTCCGTCTACACCAACACCTGCTAAATCAAGAGTAGCCCATACTGGATCTCCTGAGAATAATTCGTTGTATGACTGGATACGAGCGAATTTAACCATTCTGAACTTCATTGTCATGTGGTCAACAAGTTCCTGAGCTTCTTCTTCTGTAATAACACCGTTCTTTAAATCTCTTTCAAGATAGATATCTAAGAATGTTGTTACACGGCCAACTGACATAGCAGCACCATTCTGTGTCTTAACAGCTGCTAAATATCCGAAGTATAACCACTGGAATGCTTCTTTTGCATTTGTAGCTGGCTGAGAAATATCAAATCCGTAAATCTGAGCCATTTCCTTCATACCCTTTAATGCATTAATCTGCATCTGAAGTTCTTCTCTCTGACGAATGATATCATCTGTCATGATACCGATACCGCAGTTCTTCTTATCCTTTTCCTTTTCTTCAATCAATAAATCAATACCATAAAGAGCAACTCTTCTGTAGTCACCTACGATACGACCTCTACCATAAGTATCTGGAAGACCTGTAACGATCTTGTTCTTACGGATGGCTCTCATCTGTGGTGTATAAGCATCAAATACTGCCTGGTTATGTGTCTTATGATAAACTGTAAAGATCTTAACTAATTCAGGATCTGGAGTATATCCATACATTTCACAAGACTGTGTAGCCATCTTAATACCACCATAAGGCATGAATGCTCTCTTAAGTGGCTTATCTGTCTGAAGACCAACAACCTGCTCTAAATCCTTCAATGACTCATCAATATATCCGGCACCATGAGAAGTTAAAGAAGAAACAATGTGTGTATCCATATCAAGAACTCCACCCTTTGCTCTTTCTTCCTTCTGTAATTTCTGTAATGTGCCCCACAATTTATTTGTTGCTTCTGTAGGACCAACTAAGAATGATTCATCACCATCATATGGTGTGTAGTTTTTCTGAATAAAATCTCTAACGTTGATTTCTTCTTTCCACTGTCTACCTTCGAATCCATTCCATCCCTGTTTTTCGAACATAATTCAATTTCCTCCTTATATGTGTACATTGGTTTAACAGTTACATAACCATTCAGAACCTGTATCAGATATTACTCTTAGGGTTCTATATGTGTAAATCCTATAAAACATTTTATAAAACTTACACATATAGAACCAAGGTTCCAAATCGCTATAAAGTTACTAGAATTGCTATGCATCCGCATACATACATTAGGATAACCCCTATCCTTTTTAGGTAAAACACCTTAATTAACGGATCGCAATTGTGATTGATTTAAAATAAATCCAGAATTTGATTTGTCAATGAATAAGGCAAGCATTTGCTTCAAACCTCTTTGACTAAGCTAAATATAACATTTTTTCAAATTGTATACAATGGTATTATTGACAAAAATTCTCAATAAGATTTTGTGGATGTTTTTCTTTTCGTACAATTTACTGTTTTCCTGGATTTGGAAGCATTTGTAAAATTTTATAAATCTAATTCTTTTAAAATTTCTTTTAACGTACTTGCGGATTGGCTTAATTTTCGTTGTTCTTTTTCATTTAATGTAATCGGTACTTTTGTCTCCTGTCCATTTTTCCCAACAATAGCCGGCATGCTTAATACAACATCTTCCAATCCATACTCCCCATGCATCATAGATGAAATCGGTAATATGGATTTTTCATCCCGAATGATCACTTCACAAATACGCTTCACTGCCATTGCAATTCCATAATAAGTTGCCTGTTTTCTTTTAATAATTTCATAGGCGCTGTTTTTTACCTTTTCTCCAATCGCAAGCATTGCATCCTGATGTTCAAAATGTCCACGCATCTCACAAAATTCATCTAATGCAATTCCTGACACATTCGCACTGCTCCATGCTGCAATTTCACTGTCTCCATGCTCTCCAATTATGAAGGCATGCACACTTTTGCTATCCACTTGCAAATGCTTACCCAATTCATATTTGAGTCTTGCTGTATCTAAAACTGTTCCAGATCCAATCACGCGATTTTCCTCAAATCCAGATAATTTTAAGGCTGTATATGTTAGGATATCCACTGGATTTGCAACAACAAGTAAAATTCCTTTGCAACCTCTTTTGGCAATTTCCGGTATAATAGATTTAAATATTGCTACATTTTTGTGAACCAAGTCTAATCGAGTCTCATCTGGTTTTTGATTTGCCCCGGCTGTTACAATAATAATAGATGCGTCTACAATATCATCATAATTACCAGCATAAATCTTCATTTGTCTGGCAAAAAGTATCCCATGACTAATATCCATCGCTTCCCCCTCTGCCTTTTCCTGATTTGCATCTATCAAAACAATTTCAGAAAACAAACCACTATTCATTAAACTAAATGCAGATGCAGATCCTACAAATCCACAACCAATTACTGCAACTTTCCTAAGATTTACTCCATCCATCTGTCTCATTAAAGTTCCTCCCTTATTCTTTTCTTTTTTCTATTGTCATCTTAACATAACTCCTTTAATAAATCAATAATAATTACTATTATTATTGTTCTTTATTTTATACAAAAAAATGCCTTATCAAAAGTATTGTACTTATGATAAGGCACCCCCGGTAACTTTATTTTAGTAACCATACCAATGCATTTCTAGTATGGTCCATTTTCATTTTTTTATTCTTCCATTTGTATCTATTCTTTTCTTATAATATGCTTTGTGCTGAAATCTCCAATTTTTGTTTTGCCATTTGAAGATTTTTCACATCTTCTTCTTTTAACTTATTCAATTTGCATTTCCCAACCTGCTTTTGTAAATAGTTTCTGTCCCCTTTTATTTCTTTCTTTTTTGTCTTATCCAGTTGCTTTCCTGCGGCCTTCAATCCGTCTCCTGTCTTTGCAAGCAAAGCATTAGATTCCTGCAATAATTCCATAGCTTCTACTCGTAGTTGATCAATTGCCGCATACTCCTGTGCATCTTTTTTTGCTTGTTCAATTTCCAGATCTGACATTCGATCATTCGCTGTGATAACAATAGATTGCTGCTTTCCAGTATCTAAATCTTTTGCGGAAACCTTTAAAATTCCATTTGTATCAATATCAAAAGTCACTTCAATCTGTGGCACTCCTGCAGGTGCCTTTTTTATCCCTTTCAAGCGAAATTTTCCTATTGTTTTGTTATCTTTTGCCATAGGTCGTTCTCCCTGCAAAACATGGATATCCACATTTCTCTGATAAGGCATGGCAGTAGAAAATATTTTGGAATATTTGGTAGGAAGCGTTGTATTTTTCTCTACTAAACGTGTCGCTACACCACCTACCGTTTCAATCGAAAGGCTCAATGGTGTTACATCTAATAATAGTAATCCATTGCCTTTTGTTTGTGGAAGCATTTTTCCCTGTAATGTTTCCCCTAAAATTGCTGCCCCCTTAGCAACACACTCATCAGGATTAATATTTTGTGATGGTTCTTTTCCTGTTAATGTTTTGACCCTTTCCTGGACTGCCGGAATACGTGTAGAACCGCCTACTAACAAAACCTTGTCCAATTCCAGAGGCGAAATTCCTGCATCATTTAACGCCGTTTGCACTGGATATACGGTACGTTCTACAATGTCTTTTGTTAAGGTCTCAAACTGTGTACGGGTAAGGTTGGTTTCAAAATTTATGGCTCCAGCTTTTGTCTGCGCAATATAAGGCAAGGAAATCGTTGTCTCCTTTGCTGTTGACAAGGCCTTTTTTGCCTGCTCTGCTGCCTCTAATACCCTTTTCTTTGCCATAAGATCTTTTTCTATTTTTATCCCACTTTGTTCGCTAATCTGCTTTGTGATCCAATCTGCCAGTTTTTGATCAAAATCATCTCCCCCCAAGTGATTATCTCCTGCAGTAGCTAATACTTCTATAACACCCTCTCCAATTTCAATAATGGAAACATCGAATGTTCCCCCGCCCAAATCATACACTAATACTTTTTGTGGTTCCCCATGATCTAATCCATAGGAAACAGCCGCACTGGTAGGTTCATTGATGATTCGTTTGACTTCCAGACCGGCAATTGCCCCTGCGTCTTTTGTTGCCTGCCGTTGGATATCATTAAAATAAGCTGGTACAGTAATAACGGCTTCTGTAACCGTTTCGCCCAAATACGCTTCCGCATCCTTTTTCAACTGTAGTAAAATCATAGAACTAATAATCTGAGGATTGTAATCTTTTCCATCTATATGAACTTTCCATTCGGATCCCATATGTCGCTTAACGGATGCAATGGTTCTCTGCGGATTCGTTACAGCCTGACGTTTTGCTTTTTCTCCAATATAACGTTCTCCTTCTTTCGTAAATGCCACAACACTGGGTGTTGTTGTTCCGCCTGCCATACTTGGAATCATTACAGCATTTCCGTTTTCAATTACGGATACGCAACTATTGGTCGTTCCCAAATCAATACCTATTACTTTACTCATCTTTCCTTCTCCTTTTTTCTATAAACAACACATACAGCAAAGTTGAGATAAACACAATGCATTACAACAAGATGCTGCTGTTCCTCCATATTCCTGACTCTGGGTTGTATAAGCATATCCTGCACTTTGCATACTACGCAAGGTTTGCATATAAACACTGTTCCCCGGCTCCATTTTCACAGCCTGTTGAATCTGCTGCAATGCTAATACTGTATTTCCCGCTCCATAGTTTGCCAACGCACTAAGATAATACCATCTTGCATTTCGATTCACACTGACCACATACATAAGAACCGCAGACGCTTCTTTATATTGATTTTGATTTATATACTGAATTGCCTTTAAAAATTCCTGTGTATCTTCTGCCTGCGGCTGTGGTTTTTGCACCTGTGCAGAATAACCACCAAATCCAAATAAATCATCAAATCCAAATCCCCAGTAGGTTTGTCCCTGTGGACCATTTCCATACGACTGACCATATGTTCCCTGATTTCCTTGCTGATACTGCCATTGTCCGCCATATCCCTGCTGATTTCCATAAGTCTGCTGACTTTCATAACTACTACTTCTTCTTTGTTCTCTTGCATATTTTTCCGGATTACTTAATTTATCATAGGCAATATTAATCTCATTCATTTTTTCTGCTGCCTGTTCATCTCCCGGATGTAAATCCGGATGATACCGTTTTGCCATTTTTCTATATGCCTTTTTTATTTCATCTTTTGACGCACCCGGACTAACACCTAACACTTCATAAGGATCTCTTTCCATAGTTTTATACCCTTCTGTTTCTTAACAACAGCCACAGAGCTATTTTATAATTCTCTGTATTTTCCTTTCTTACTCTTTCTTTTTGGTCTCCTGTTTATGTCTCTTGTTCCATTTCGTCCAAACGCCCTGAAACAATACATTTTTAAGGATTTCCTGATCTTGCACCAAGGGAAGAATGTCAAAACAATAGACCACCCTTCCCATTTCTATTTTCAAAATTTGTTCCACCTGTTCTCCCTGCACCTGCAGTTTATTCAGCGGATTATATAATCCTTTTTTTTTATCACTTTCATAATCAAATGCCGCATCCATAATGTAAATAAAACGGCCTAGATCATATCCAAAATTTCTAAGTGTTTCACTCCAATAATCTTCTTTATATACAAATAGTTCGGATAGCATTTCTCCTGAAAAATGAATCGCCATATCCGCATTGGCCTTAAAATCCTGCTCTACTTGATGCAATTTCTGAAGACTTTCCTCTACTTTTTCACTTTGTCTTGGATACTGCTCACATATTTTTTGATAACTTTTTTCCAGTTTTTTCATACCAAAACGTGCAAAATATTTTTTTTCGTCTTTCCAATCATCCTCACATTTAAAATACGCAAGCAACATTGTCATATCTGCCGCATATTCTATAAATGGATTCTTTACCGCTATCTTTGTTTTTGCCGTACGAAAGATGCATCCGTTAGAATATGTTTCTTCTTCCGGCTCATACAAGGAAGATAGTATAAGTGCAAGAAATGTCATATCAAAGTTTAAAGCAATTCGTTCCATCTGTCCATATTTTTTCCGAATCGTTTTACATAAACCACAGTAAAAGCTCTGATATCGCATAAGTTGCTCCTCTGATAAAGTTTCTTTATTACAACAAATCGTCCCAAACATTTGAAGCACCTTCCTTCTCGCTACTATTTTTATTTTTTTTGTTTCTAACTATAAAATTTCCACGAAAAAAATGCAATAGAGTTTATACTTTTTTTAGAATACTTTTAGAAACAGGAAAAAGATTGCAGGAACATCGCAGAATGTTTTACTCTATAAGACACACTTTCTTGTAAAACGCAAAAAAAGAGTATCAACTCTTTATTTATCAATACTCTCTTACGAATGCATATTTTTGTTGCAGTTTTGAGCAATGTCACACAAAAAACATTGCTCAAAACTTCACGAGGTAAACTTTCGCATAGTATGTTCCATACGGAAACTACCTGTCTTTAAACAACAACATGTCCTTAACTTTATATTATTTTAAATTCCTCTATATTTTCATTTAATTTTTCTACAATTTCATGCAATTTTTGATTTTGTTCTGATATATTGCTAATATTTTCATTGATTTCAACAATAGAAGATGAACTTTTCTCAGTACTACCCGCATTTCGCTGAGCAATGGATTCCAAATTTTTAACAGAAGATACAACATCTCCTCTTAGATTGTCCAAATTTTCTACTTTCGCAACAATTTTCTGAATAGAGGTCATCGAAGATATAATACCTTGTTCCACAACTGTAAAAGAAGTGGCAGTATCTTCTACATCTTTATATTGTTCTTCCACAACCGCATTTACATCCTGCATGATTTCAACCATTTTTTCGGAATTTTTTAGCAGGGATTTTATTATTTTGGAAATCTGTTCTGCTGATGCATTAGATTGTTCTGCAAGCTTTTGTATCTGCGAAGCAACTACTGCAAAACCTTTTCCCTGTTCCCCTGCACGTGCCGCCTCTATAGATGCGTTTAATGCCAACAAATTTGTTTCATCCGCAATATCTGTAATAATTCCGATAGCACCTTCTATCTCGGTTGCTGATGTATTCGTCTGCACAGTCTGCATAGAAATCTCTTGTATTGCATTTTTCGTACGTTCATTTATTACGTTTAGTTTTTCAAGAATATCTCTTGCCTGCTTTCCAGATTTTTGCATTCCGATTGCATTTTTCTCCAAATGTTGCATTTCATCTTTTGTTTGTCCAATCATACTTCCCATATTTAGCACATTTTCTGTAGCATTTTGTGTTTCTTCCGCTTGGCAATTCACACTTTCTGCAATTTGGGAAACCACTTCCTGAACTTGTCCAACTTTAGTGGCAGTCTTTTGAGACCTTTCACTAATCTGTTGTGAGGTTTCATATAAACTTCCGCTTTTCTGTTTTATTTCACTTATGATTTGATACATCTGTTTTTGTAAAATAGCAACCGCCTTTGCCATTTCTCCTATCTCACTTTTTTCTATCGAAAGTTTATCTAATGTTCCGTGAGTGCTAAAATCCATTCCTGCCAAATCGAAAATAACTTCGGATATTTGATGAATCGGCTTCACAATAACACCAGATATTACGAACGAAATAATACACAAAATAATCAGCAACAACGCATAAAATAAAATATTTGTTTTTATCATATGATGTAAATTTTGAAAAATTTCTGCACGATCTGCCGTAATAATTACTATAAAATTGTGATTTGCTCCAATATAGTATGCGGCATATTTATCTACTCCTTGAAATTGATATTTAATAACATTTGGTTTTGGAAAATTGCCTTTATTGATTTCTTGCACAATTTGCTTTACCGCAGCATTTTCTACTGGCTTTCCAATTTTTTTTTCCGTTGGATGATACAACATAGTACCATCTGAAGATACAATATAAGCATAACTACTTTTTGCACCCTCTATCCCGACCTGTTCCGCTGTTTGTTTTAATTCATCTGCCTCTAGTTGTTGCATATCCTTGGCATCTATTTGTTTTCCAACTAAAATTGCTATATCTTTCATGTAATTTTTAGTTGTATCCTCTACATTTTTCTGCATTTGAAATACACTATTTAATAACCCGATTACTCCTGTTAAAATAACAGCAAGAATTGCCAAAAACATTACTTTCCATTTAATCGAATACCAAAAGGATATTTTGTTTTTTTTCTGTATACTTTCCGCTTTCTTCATAATAATTTCCCCCCTAAATAAACGAATTTCCTCTAGAAACTTCAACTATGTATCCACAAGGCCTCTTATACTGTAACACATAAAAACAAAGATGTAAACTAGAAACTTCAACTATGTATCCACAAGGCTCTTGATTTTTTCCATCATCCCCCTCTGTAAACCACTCATTTTCTAAATCCAATGAACTCCCCATTTCAAAAGCCCCGTAACCTAAGTTTTCGTGAAATCAAAATTCTAGCATTCTGCATTTCACATTTTCTTAATATTTGTAACAAAATCAATGTCAAAAATTTAAATAAGGTTTTTTACTTTTTTCACACTTTCGTCACATGATTTTTGTACAATGTATTTGCTTGGTTCATTACCAAATAAACTTTTTTTCATTTTTTTCATACTTTTTTTCGGGATTTTCTTTTAAAGTAAATCCCTTTCTCCTTTTTATAGACACCTTTTTCATTGTTTATTCTTTTTCCCTTGCTTCTACATCGATAATATCCTTATCATAATCCTCACGAAAAGTCCTTTTGGTTTCATAGAACTCTTCTTTTATTTTTCCCATTCGAATCAGAGTAAACACTTCTATCAATCCATTTAAGATAAGAAGAATACCTATGAGCCACAAGGTCCATGCTACCCCATGAAGTGGAAATAAAAACAAAATACCACCCAAAACTGTCACAATAATTGATAAAGATAGATTGAAAATACTACCCGCTATATTTTGTCTTTTTAATTGTAAAGCATGCTCTGTACTATTTACACCACAGATGAAAAGGATCAGGCTTACCACTCGTGTTGTAAATTTTAAAAGTCCACTTACATTTGTTATAAAAAACAACCCAATCAGGCAAACAAAAATTCCCAAAATCAAGGTTCCTTTTGTCCCTATATTATTGCGATATTCATAAATGTAGCGTACCAGATGCGATATTCCATATCCTAAAATAATTACCCCAACAAAGATAACAGCAAAACTGCTAATTTTTAATGGAAATGCTAAAAACAAAATTCCAATCACCAATGTGAGCATCGCATTTGTTAATACTCTCGCCCTCATCTTTCTTAATAAATCCATCTTGCTTCCTCCTTATTCTATTTATGTACTCTCGGAATCTCCCTAAATTTCCCATTCAGGAGGGACTTACTCCACTTTGCGTGTTCACTGCAGGTTGCACATCTTTTATAGTATAGCGTATGGTAGCAAACATACAAAACTACTTTCACCCACTACAATAAATAAAGCAGAATTTTTTCCTCTCGAAACTATTTTTTTTATTCAATCCTTTTTATTTTTTGTTTTGTTTTTCCATCATTATATCATAATTACAGTTTTTTTTCTATATTTCCATCTTCCTTTGTTAATCTTTACCAAATCTTTTCCATTTCCCCTCACAAAACAAGCTATAAATATAAGCACTATTTTCAATATTCTACCTCTGTTTCTCCTTGAAAGTAAAGAAAAACGAGTCTATAATAAGAAACGATTACACTAACTTGTATATCAAATTTACTACTGATAATGGCGAAAATATAACTAACTTCTTTCGCTCTATTCCACCAAGGAGGTCTTCTTCAATGAAATACGTCAAACAATTTCTAATCATTCTTGCTTTTTCATTTGGAGGTGAAGTTTTACACACTCTGTTACCACTTCCAATTCCCGCAAGTATTTACGGTATTATCTTTTTATTTTTAGCATTAAACTTCAACTTACTCGCCGTAGATTCCATCCGGGAAACAAGTAACTTTTTAATTGAAATCATGCCAGTTCTCTTTATTCCTGCTGCGGTAGGTATCTTAGAAACCTGGGGCTTGATTCGTGTAAAATGGGCTTCTTATCTTGTAATCACTCTGTTTTCTACCATAATCGTAATGGTCGTATCTGGTCACGTTACACAAGCTATTATGCGTTCGGACCAAAAACAAGAAGAACAAGAACAACAAGAAGAACAGGAAGAGGTGGCTTAGTATGAAAACAATTATACTGGATTCCACCTATTTTGGTGTTTTAATCAGTTTGGGTTCTTATTGGATTGGTACACAATTAAAAAAGAAGTGGAATATCGCCTTATTAAATCCACTTCTAATTGCAATCATTCTTACTATGACATTTCTTGTACTGTTTCATATTGATTATGATACATACTACGAAGGTTCAAAATATATTAATTACCTACTAACACCTGCCACAATCTGCCTGGCAGTTCCTCTTTATGAACAATTTGAATTATTGAAGAAAAATATAAAAGCAGTAATGCTAGGTATCAGTTCTGGAGTTATTTCCAGTCTTGGTAGTGTTTTTCTTCTTGCATTATTGTTTCACTTTGATCATAAAAACTATGTTACTTTTCTCCCAAAATCTATCACTACCGCTATTGGTATGGGAGTTTCCCAAGAACTTGGTGGATACGTAGCCATCAGCACAGCTGTCATTATTATTACCGGTGTATTAGGAAATATGCTTGCTGAAACCGTTTGCAATGTATTTCGTATTACACATCCAATTGCAAAAGGAATTGCCATCGGAAGTGCCTCTCACGCAGTAGGAACCGCCCGTGCAATGGAAATGGGCGAAATAGAAGGTGCCATGAGCAGCCTTTCTATCGTAGTTTCCGGTATTTTGACTGTCATTGGTGCCAGCATATTCGCCCAACTTTTATAATATGATATTTACTAACAGTTCAGAAGGTACACCTGTATATTTGAATTTTTCAGATTGCACCTACTGAACTGTTACAATTTTATTTTTGTATAAGTAACATACTGATATGGAAGTTCTCCGTCAAACGATTCTTCCACCTCTCTTTGGAAAAGGGAGGTGTCAAACTCTGGAAAATAGGTATCTCCTTCTATTTCTGCATCAATTTCCGTTATATACATTTTATCTACAAAAGGAATTGCTTCTTTATATAATCCCGCTCCACCTGAAATATAAACCGTTCGATTTCCTGCCGCTTCCAATGCTTCTTTTAAAGATCCTACCGTAATGCAATTCTCAAACTGATAGTTTGCTGTCTTAGAAACGACAATCGTATCTCTGTTTGGCAAAGGTTTTCCAATTTCTTCATAGGTTCTTCTTCCCATAATTACTACATTGCCTGTTGTCAATTCTTTAAAACGCTTTTGTTCCCCTTTTATACGCCATGGTATCTGTCCTTTATTTCCGATTACTCTGTTCTTTGTATACGCTACAATCAATCCTACCATTTTTATTCCTTTCTGTTTCTATACCTATTTGCAAATAGTAAACCATACTCTATTTTTCTAACATTTTCATTTCCCATTTTAGAAGTCAATGCTATTCGCAATCCGCGTTGCTACTTGCTCTTTGATAAACAAATGACTTTATTCTTATTTGCTTTCGCCAGCAATAAATTGTTCCAACACCTCATAATAAGTTTCAAAGGTTTTTTTACAACACATAGGATTAGAAATCACAATTCCGTTTGCCTTTAATCCAAGCAAAGTAAATGCCATTGCTACCCTGTGATCTTCATAGGTCTCTATGACAGCAGGTACAATTTCCCCCGATTCGATATGAATATCATCTCCATCTTCCCAACAACCAATACCACATTTTTTTAACTCATTTACAATTGCCGCCATACGGTTACATTCCTGTCCCCGTATATGCCCTATGTTTCGTATCACGGTCTCCGAATCTGCAAAAGGTGCCAACGCAGCTAATGTTAATGCCTGATCCGAAAAATCATTCATATTAATATCTACGCCCTTTAGTTTTCCATCCTTTGGCCCCTGTATGGCAATTCCGTCTTGTTCTTCCGTTTTTTCACATCCCATTTTTTCTAAAACAGAAAGGAATTTTAAATCCCCCTGCATGGAATCTGAATGTACATTTTTTACAATCACCTTGCCACCTGTCAACGCTGCCATTCCATAAAAATAACATGCCGCGGAAACATCTGGTTCAATATAATAAGTGCCAATCTGTAGTTTTTGTTTTCCAGGAACGGTATAACATTCTCCATCAAACTTAACGTCTACTCCAAAACTTTGCAACATTTTCATTGTTATATGAATATAAGAGCCTTCTTTTTTCTCACTGGTAATACGAATGCAAATACCACTGTCTGTCACTGGCGTAACCATCAACATAGCACTTAAAAATTGTGTGCTTTTGCTAATATCCATATCAATATCTTTGCAGATACCACCATTTCCTTTTACTCGAACAGGTAAGTGTCCTTCTTCTTTTAAATAGGTAAATTGCGCCCCCATATCCGTAAGCACCTTAAATAGTTCTTCCATCGGACGCTTTTCCATTTGCTCCGAACAACCGATTTCATACTCTCCATCTGACAATGCCAACATAGCTGTGATAAATCTTGCTGCGGTTCCTGCACTTCCCACATTTATTTTTGCAAATTTATTGGGAATCTTCCTTCCACACCCTTGCAACTTTACCGTCTTTTCTGTTTCATTGATGTCAAGTTTGTAGCCCAAGGTAACAAGACAATCTAAAAAATGTCTGGAATCATCACTAAACAACACACCCTGTAAAATAGCTTCTTCTTCAGACAGTGCTGCTAACAAAAGCGCACGATTCGTCATACTTTTTGAGCCTGGTACCACAACAGTTCCCGATAATGGTTTATCCACCGTTTTTACCTTATATGTCTCCATAGCATTCTATTCTCCCTTTATTTACTCTTTTTCGTAGCTGGAATATACTTCTGATACAATTCTACATGGTCATAGATACATCTCCAACTTCCTGCTGAACCTGCGGTCACACAAATATAACTATGACCATCCTCATCCTTTGCCATGCTTGCCGCACAGTTTCCCGACTGATTGACAAAACCAGTCTTTGCATACAACACTTCACTGTGTGTATCTTTATCCTCAATTCTTCTTAGGAATAAATTCGATAAGAAAATTCCCTTTTTATGCTTTTTCGTTTTAATCGTATATTTTCTTGCATTTAAAACCTGTTGACACCATTCATTTTCAGAAGCAGCTTTTAGAATTAATGCCATATCATACGGAGTGCTATAATGTTTATCATTATAAAGTCCTACACAATTGGTGAAATGTGTGGTATCTGCTATGCCCATCTCTTCTAATTTTTCATTCATCATATTCACAAATGCCTTGTGTGAACCTGCTACATACTCTGCCAATCCCAACGCCGCATCTGCGCCAGAAGGAAGAATCGTTCCATAAAACAAATCCCTTACCTTTACCTTTTCTCCAACGGCAAAACTCACTGCACTACAATCATTTGCATAACAATAATCTGTAATCTCTTTTGTTATGGTAACTGTATCATCCATCTGTTCCTCTGTAACATGTTCTGCTGCTACTAAAACAGTTAAGATTTTTGTCATAGAGGCGGGATAAATTTGTTTTTTTCCACCTTTTTGCGCCAAAATTTTTTCATTATCCACATCAATCACAATACCATTTTTACTAACCACAGACTTCGGAAACTTTTTTGTTGCCTTTGTTTGTACTGCCGCAAAATGAAATGGCTCTTTGGTCGGCTCTGGTGTAGCTGTAACTGCTGGTGATTGCGTTGTAACCTGATCTGTTTTTTGTACCGTATCCTGCTTTTTCTTTGGACGATTCAAATAATAGATCGTACCCACTACAACTGCACATATTGCTAAAATAGCCACTATAACAATAATCTGCTTTTTTCTCTTTTTCTTCTTTGCATCTCTACTTCGTAAACTAAAACTATTTGTATAAATTTTTCTTTCGCTCATTTGAACCTCTTTCCCTGTTTTATTACATAATTTGCCATCCTACTAATTATAGACATTGTGCCTACATATTACAAGCTAAATTTTCTGACAAGTTCATCTACTTAGAGAGGTTTCCCACTTCATTTATTTTCCAGTGGTAATACAACTGCTGACAACACATAGGCAAGTAGTCCTGCCCCCAAAAAAGCACTACATAAAATCCATATAATTCGAAGCAACCACACATTGATTCCATAATGCTTTGCAAATCCATTACAAACACCACTTATTATTTTTCCATTTTCTATTCGATGAAGTTGTTTTTCCATTTTGTACCTTCTCCTTTTCGTTTATACTATCCTTAAAGAAAGCTCTTACAATTCTATCCACTGGTCTATCCAATTAACAGGTTCTTTCCATTTTAAAGCAAATGACACAGCAGATTTTTCATACACCCTGTGTCACTTTTTAAAAACTTTACTGTTGTATTACCCCGATATATGGTAAATTCCTATATTGTTGTGCATAATCTAATCCATATCCAACAACAAACAAATCATCAATCTCAAACCCTGTATAATCTGCTTGAATATCCTGTGTACGTCTACTTGGCTTATCAAGAAAGGTACACATAGTAAGTGTTTTTGGATTTCGCTCTCCAAGTATCTTCATCAACTTTTCCAGTGTTCTTCCCGTATCAATAATATCCTCCACTACAAGCACATTCTTTCCCTCAATGGAAGCAGTTAAGTCCATATCAATAGAAATATTACCAGAGCTTTCGGTTCCATCTCCATAACTGGAAACCTTCATAAAATCCATTGTTACAGGCATTGTAAGATATTTTGCAAGGTCACACATAAAAAATACACTCCCCTTTAAAATTCCTACTAAATATACCGGTTCACCATGGTATCTCTCATTCAAGAGCTGTGCCATCTCTTTTACTTTCTCTAACACTTGTTCTTGTGATATCATTACCTGAATCTCCATATGCACTCTCCTTATCTAAAGTAATTCACAAATAGTCTTCCTATCAATAAATCATGCATACCATTTTATCATAAGGTAACCTTTTCGTACAGTCGCATTAGCAGTTTTTTTGTGATTCAACCTAATTTACTTCTTGACTAAAAAAGAGTTTCTATTTACAAAAGCAGGCTCATGTATCTAAAATAACTCTTTTTTGTGTGTATAAAAAACACAGCAGATTGTTTTGTACCTGCTGTGTTTTTTCTATAAATCTTATTTATGCGTTCCACAATATTTGCAATATAAATAATTAGTTCTATTCTTCTCTCCGCATTCGCTACAAGTCCATCCCTCCTTTGTAGCTGTAGCTGAATCAGCAGCTTCCTTCAAAATTTCTAACCCGTCTTCGTTACTTACCTCTTTGTCCGTATTTACTGCAGATTGTTGAAAAACTTGCCCACATACCTGTGTATACGCATTTTGCTGCATTCCACTATAGTTTTCATTTTGCATATTTGGATTTGCGTTCTGTTGCATTCCGTTATAATTTGCATTTTGCATATTCGGATTTGCGTTCTGTTGCATTCCGTTATAATTTACATTTTGCATATTCGGATTTGCCACAAATTGAATCTGTCCGTTTTGTGTTGCTCCTGCAATGATCTTTAAATATCCTACCCCTTCTACAATCATACCCGTTGTTCCAATTACCGTAAAACCAATTACTATAATTAAGATTCCTCCTCCAACTCCCCAAGCCACTAAACTATCACCATATTCATTTGTTGACAATCCCAATAACATTACTACCACTCCTGCAATTACAATACCAATCGCAGCTAACGTTACCATAACTTCCATAAAATTTCTCCACATACTATTTTCTCCTAGTATAATAATGGTGTAGTCAATAAGACTACTTGGTTAACAAGTTTCTATATATTAGATAACAGAAGAAGGTATTCTCCCTTCATCAGAT
>CADABQ010000042.1 GCA_902786205.1 uncultured Lachnospiraceae bacterium | reverse complement strand
CAATTCTATTATACCATAACCCGTGAGGAGATATTTTTATTTTGTAACAAAAAATATGCCGTATTTATGCGGCTTGTGGCGTTTCGCAAACGCCTATAGAAACACTATTAGGAAAGGGGCGTTTTTATGAAGGGGAAAATTAACTTACGTACTAAAATCTTGATTTTGACATTGGTTATCTTGCTTATTTCTAGTACAGTAAATCTGTTGTTTACTTCCATTGATTTAAGGCAAAAGGTTCAGGATGATAAGATTTCCATGTCGCAGAATTTGGTAAACGAAGTAGCTGATCAAGCTGAGCTGATTATTAATCATGCAGGAGGTCTTGATGCAGCCAAAGAAGAATTGATTTCTTTTGTCAAAGAAACCGCTGAGGCAGAAAATATTACTTATGCTATTGTTATCACTCCAACAGAGGATGGCAAGGCTACGGCTTTCGCGCACAGTGTGGATGAAAAGCAGGATAAGATCTATGAGGATGATTACACATTAGATGGAGTCAAAGGTAAGGAACAGTATTCTCGTTGGTACGCAGATTCTTATGAGTGCTGGGCTTATGATATCATGGCACCAATTTATGATGCGAAGGGTACACTTTTAGGTTGTATGGATGTGGCTATACCAGAAAGTGGTATTAATGAAATTAGTAGCTCTGTATTGAGAGTTCAGATAATTATTGCAGTTGTAAGCTTCATTGTGGCAGCAATTATTATGTGGCTGTTAATTACATTGGTAATCAACAAACTCTCAACTCTACAATCATTGATTGAGAAAACATCTCAATTTGACCTGTCAGAAAATGGAGAAGATATGGCACTTGCCAAGCGTAAGGATGAAATTGGTGCTATGGCAAATGCAATCGTTGATATGCGTGGTGCATTGAAGGATGTGGTTAATAGCATTAATGCAACTACAGTATCATTGAATGATACATCATCAAATATTGCTTCAAATCTTGAACTTTCCAATAATGACGTTCAAGGAATTTCCAATGCTGTAGGACAGTTGAATAAATCTATGGATCAGGTAGCACAATCAGCATCAGATTTGTCAGGCTCTACACAGTCGCTCAAGGATGCGGTTGAAGTGCTTGCCAAGGAAACAGAATTTGGTAATGAGAATACTGCTCAGATGACAGAGAAGGCAACACAAATTAAAAACAACTGCGTGCAGAAACAGGCAGATGTGCAGAATGTTGTGGATGATAAAAAGGAGAAGTTGTATTCGGCAATTGAGGAATCAAAACAGGTGGAGCAGATTTCAAGTCTGACAGAGGATATTTTAGATATTGCAAGCCAAACAAACTTGTTGGCGCTTAATGCATCTATTGAAGCTGCACGTGCTGGTGAAGCAGGTAAGGGCTTTGCAGTTGTTGCTGATGAGATCCGTACACTTGCTGATAATAGTAGAAACACAGCGAACAACATCCAAAACATATCTCAGCTAGTGGTTACTGCGGTAGAGAATTTGATGGATACATCAAAAGAGTTAATAGAAATCATCAACAATCAGGTGCTTGTTGACTATGAGGATTTCAAGGGAGTAGGAGATACATATTTAGAAGATGCAAAGACTATGAAGACAATCCTAGAAACCTTTGCAAGTAATACAAATGTGTTAAAATCAACCACAGAGAATATGACAGACTCTGTTTCTGATATTAGCAGTATTATTGAGCAGTGTAGCAATGATATTGGTTCTGCAACAGAAAATACAACTGGCTTATCTAATGAAATGGATTCAATTAGCAAACAGGCAATGGACAATAAGGCAATCGCCAATACCCTTGTAGAAGGTGTAAGTAAGTTTAAATTATAACTGTAAGTGGATATTAAAAAAAATAGGGCTATTGCAATAGCGGTGTTTAATCGTTATTGCAACAGCCCCTTTTTGAAATATTAAGATAAGAAGATCTAAATTATGCGGTTAATCCGTAAACGCTCCACAGTGAGTACATAGACTAGCGTAAACGCTCCACAGTGAGTACATAGACTAGCCTATACTTTTTTGAGATAATAAAGTTACTTAAAAATTGTCAAAAAAGTATAGGCTATAGTTTTTTGACAAAAAAACAGGAGGCTAAGGTTATGAAACAAGAAACATCTGTAGTTGCAAGAAAATACAGACTCCAGGAATGGGCGTTTATGGTCCAGGAATGCAATAACAGACCAAGGGGAATGACCATTACTCAGTGGTGTTCGGAACATGATATTAAACCAGCTAACTATTATTATCGGCTTAACGAAGTCAGGAAAGCCTGTCTTGAGACACTTCCTGTAGAAAGTATCCAACAACAGGTTGTTCCTGTTTCTCAGGAATTACTTGGACAGAAAGCAGCTGCATCTAATATATCTGGATTGGAAGTATCAGTGAATGGCATTTCTATACATGTCACAGAGACTACCAGTCCGGAACTTCTGAAAATGGGGGTTTGTCAAGTATTTTGTGTAAGTTTTTTTAGCTGGTAGCGATACCAGCTAATTCTTTTCAGTATCATTGTTATCGTATATTTTTTTGTATCTATAGTAAGTTGCTCTGCTAATCCCCATCGAGGAGGTAACATCCGATATTGTCCTTTGAGCTTCATACATTTCACAGAATGACTCATATTTCCTTTGCCACTTAGAATCATGCCATTTTCTTCCGGCTCCTCGTTCATTGTGTTTATGTTCTGGAGAATAGTTCTTCCAGTCATTTACCTGCATCTGTAGAGTTTTGTTCTCTTCCCTGAGATGTTCTATCTCAATATTTAATTTTTGATATCTTTGTCGTTCTACGTTATATGCATCTTCCCAAAAATCTCCACGTGCAACCTGTTCTTTTAGCTCTTTTTCAATGTCTTTCATCGCATTTATTAATCTTTGAGACTACTGTTGATTTTCATAGGCAAGTATTCTGTTTTGTATTTTTTCATCCATTGCAAGCTGATTTCTTACCATTGCCCAATTACTTACAGGTCGGTATTCCCATTTTTTCATGAGTTCCTTTGTTCTTAAATACAGGGCTTTTAATACAGCATTTTCGTTTGAAAATGATCCCTTTTTTGTCATTTTTCTAAAGCTCGAATTCACACTTTCCACAGCGTTTGTAGTATACATTGCTTTCCTGACAGCACTTCCGTAATTAAATAATTGTTCTACATGCGCCCAGTTTCGAACCCACACATCAATTGCACCGGGATATTTGCCCCAGGTTTGCTTGAATTTCTCGAATTCAGCCTCTGCATTTTTTAGGTTTGATGCTCCGTATATTTTCTTTAATGCGCTCGTAAATGCCTTATAATCCTTTGTAGGAATGTATTTCACAGAGTTACGAACCAAATGGACAATGCATCTCTGCACAACAACATCCTTAAAGATAGATTTTGCACCGGCTTCTAGTCCAGATACACCATCCATACTGATAAAGAGGATATCCTCAACGCCTCTGGCTTTTAATTCATCGAATACCTGCATCCAATAATGCTTTCCTTCTGCAGCATCAGAAATCCAAATGCCCAGAATGTCTTTCATACCATCCAGATCGTAGCCTAATACAACATAAACGGCACAATTACGAACCTCATTTTTCTTTCGGATGGAAACGTAAAGACAGTCAACAAAGACAAACGCATATATTTTCTTTAATGGACGATTTTGCCATTCATTTGCTTCATCCAGTACTCTGTCTGTTATTTTAGAAATACTTTCGTGTGAAAGCTTAAACCCATATATATCTTCAATTGTCGAAGAGATATCCCGTTGGCTCATTCCTTTTGCGTACATAGAAAGCACTTTGTCTTCGATGCCTGTCACGTCGCTTTCATGCTTTGGAACTACCTTTGGCTCAAACTCTGAATAACGATCTCTTGGAACTTCAATTTCAACATCCCCAAAAGGTACGAACCTATCACACGATTGAGGGTAAAAAGTATTACAGCAACTGGTCGAAAGCAATTAGCAAAAAAACATTAAAATAAAGTTTGAAAAAAAGTATTAGAAATGAAAAAAATGAAAAAATAATTATAGTGAAAGGGCAGAGAATGAATTGGATTCTCTGCCCTGTTTTGCCTATTTTCAAAGATGTCTTTTGTAGCTTTCAAAAATGGATTGGGAGTTATCTCTACCTTGTACACGGAACTGTGACCTGTAACAACCGTTACACTTGGTGTGTAACAGAGAAATAGGATTTTGCTTGAATTTACTGTGATTTAATAGTATAATGAAAAACAACTATGTGCCTTATGTGAACAGGCTTGCTAAGATGCAAAACTTTTGACGTTTATAAGGTAGTATTGTAGTAATACTGAAGGTGCTGTAATGCGTGCATGAATGCATTACAGAATGAAAATTTAAGGAGGAATCGATGATGATTAACTGGAACAACTTAGATACCATTGCTTCCTATGAGGAGCTAAAAAAGGTAGCACATGTGGACCTTGCTAAAGTAATGACTGGTGCAAATGGTGCAGAACGTGTAAAGAAGTATAATGCTCCTATGGGAGAGGGACTTGTTTTTAACTATGCTACAAAGCAGGTGGATGATGATGTGCTTGCAGCTCTTGCAAAATTAGCAGAAGAGACACAATTAGTAGAAAAATTTGAAGCTCTTTACAATGGAGAGGTTGTTAATACAGGTGAAAAACGTCGTGTACTTCATCATATGACTCGTGGACAGTTAGGCGATGCTGTTGTAGAAGATGGCGTAGATAAGCGTGCATTTTATGTAGAACAGCAGAAGAGAATTGCAGAATTAGCAGAAAAGGTTCACAACGGAGAGATTACAAACGCAGCAGGTGAGAAGTTTACAACTGTTGTACAGATTGGTATAGGTGGAAGTGATTTAGGACCTCGTGCCATGTATTTAGCACTTGAAAACTGGGCTAAGGTAAACAATACATTCAAGATGGAAGCAAAATTTATCAGTAACGTAGACCCAGATGATGCTTCAGCTGTATTAAATACCATTGATGTAGCACATTCTTTATTTGTACTTGTATCAAAATCAGGTACAACACTTGAGACATTGACAAATGAGTCATTTGTAAAGGATGCATTGAAGAACGCTGGATTAGATCCTGCTAAGCATATGATTGCCGTTACAAGTGAAACATCTCCATTGGCAAAGAGTGATGATTATCTTGCAGCATTCTTTATGGATGATTATATCGGCGGACGTTTCTCTTCTACATCTGCAGTAGGTGGAGCAGTATTATCTTTGGCATTTGGACCAGATGTATTTGCACAGTTCTTAGACGGTGCAGCTTCTGAAGATGTATTGGCAAAGAATAAAGATCTTTTAAAGAACCCAGCTATGTTGGATGCATTGATTGGTATTTATGAGCGTAATGTATTAGGATACCAAAATACTGCAGTTCTTCCATATTCTCAGGCATTGAGCCGTTTCCCTGCTCATTTACAGCAGTTGGATATGGAGTCAAATGGAAAATCTGTCAATCGTTTCGGTGAGCCAGTAAACTATCAGACAGGTCCTGTTATCTTTGGTGAGCCTGGAACAAACGGACAGCATTCCTTCTATCAGTTACTTCATCAGGGAACTGACATCGTTCCATTGCAGTTTGTTGGCTTCAAGAACAATCAGATGGAAAGAGATGTTGTGATTCAAGATAGCACAAGTCAGCAGAAGCTTTGTGCAAACGTAGTTGCACAGATTGTTGCATTTGCATGTGGTAAGGAAGATGCAGATCGCAATAAGAACTTTGAAGGTGGACGTCCATCCAGCATTATCATTGGAGATCAGGTAAATCCTAAGACATTAGGTGCACTTTTAGCACATTTTGAAAATAAGGTTATGTTCCAGGGATTCGTATGGAATATCAACAGCTTTGACCAGGAAGGTGTTCAGCTTGGTAAAGTATTGGCAAAACGTGTATTAGCACATGAGACAGACGGTGCATTAAAAGAATTTAGTGATTTATTAAATATTTAACATGATCAGCTAATAGTGTTATGAGTAAGTAGCAGGACGGATTGCAAATATTCGCTTGACAACACAATCATGGATAAATGACAGAAATACAGAAAAGTCAGTGGTATGTTTTGTCACAGAATAGCCCCTTGTTTCACAGGTTTGTGAGATGAGGGGCTTTTTGTGTGGATGTCTGCCGTATGCAATTTTGACCAATCCTTACGAAATTATATCAATTCTTCCTGCTCTGGAGTTTTGTTATCTTTTTCGCAGAAATGATACACTAACCAGCAAACTTAGGAAAAAACTGTTTTTTTGCTTTATAGAAAGTGCCATTCTATAAAGTAAAACGCTCTGCGAGGATGTATGCGAATGAACAAGGGGGATTGTTGCATACGTTATTGCCAAAAACAGATACAACTCATGCACTTGTGAACTGCATAACACAAGTCTTTCCTGAGAAAACCGAAGCAGACTTGCCCACTTTATTGTTGAAAAATCAAGTGTTTTGGTATACAATAGTTAGGAGTGTATTTTGAGATGACTTATAGAAGTGGTTTCAAACATGAAAATACTATAGATAAAGATTCAAAGATTGCTTTTTGAAAAGTGATACTTTGTTGTTACTGTTTAGATGCAGATATATAATGCGATGAAAGTATTTCAAAATGTGTGACACAATAATTAGAGTTATGAGGAGGAAGAAAAATGAGTTTAGTACCTTATGTAATTGAGCAGACAAGTAGAGGAGAGCGTTCTTATGACATTTATTCCAGATTGTTAAAGGACAGAATTATTTTCCTTGGTGAAGAAGTAACAGATGCATCCGCAAGCGTGATCGTGGCACAGTTACTATTCCTTGAGGCAGAAGATCCTGGAAAGGACATCAATCTTTATATTAATAGTCCAGGAGGTTCTGTTACAGCAGGTATGGCAATTTACGATACAATGAACTTTATCAAATGTGATGTTTCTACAATCTGTATTGGTATGGCTGCTAGTATGGGAGCATTTTTGTTATCTAGTGGTGCAAAGGGAAAACGTATGATTTTACCAAATGCAGAAGTTATGATCCATCAGCCATCTGGTGGTGCAAGAGGTCAGGCAACGGACATTAAGATTGTTGCAGATAATATTTTAAAGACAAAGAAAAAATTAAACGAAATTTTGGCTGCAAATACAGGAAAGCCATTAGAACAGATTGAAATTGATACAGAAAGAGATAATTACATGTCTGCACAGGAAGCAGTGGATTACGGTATTGTAGACAGTATCATAACAAGTCGTCAATAAGAAACCCGCTAATAGAGGGGGCACATTCGTGCCCTCTTATTTACACGAGTAACGAACCAGGGTCCATATAAGTATGAGATTTTGGCTATTGATGTGATAAATTTAAGAAAATAGTGAAATCGTTTTTTCAAAGAGTACGTGAGTAACGAGTGCGAATCTAGGTTGCATGGGTTGAAATTGTACGAAAAATAGATAGAGTTTTGCGAATGCTTAATAATAGTAAGAGGTGAAAGGTGGATTAAATATGGCAACAAAGGACGATAAGAAAACAGTTAGATGTTCTTTTTGTAATAAAGCACAAGAACAGGTAAGAAAAATCATAGCAGGACCAAATGATGTATACATTTGTGATGAATGCGTAGATATTTGTGCTGAAATTATGGAAGAAGAATTCCAAGATTACGAAAAAAATGACAGCGATATCAATTTATTAAAGCCAAAAGAAATTAAAGATTTTTTGGATGAATATGTGATTGGACAAGATGATGCAAAGCGTACATTGGCGGTTGCAGTATATAACCATTACAAACGTGTTATGATGGAAAAAAATTTGGACGTGGAATTACAAAAGAGCAACATCATTATGGTTGGACCTACAGGTTCTGGTAAGACATATCTCGCACAGACACTTGCAAAACTTTTGAATGTTCCGTTTGCAATTGCAGATGCAACAGCACTTACAGAAGCTGGATATGTAGGTGAGGATGTGGAAAATATTCTTCTTAAGATTATTCAGGCTGCGGATTACGATATCGAACGTGCAGAATATGGAATTATCTATATTGATGAGATTGATAAAGTTACAAGAAAGTCTGAAAATACATCAATCACACGAGATGTTTCCGGTGAAGGTGTGCAACAGGCATTGTTAAAGATCCTTGAGGGAACGGTTGCCAATGTGCCACCTCAGGGAGGTAGAAAACATCCACATCAGGAATTTATGCAGATCGATACTACAAATATTTTGTTTATTTGTGGTGGAGCATTTGATGGATTAGAAAAAATTATTGAAGCACGTATTGGTAAAAAATCAATTGGTTTCAATGCTGAGGTTTCTAATATTGACGAAAAGAATGTGGGCGAAATGTTCAAACAGGTTCTTCCACAGGATTTTGTAAAATTTGGATTGATTCCTGAGTTTATTGGACGTGTACCGGTAAGCGTTGGATTAGATCTGTTGGATGAGGATGCATTGATTCGCATTTTAACAGAGCCCAAAAATGCAATTACAAAACAGTATAAAAAGTTATTTGAAATGGATAATGTAGAATTAGTTTTCGAAGAAGATGCGATCCGTGCTATTGCAAAGCGTTCGGTTGAGCGAAAGACAGGTGCTAGAGGCTTGCGTGCAATTATGGAAGAAACTATGATGGATACTATGTTTGAAATTCCATCTGAAAGTTTAGTAAAGAAATGCACTATTACAAAAGAAGCAGTAGAGGGAACTGGAAAACCAATTTTGGAATATGCAGATAAAGAGGATGAAAAAAAGCTCAATACAGTAAAATCTGTGCGTATAAAGAGCAATGGTGATGAAATTGCATAAGTAGTATATAGCATTAGAATAAATAAAAATTAGAAAAAGGTACCTATAAGCGGCAGAGTAGGACAGGTTTAACTAATCGAAAGGGCTGGTGAGAGCACCTGTCTTACTGATGAGGTGAAAGATGAAAGATATGATTGAAAAAACAATGCCGATTGTAGCATTGCGAGGAATGGTAGTTATGCCCGGAATGCTGATGCATTTTGATGTGAGCAGACAAAAATCAATAGCAGCAGTGGAACAGGCAATGATGTCAGACCAGATGTTGTTTATTGTTGCACAAAAAGATGAAAAAATAGAACACCCTACACAGGAAGATTTGTATGATGTAGGGACGATAGCAATGATCAAACAGATGATACGTATGCCGGGGGATGTGATTCGGGTAATGGTTATCGGTATTGATCGTGGTCGTTTATTAGAGGTATCGGAAGGTAAAAAATATTTGTTGGGAACGGTGCAGACACAAAAGGAAGATGTACTTGAGAATTTAACAGAACAGCAAAAGACAGCGATGCTTGAAAATTTAAAAGAGGATATTAAAATATATGCCACAGAAAATGGAAATGTTGGTGAAAAGGCATTACAAAAAGTGATGTCCATATATAATATCGGGAAGTTGATTGATGAAATACTAAAGATATTTCCGTTGCGTTTAGAGCAAAAACAACAAATTTTAAGTGAATTTGATTTAGAAAAGAGATACGAAATTGTTGCGGCTTATCTAAAAGAAGACATTGAAATTGGAAGGATTCGACAGGATTTTCAGGAAAAAGTCAAGGAAAAGGTAGACCGTGGACAACGTGAATATTTGTTACGGGAACAGATGCGAGTGATTCGCGAAGAACTTGGAGAAGATTCTTTAAGCGATGCAGAAGAATTTCTACTTCAATTAGAAGAACTAGAAGCGAATGATGAGACAAAAGAAAAAATTCGAAAAGAAATCGAACGCTTTCGTGTGCAAGGAAATAATGCATCCGAAACAGCGGTATTGCGAAATTATATAGAAACATTATTGGAGCTTCCTTGGGAACATAGAGGCGAAGACTGCAAAGATTTTGCATATACAGAAAAAATTCTTAATGAGGAACATTACGGCCTGCAGAAAGTGAAAGAGAGAATTTTAGAATCACTAGCAGTGCGTTTATTAAAAGAAAAAGGCGATAGTCCTATATTATGTTTGGTGGGACCACCGGGAACTGGTAAGACATCCATTGCACGTTCCATTGCAAAATCACTTGGTAAGTCCTATGTACGGATTTGTCTGGGCGGAGTGAGAGATGAGTCGGAAATTCGGGGACATAGACGTACCTATGTGGGTGCAATGCCCGGAAGGATTGCTACTGCTATGAAAAATGTGGGAGTGAAAAATCCTCTTATGCTTTTGGATGAAATTGATAAAATGAGCAGTGATTACAAGGGAGATACCGCTTCTGCCATGTTAGAGGTACTGGACGGAGAGCAAAATAGTAAGTTTGTAGATCACTATGTAGAGATTCCTATGGATTTGTCGGAAGTATTCTTTGTAGCTACGGCCAATTCATTAGCGACGATACCAAGACCATTGCTGGATCGTATGGAGGTCATCGAAGTTTCCAGTTATACAGATAATGAGAAATATCATATTGCAAAAAAATATCTGTTGAAAAAACAATTGGAAAAAAGTGGATGGGGTCCAAAACAAATTAGCATAGATAAAAAAACACTGGATTCTATTATTACCGGTTACACGAGAGAGGCCGGTGTGAGAAAATTGGAGCGGACGCTGGGGAGCATTTGCAGAAAAGCTGCCAAAGAAGTGTTGGAAGAGGCAAGAGAAGAAGGCGTGTTAGACCCACAAAAAGCAATTGAAGGCAAAAAAATTAAAATTACAGTTGCTGATTTGGAACATTACCTTGGAAAACCAAAATATCAAAAAGATAAAATCAATACAAAGGCACAGATTGGTATTGTTAGAGGTTTGGCTTGGACAAGTGTAGGTGGAACAACGTTGGAGATTGAGGTAAACACCATGCCGGGAAAGGGAAAGCTATCCCTTACCGGACAATTGGGCGATGTTATGAAAGAATCTGCGCAGATTGCGTTGACCTATGTGCGTTCTCTTAGCAAACATTACAAAATAGACGATGATTATTTCTATAAACATGATGTGCATATTCATGTACCAGAAGGGGCAACTCCAAAGGATGGGCCTTCTGCCGGTGTGACTATGGCAACCGCTATCTTATCTACGGTAACAGAAAAAGCAGTTCGTGCAGAGGTAGCCATGACAGGTGAGATTACGCTTCGAGGAAGGGTGCTTCCGATTGGCGGATTAAAAGAAAAATTGTTGGCGGCAAAACAGGCGAAAGCGAAACTTATCTTTGTGCCAGAGCAGAATAGAAAAGATGTGGAGGAACTGGAAGAGGAGATTATTTCCGGTTTGGAAATTTGCTTTGTAGACCATGTAAAGGATATTTTCCAGCGAGCATTTCTTTGATAGCAAATTAGTTGGCGTAAAAGATACGTTTTACAGAGGATAGAGGAAGGAAAGGAGACGGTAATATATGCATGTAAAGAGTGTTAATTTAGAAACGGTATGCGGCATTACCAGCAAGATACCACAAAATGATAAATTAGAGATTGCATTTGCGGGCAAATCAAATGTAGGAAAATCTTCTCTGATCAATTGCCTTATGAATCGCCGCTCTTATGCCAGAACATCCCAAAAACCGGGAAAAACACAGACAATCAATTTTTATAATATCAATGATCTGTTATATTTTGTGGATTTGCCTGGATACGGATATGCTCGTGTGTCACAGGAAATCAAGAAAAAATGGGGGAAAATGATAGAAAATTATTTGTTGCAGTCAAAGCAACTTCGTATTATATTCCTGCTGGTTGATATACGACACGAACCATCAAAAAATGATGTGGAAATGTATAAATGGGTGCTGCATTATGGCTTCAACCCTATTATCATTGCAACCAAGGCTGATAAGATTAGTCGTGGTGCCATTCAGAAACATGTTTCTGTGATACGTAAGACATTACACTGTGTGGAAGGTACACCGATTATTCCATTTTCATCCTTAAAGAAAACAGGAATAGAAGAAGTCTGGGAATATATAGAGGATATGATGGAATATTATGATGCAGAAAAAAATGGAGGTTCTATTGTCCTAGAAGGAAATGCAGAAGAAACAGATTTACAATAGTTTACAGAGGCGATTGTAAAAGATATACGCAAGCATAGATGATACAAAGATGTATGGTCTATGCTTGCATTGCTATATAAAACGTGCGCTCCACGTATGTTTCATAAATTTGTGCATATCTGATAAAAAGTTATTTTGCAAAATCATGTACAGAGAGACTCCGAGAGTACATTAAAAGCAATAGGAGGGAATAAAGTGGAAAAAAGATTTTGGAATGAAAAGCGATATTATTCTCTGGACTATTATTTAAAAAACAGATTTGGAGAAAAGGTGTATAAGGTTTCTCTGCAAGGGGGAATGACATGTCCCAATCGAGATGGGAAATTGGATACGAGAGGCTGTATTTTTTGTAGTGCAGGTGGTTCCGGGGATTTTGCAGCGCCAATGTGCGAAAACGTAACGGAACAGATTGATTTGGCGATTGCAGGTATAAAGCAGGCAAAAAGAGTAGGAGATAAATTTATTGCATATTTCCAGTCTTACACGAATACGTATGCAGAGGTAGATTATTTGCGGAAAATATTTACGGAAGCAATTCTACATCCAAGTATTGTGGCATTATCTGTAGCTACCAGGCCGGATTGTCTGGGGGATGATGTTTTAGAATTACTTGGAGAACTAAATCAAATTAAACCGGTATGGGTAGAATTAGGACTACAGACGATACAGGAACGTACTGCAAAGTTTATTCGTCGGGGGTACGCACTTCCCGTTTTTGAGCAGGCAGTGAAACGTTTAACGGAAAAGAAAATTGAAGTAATTGTACATACTATTTTGGGGCTTCCTTTTGAAAGCAGACAAGATATGATGGATACCATACAATATTTGGCACAATTTTCACCAGCGTTTTCCGATGGAGAAAAAAAGGGCTATATTCAAGGAGTAAAATTACAATTGCTTCATGTATTGGCTGGGACAGATTTGGCAAAATATCGTTACTATTTTAAGACGCTTGCCATGGAGGAATATGTAGATTTGGTCTTGGAGTGTATAGAACGCTTGCCGCAGGATATTGTAATACATCGGATTACAGGAGATGGACCAAAGAAAATATTATTAGCGCCAGAATGGAGTGCAAGTAAAAAAACAGTCATGAATACAATCCACAGAGAGATGAAATTGCGGGACAGTTGGCAAGGAAAAAAAGTTGTGTTAGAATAGTAACTAAAAAAGAAAGCAACAAACGGGCAATTGACATAATGGAGGGGTGTAGGATGGCACAGGATGCATTTACTTTATACAAATTGATTATATTATATATGTTGGAACGGGCGCAATTATCGCTGACCAATGCACAGATTTCAGATTTCTTATTAGGAAATAATTATACCAATTACTTTAATGTGCAATCTGCGATTATGGAGTTAGAGGAAAATCAGTTCATAACCATTGAAACGATACGAAATAGTTCCCATATTCATATCACGAAAGAGGGACGAGAGGTGCTTGGATATTGCGTACAGGAAATATCCGATGCAATTAAACAGGATGTGGAGCAGTATTTAGAAAAAAATATGGTAGAAATTATGGAGGATACTCTGGTTGTTGCGGATTATTTTCAAGCTGCGGAGAATGAATATACAGCAAGGTGTATTGTAAAGGATGGAACTTCGAATGCAGTAGAAATTAATCTAAATGTGGCAACAGAAGAAGAAGCGGAGACGATTTGTACCAGATGGAAAGGTAAAAGTCAGGATATATATGCCTATTTAATTCAACAATTATTAGCAGAATAAAAGAGTGGAGCAGTTCCTTTGTGTGAGGGACTTGCTCCACTTTCGTTTTATAACTGTTTTTATTTCTGCAGCACTTGTCTAAACAGCTACTATATTTGTTTGATAAAAAAATTATTTGATATAGGCCTTTACTGCATTACTAACCACTTCTGCAACTCTTGGATCAAATGGTTCCGGTAAAATGTTATTTTCATTTAAATCTTCCTTGGCAACTAATCCCGCAATTGCATTTGCTGCGGCAAGTTTCATCTCCTCTGTGATCTGTGTAGCACGTCCTTCTAAAGCACCCTTGAAGATACCTGGGAATGCAACTACATTGTTTACCTGGTTCGGGAAGTCAGAACGACCAGTACCAACTACCTTAGCACCTGCTTTTTTCGCTACGTCAGGCATGATTTCAGGAACCGGATTTGCCATAGCAAATAAGATAGCATCTTTATTCATAGAAGCAACCATTTCTTCTGTAACAATATTTGGAGCAGATACACCTACAAAAATATCCGCACCCTTTAATGCATCTGCCAAAGTTCCGGTTTTTTGTGAAAGGTTTGTCACTTCCATCATTTCTTTCTGCATCCAGTTCAAGTTTTCGGACTTCTTTGATAAGATACCTGTGATATCGCACATAGTAACATTTTTAAAGCCATAAGTTAATAATAACTTTGTGATAGCCACACCAGCGGAACCAGCACCATTTACAACTACCTGACAGTTTTCTTTCTGTTTACCAACAACCTTTAATGCATTCATAATACCTGCCAACACAACAATGGCAGTTCCATGTTGATCATCGTGGAAAACAGGAATATCCAACATTTCTTTTAAACGGCTCTCAATTTCAAAACATCTTGGAGCAGAAATATCCTCTAAATTAATACCGCCAAATGCAGGAGCAATGGCAGCCACTGTTTTGATAATCTCTTCTGTATCCTGCGTATTTAAACAAATAGGAAAGGCATTTACACCACCAAATTCTTTAAATAGAACGGCTTTTCCTTCCATAACAGGCATAGCGGCATGTGCGCCAATATTTCCAAGACCCAAAACAGCACTTCCATCAGAAACGACAGCAACTGTATTTGATTTAATTGTATATTTATAAGCTAACTCCTTATCCTTTGCAATTTCCTTGCAAGGCTCTGCTACACCTGGTGTATAAGCCAGTGCAAGATCTTCTCTTGTTTTCACCTGACACTTGGAAGTAGTTTCAATTTTTCCATTCCATTCTTCATGTAATTGTAATGCTTTTTCGTTTGTCGTCATGATACGCATCCTTTCTTTTCGCTGCAAATCAAATGATTTGTTACTATTCACAGCCTTTCTTCTCTACATTCAGAAAAATCTGCGCAAAACCTGCGCAGAACGCTGCAAAATCAGCAGCTTCCTTTTCCTTCCTGTACAGAAGAACTGCCTACACGGCAGCTTTGTATCAAGCAACTAGCCCCTTACGTGCGAGCACGACGTGTCTAGCTGCTTGAATCGGCTGTGAATAGTAACAATAATTTGCAAAAATCGTTATATTTCTTTCTTGTACTCTTTTCAAACGTTTTTCAGTTCTATCTAATCATAGCATTTCATACATAGGAAATCAAGCAAACAATGGTTGGTGGTTTTTACTTATTTTCCCCTGCTATTGACCTCTTCGAGGCTATCTGTTACACTTTCGAATAGTGGTATTTTAGAAAATACGGATAGAGGAATAGAAGAAAGGAGTTGCTTACTACAGTGATTAGTAATAGTAGCAATGTACAAATAAAGAATTTAGTAAAGCTTCAAAAGAATGCTCGTACACGGCGGGAACAAAATGCATTTGTAATAGAAGGGAAAAAACTGTTTGAGGAAGCAAAAGCATTGGGAGTAGTGAAACGTGCCTATGTGACAAATGCCTATATAGAAGGGATTACAGAAGTAGAGGAAGCATATTTTAAAGGGGTAGAATATGAAATCGTAGAGGAAAAGGTATTAAAAGAGGCAGCAGATACAAAAACACCCCAGGGGGTCGTTGCGATTGTGGAAAAACCATGCTATGCTATGGAAGAGATACTGGAAAAAGAAACATTGCGTATCTTGCTTTTAGAAGATTTACGTGATCCGGGAAATCTTGGAACAATCATTCGGACTGCAGAAGGTGCAGGAATGGATGCAGTTATTATGAGTAAGGAAACGGTGGATTTATTTAATCCCAAGGTGGTTCGTTCTACTATGGGTTCTATCTTTCGTGTGCCGTTTTTCTATGTAGAAGATTTGTTGCAAACAGTTGGCGAATTGCAAAAGAAAGGCATTTCTGTTGTGGCGACAGATTTGCAGGGAAAAAACAATTATGACAAGGAAAAATATCCAGAAAAAACAGCCGTAGTAATTGGAAATGAAGCAAAAGGAATATCCATGAAGATGCGTGAAAGTGCAGATATTTTGATTAAAATTCCAATGTGTGGACAACTAGAATCTTTAAATGCATCGGTAGCTGCGGGAATTATGATGTATGAATTGTATCGGCAGGGGGACAAACACCCATTCTGATATGCTGCGATAGCAGCTAATCGTGTTAGGAGCAAGTAGCGAAGTGGATTGCGAATACCCGATTGACTCCTTTTATAAATATGCAGGTTAAAAAATAGCTTTGTTGTAAACTATAATATATTTCTAGACATCGTGTCGTGTTTCTAATCAAAGTTTAACTTGATATGAAGTATAAAATCAAGTACAATTAATTGCAAGGAAACGTTTTGAGGAAGGAGGAAACACGTATGACTTCAGTTCTACTTATGTGGTTGATTTTAATTGCAATATTTATTGTGGTAGAAATCATTACATTGGGTCTTACTACCATTTGGTTTGTTGGTGGTGCAGTTGTAGCACTTATAGCGGGTGCAGTTGGCGCTGACATTGGTATACAGGTTGTGCTGTTTTTTGTGGTATCTGTAGCCTTGTTATTTTTTGTCAGACCGAGTGCTTGCAGACGATTTAACAGCCATCGTATGAAGACGGACATAGAAACAATCATTGGCGCTGAGGGAAAAGTATTGGAGACTATAGACAATTTCAACCAAAAGGGAGTGGTAGCATTGGCTGGAAAAGAATGGACTGCAAGAAGTGCGGATGCAAGTATAATTCCCGAAGGAGCAAAGGTTTCCGTTGTTGAAATTTCCGGAGTGAAATTGATTGTAACACAAAATGAAACTGTAGATGTAAAAAAAGAGGAGGAGTAAAAGTATGTTACCATTAATTGTATTAGTAGTTATTGTTCTGTGCGTATTGATTTCTTGTATTAGAGTAGTACCTCAGGCAGAAGCATTTGTTGTTGAGCGCTTAGGAGCTTGTCAGGATATTTGGAAAGTAGGTCTTCACTTGAAGATGCCATTAATTGACAAGGTTGCAAAAAAAGTTCCATTGAAAGAACAGGTAGTAGATTTTCCACCACAGCCTGTAATCACAAAGGATAATGTTTCTATCCGTATTGATACAGTTGTATTTTTCCAGATTACAGATGCTAAGGCATATGCATATGGTGTAGAAAACCCAATCATGGCAATTGAAAACTTAACAGCAACTACACTTCGTAATATTATTGGTGAGTTGGAGTTAGACCAAACACTTACATCCAGAGAGGATATCAATGCAAAGATGAGAGCTACTTTGGACGAGGTAACAGACCCTTGGGGTATCAAGGTAAACCGTGTAGAACTTAAAAATATTATTCCACCTGCTGAAATTCAGGATTCAATGGAGAAGCAGATGAAGGCAGAGCGTGAACGTCGTGAGACTTTATTAAAAGCAGAAGGTGAGAAGAAATCTAGCATTTTAGTTGCAGAAGGTAAGAAAGCATCTGCTATTTTGGAAGCAGAAGCTGAAAAGGAAGCTGCTATTCTTCGTGCAGAAGCAAAGAAACAGACAATGATTCGCGAAGCAGAAGGTCAGGCAGAGGCAATTTTACGAGTACAGCAGGCGAATGCAGATGGTATCCGTTTCTTAAACGAAGCAGGAGCTACACCACAGGTAATTCAGTTAAAGAGTTTGGATGCTTTTGCTAAGGCAGCAGACGGTCAGGCAACAAAGATTATTATTCCATCTGAGATTCAGAGTTTAGCAGGACTTGCAAAGTCTGTAGTGGAAGTTGCAGAGAAATAAAGTAACAAAAAATACGAAAGCTTTTGATCTTGGTATTCGAGAAGAATGCTAAGGTCAGATGAAAATAGCAGAGCAAAAGCTGTCATCAAATTTTTTTGATGACAGCTTACTGTGCTTTAAAGGAATGAGTATGTTGGAAAAGACAAAAAAAATAATACAGGTACCTTATATGCTACTTGTGTTTTTACTATTGAAAGTAGTTACTTACTATTTTTTGATTGATGTGAATCCATTTTTACATCCCATATTATTGGGAACTATTTTAATATTTTGGTTTTTGTTTCTGGGATTAAGTGAGAGCAATTTAAAGCATAAATATGCTATTTTTTTAATAGTATATATAGGACTTAGTCTCTTGATGTTTGCGGATTCTATGTATTTTAATTATTATAACCAAACGGTATCTGTTCGCCAAATTTATCAAGTCTCAAATGTTGCGAAGGTTCCGCAAAGTTTCATAGCAACATTGATTCCTACCAGTATTTTTCTTGTCTGGGATATTCCATTTGCTTCTTACTATTTTCGTAAAAAAGCAGCACAGGAAGGAAAAACAGGACGATTTACACCTTTTCAAAGAGGCGTAATGGAAGGCATTGGAATTTTTTTCATTGCAATTTGTGTGATTAATCCTGGAAAAACAACATTTTTAACAAAAATTAACAGTGTGGGATTTGTGACAAGTCATATAAAGGATATTACGGATGTAACATATCAAGCGGTACATCACGATTTTTGGGAACCACAAGAAGTAATCAGTGCGGTAGAGGATGTAAATGATACACCAAATGCTACACATAGTTCGCAGGATATTCAAAATTTAAGGGGCGTTGGAAAAGATAAAAATGTGCTTGTGATACAGCTAGAAGCATTTCAAAATTTTTTGATTAATCGTGAATATAATGGTCAGGTGTTAACACCGAATTTAAATAAATTGATAAAAGATGAGAGTATTTATTTTGATAACTATTATTCCGTTATTGGAAAGGGAAATACGGCGGATGCAGAGTTTGCAACCTTAAATAGCCTGTACCCGGTCATTGATGGAGAAAGTTATCGTTTGTATACAGATAATACGTATGATGGGTTACCCTGGAAGTTAAAGGATCAGGGGTATACTACGTTTGCTTTTCATGGAAACGAGGCAACCTTCTGGAATCGACAAGCGGCATATCCATATCAGGGAATTGACAATTTTTATAGTATTGAGACATTAGATTCCTCTGACATAGTAGGACTTGGTATTTCTGATAAATCTATGTTTCGACAGATGGTAAATGTACTTTCTAAGCAAAAGGGAAAATTCTTTTCCTTTGGTATTTCACTTACCAGTCATCATCCATATGAAATGCCAGAAGAGTTGAAGGATTTGGAAATTTTACCAGAAGATAAGGGAAGCAAATTTGCCAATTATCTACAGGCAGTACATTATACAGATGAAGCAATTGGTGAATTGATCGATGAGTTAAAAAAGGCTGGGTTGTATGATAATACCATATTGGCGTTTTATGGAGATCATCATGGATTGAATTGTACTATGGATCGAAACAATGAATATGTTGGCAGATTTCTTGGAAAAGAATATGGATATGAGGAAATGCTAAAAGTACCATGTATTATTCATATTCCGGGAAGTAATGTGTCAAAAACAATATCTACGCTTGGCTGTCAGGTGGACTTTTTACCAACAATGTCTTATCTTATGGATTTTCAATTGAAACAACCGTATATCATGGGACAAAATTTACTTACTGCTGAACATGGATATGCGGCATTTACAGCATATTTATTTGAGGGTTCTTTTGCTTATGATGATATTATATTTGATATTTCAAGAGAGGGCATTTTTGAGGGAAGTAAAGCGTGGAAACGTGATACGCTGAAAGAAGTAGATATTCATAAATATGAAAAACAATATGAAAAAATGCTGGGATTAAAAGCTGCATCTCGGCAGGTAGTAGAACAGGATCTTATTTCCGACTATGTAACTCATAATGTTAAAGTGCCGGATAAAAATGAGAAAAAGACAAAAGCAGATAAGGAAAAGCAGGCGGAAGCAAAAAACGAAAATAAAAACAAATAAGGTTACAGATGTATGAACTGCAACCAAATAAGTTTCAACTGTACTTAGTCTGTCAGCAGTCATTTACAGCGTGCTGACTTGACAAAGCACGCAAAAGTGATACAATTGTATAAAAATACAATAAATATGATTATTTATAAAAGTCCAAGAGCACCCACTGCCTTTGGGCAGTGGGTGCTCTTGGACGAGGTGCGGGGTTCAAGCCCCGTACCTCGTAAGGCACGCAGTGCCTACTTTTATATGAGCAGGTTCAAGCCCCGTACCTCGTAAGGCACGCAGTGCCTACTTTTATATGAGCAAGTAGCGAAGCGGATTGCGAATATCCTTGACCAAGGAGCAAGAGTACTCACTGCCTTTGGGCAGTGGGTACTCTTGGACGAGGTGCGGGGCTTAAGCCTCGTAGATTGTAGGGAACGTAGTGCTGCTCATGCAGTGAATATACAAAAATCTGATATCATGTAAAGAATTGGAGGAATTAAAATGAATTTAAAAGGACGTAGTTTTTTAACATTAAAAGATTTTACT
The DNA here is from genome assembly GCA_902786205.1 of uncultured Lachnospiraceae bacterium. Classification (GTDB taxonomy): domain Bacteria; phylum Bacillota; class Clostridia; order Lachnospirales; family Lachnospiraceae; genus CAG-411. The sequence goes on along the minus strand of CADABQ010000042.1, from coordinate 13,777 downwards.
AAAGAAGAAATTAGTTATCTTCTTGACTTAGCTGCTGATTTAAAGGCGAAAAAAAAGAAGGGAATTACTGGAAACAGTTTGAAAGGAAAGAATGTTGCTTTAATTTTTGAAAAACCTTCTACTAGAACAAGATGCTCTTTTACGATTGGCTGTATTGATGAAGGTGGACATCCGGAATATCTTGGAAAAGATGATATTCAGCTTGGACATAAGGAAAGTGTGGAAGACACAGCTCGTGTATTAGGAAGAATGTTTGACGGAATTGAGTTCCGCGGTTTCAAACAGGAAACAGTTGAGAAGTTGGCAAAGTATAGTGGAGTACCTGTTTGGAATGGTTTGACAGATGAGTACCATCCTACACAGATTTTAGCTGATTTTCTTACTTTGCGTGAACAGTTTGGCAAGTTAGAGGGCTTACATTTTGTGTATGTTGGTGATGGAAGAAATAATATGGCAAACAGTCTTATGATTGGTAGTGCAAAAATGGGCTTACATTTTACTATTTTGGCACCAAAAGTTTTATGGCCAACAGATGAATTGGTTTCTTTGTGCCAGGGCTATGCCAAAGAATCTGGTGCAACAATTACAATTTCAGATCAGTTAGATGCAGTAAAGGACGCAGACACTATTTATACGGATGTATGGTGTTCTATGGGTGAAGAAGATAAGGCGGCAGAAAGAATTGCATTATTACAGCCATATCAGGTAAATCATGAATTATTTGCACGTACAGGAAAGGATACAACGATTTTAATGCATTGTCTTCCTGCAGTAAAAGGAAAAGAAGTTACAGAAGAATTATTCGAAGAACATGCGGATGTTATTTTTGATGAAGCAGAGAATCGTATGCATACCATTAAAGCAGTTATGGTGGCAACATTAGGTGATTGTTAATGGTTTGATTACGTTTTGTAGTGATTGGAAAAGTTTCGTAATTACCTAAAAAGTTTAGTAGAGAGAGGAGAATTACATGGCTGAGTATTTTTCAGAAATGGCACCAGAGGTACAGGAGTTTGCGAAGATTTGTAAGAGGAATGCAGTCATTGATACAGATTTGTACTCCAAATATGATGTAAAGCGTGGTTTGCGTGATGTGAGCGGAAAAGGCGTGCTGACCGGCCTTACAGAGGTTTCAGAGATTCGTTCCTATACAATTGTGGACCATGATATGATACCATGTGAGGGAAAACTTTATTTTCAGGGAATTGATATCGAGGAATTGACAGCAGGTTTTTTAAAGGAAGATCGTTTTGGATTTGAAGAAACTGCATATTTATTAATTTTCGGGGAGCTTCCAAATAAGGAGCAGGCAAGTACATTTAAGAAATTGTTGGCAAAGTATAGAAGCGTTTTACCAACCAGTTTTGTACGTGATATTATTTTGAAGGCACCAAGTGCAGATATGATGAATACATTGGCGCGTAGTGTATTAACATTATACTCTTATGATGATTGTGCAGATGATACTTCGGTAGAAAATGTACTTCGTCAATGCTTACAATTGATTGCATTATTCCCAATGCTTGCAGTATACGGTTATCAGGCGTATAGTCACTATCAAAGAGGAAATAGTTTATTTATTCATCAGCCTGTAGAAGAGTTTTCTACAGCCGAGAATATTTTACATTTATTGCGTCCGGATAGCAAATTTACAAAACTTGAGGCAAAGATTTTGGATATTGCATTGATTCTTCATGCGGAGCATGGTGGTGGAAATAACTCTACCTTTACAACACATGTTGTGACTTCTTCCGGTACGGATACGTATTCTGTTATTGCAGCGTCCTTAGGCTCGTTAAAAGGACCAAAGCATGGTGGAGCCAATATTAAGGTAGTGCGTATGTTTGATGATATGAAAAAACAGGTAGCAGATTGGACCAGTGAAGAAGATGTAAAGCAATACTTATGTGATTTATTAAATAAAAAGGCATTCGATAAAAAAGGTCTTATTTATGGTATGGGGCATGCAGTATATTCTATCTCTGATCCTAGAGCAGAAATCTTTAAAGGATTGGTGCATGATCTGGCACAGGAAAAGGGACGTATGGAAGAGTTCAATTTGTATGCTATGGTTGAGAGACTTGCACCAGAGGTAATTGCTAAGGAGCGTAAGATTTATAAGGGTGTTAGTGCAAATGTTGATTTTTATAGTGGCTTTGTATACAGTATGTTAGATCTTCCACCAGAACTTTATACACCTATTTTTGCTATTGCTCGTATTGCAGGATGGAGTGCACATCGAATAGAGGAAATCATCAATGAAGGAAAGATAATTCGTCCAGCTTACAAAGCAGTGGCAAAACACAAGAGTTATGTGCCTTTAGATGAAAGAAAATAACCCTGATGGAATAGTGATTAGAGTTTAGGATTGTTTATAAAAGAGTGAGTTGTTGTATCTTTTACAGCAACTCCTCTATTTTTTTTGTATCAAAATCTAAAATCAGTTGTCTAATAATTGTAATAGATAATTGAAGGGGGTGATTTAAGAGTGAATGCCTATGATGAAATCTATCAACAGTACGCAAGAGAGGTGTATTTATATTTATTAAAATTGTCGGGAAATCCAGCATTGGCTGAAGATTTGATGCAAAATACATTTTTAAAGGCTGTAGAAAAACAAGATACGTTTCAAGGAAAGTCCAAAATATCAACTTGGCTTTGTGCCATTGCTAAAAATGAATATTTAAACGAATGGAAACGGAAGGAAAATCAAAATCTTCCACTCGATGTGGCGAAAGAATATATAGGGCAATCTTTTGAAAACAAAATGGTGGATAAGGAATTTAGCAAAAAGATTCATAAGATTTTGCATGGTATGAAGGAACCGTATAAGGAAGTCTTTACTCTTCGGGTGTTCGGTGAGTTAAGTTTTAGAGAAATTGGTGAATTATTTGATAGAACAGATTTATGGGCAAGAGTAACATATCGAAGGGCGAAGGAAAAGATTGTAGATGAGATGAAGGAGGAACGTTAGTCGCGAAGGAAAGGGGTATGAAAAATGGAATGTAAAAAGATTGAGGATATGATGCAATTATATGTGGAAGACCTGTGTTCAAAGGAAAGTGAAATGTGGATAAATGAGCATGTAAAAACATGTCCATCCTGTAAAAAAAAGCTGGAGCATTTACAACAGGAAAAAAAATTGGAAATGCAGCAGGAACCAGAGAAAAAAATGGATGAAAAAGAATTGGAAAAAGAATTAAAACCCTTTAAAAAGTTTCGGAGAAAATTATGGGTTCGCTGTGTGTTGGATGTAATAGCAATTATTGCAGTTGTGACAGTACTCGTGAGTGTTGGCATATTAGCAGTAACAGGATGGCATAAAATTGAAAATTACACCTTAAAAAAACAGGGGGAACAACTGGTGTCAGATTTGGTAGAAGGGGAGGTAGACCGTTTCCTATCTGCTCTTAATGTTGAAAGTGATTTGAATGAATTTGTGAAAGGAAAAAAGAAATTCCAACAGGCTTGTCGGAAAGATGTTGAAAAATTTTATAAAACAGAATTAAAGGGGAAAAAAGTAAAAACAAAGGTAACGATAGAGCAAACCTATTATGTGGAAAAAACATATCCGGAAACAGATTTGTGTGCAACTATAAAAACACCAGAGACAGAATTTTACATGACGTTTGCAAATGGTATCAATGGTTTTTCATTAATAGGATTTTATGAAAAAGAAGGGAAGGAGGATGCGAAAACAGAAAACTATTTAAATAAGTTAAATGAACTGTCAACTGCATCGTTTTATGCCACCAGATTGATTCCAGAGATGAAGGAGCTTGATGAGAAGTATCAAAAAGAAGAGAAAGCTCCGTTTGTATTTACTTTAGGAAATACAGATACTTCTGAAGATAGCTCCTGGGCGGAAGAAAGCTGGGAAAAATTAAGAGCATTGATGAAAGCTGGAATGTCTATAGAAAAAAGTGGATGTGCTGGGTTATATTATGACACAGCCCGAGATGAAATTTGTACCACCCTTATGTGGTCCTTGAAGGATACAGAAGGAAAAGTGGCGTATTTAGAGCAGGAAATATGCATTCCAAATATAAAGGGCACAGATGCAGAAACGGTAGTTATTTCAGATGGATTTTCTGGGAAAGAAGTTGCCCAGTTAAAGCAAATATTTCATTAAAAGATAAGAAGTCTATTTCTCATTTACAAATGAGAAATAGGCTTTTTTTGCTTATAAAAAGCCTTTATAGAAAAACGGTTTTTCCTTGTAAATATGGCTAATATATGATATTCTGTAAGGAAGCGTATGTTTGAAATTTGAGTATTAGGGTTAGGGCATTCTAATCCTATCGTAAATGTTCAGAGATAAATGAAATAACAAGAATTCGGATATGTTTAGCAGTTACAAGGTGAGGTAATTTTTTATGGATAAAAATGTAGTTTTGTGTGCGTGTAGTGCATATGAAGAAAAATATTATTTGAATGAGGATTTTATGCAAATGCCGGAATCTATCAAAGAAGAACTACAGATTATGTGTGTTCTTTTTACCGCAGATGTGGGTGGTATTCTTACTATGGAATTTGATGAAGAAGGAAACCTTTTATTTCAGACCGAGGCAGATGAAGGTGACTTGCTGTATGATGAGATTGGAAGTGTGCTAAAGATAAAGCAACTTCAGGAACAGAAAAAAGAATTACTGGAAAGTTTGGAGTTGTATTACAAAGCGTTTTTCTTAAATGAAGATGTGGCTGCTTTGTTGGCAGAAGAATAGAAGGATAATTGTAGATACGAGATAGAGAAAGGGTGCAATGACACCTGTAAATAGAGAAAATACACTGAATTTCAGTGGATCGGAGGATGGCATGATTTTAGTTGTAGATGCAGGAAATACCAATATTACGTTAGGCGTGTTTGAAGGAAAAAAGTTGCGCGGAACGTACCGAATGACTACAAAGGTATCCCGTACTTCAGATGAGTACGGCATTTTCATAACAGAATTGTTGGAGAAGAATGGGCTGGAGCCAAGGCAGATTGAAGATGTAATTATTTCTTCTGTTGTGCCGAATATCATGCATTCTTTTACCAGTGGAATAAAAAAATATTTTCATGTGCAGCCTATTATTGTAGGAGCAGGGATTAAGACAGGTATCAATATTGCTGTTGCAAATCCAAAGTCAATGGGGGCAGACCGCATTGTGGATGCCGTAGCGGCTTATGAGCTTTATGGTGGACCAGTGATTGTAATTGATTTTGGAACAGCGACCACACATGATGTAATAACTGCGGATGGTTCTTTGACTGCCAGTGTAATCAGTCCTGGTATTCGGATTTCTGCGAATGCTTTATGGAAAGATACAGCCATGCTTCCAGAGATTGAGATAAAAAGACCAGAAACCGTACTTGCTAAAAATACAGTAGCAAGTATGCAGGCAGGTTTGTTTTTTGGCTATGTGGGACAGACAGAATACATTGTCAAGAAATTGAAAGCAGAAACGGCGATGGAAAATATCAAAGTAGTGGCAACAGGTGGATTGGGAAAAATTATATCCGATGAGACAGATGTAATTGATATTTATGACAGCAATTTAACCTTAGAAGGACTTCGCATTATTTATGAATACAATAAGCGTTAGAGTGAGGAAACTATGAGTTTACAGATAGGAAATGTAAAAATAAACGGAAACCTTGTGCTTGGTCCTATGGCAGGAGTGACGGATTTACCTTTTCGTGTGTTGTGCAAGGAAGCAGGGGCAGACCTCATTTATACGGAGATGGTCAGTGCCAAGGGCATTATGTATGGAAATAAAAATACGACCATTCTTTTGGAAGTAGAGGAGCAGGAGCGTCCTGTTGCATTGCAGTTGTTTGGCAGTAATCCAAAGATTATGAGTGAGCAGGCAAAGCGGATAGAGCATCGTAATTTTGATATTGTAGATATTAATATGGGCTGTCCAGTGCCAAAGGTAGTAAACAATGGAGAAGGCTCTGCTCTTATGAAAAACCCTGAACTGGTGGGAGAAATTGTGTCAGCTATGACAAACATGTTGGAAAAGCCAGTGACTGTTAAAATACGAAAAGGATTTGGAGCCGAGGATTGCAACGCACCAGAGATTGCTAAGATTGCGGAGCAGGCAGGGGCGGCAGCCGTAGCTGTGCATGGTAGAACAAGAGAGCAATACTATAGTGGACAGGCAGATTGGAATGTGATTCGAGAGGTAAAAGAAGCGGTGTCGATTCCTGTGATTGGCAATGGAGATATATTCAAGCCTGAGGATGCAAAGCGGATGTTGGAGGAGACTGGTTGTGATGCGGTGATGCTTGCCAGAGGTGTGCGAGGAAATCCATGGTTGTTTACCCAGACGAAAAGATATTTAGAAACAGGGGAACAGCTTCCAAAACCAGAGATTGGAGAAGTCATAGAGACGATTCTTCGCCATGCTAAAATGCAGGTTGCATTTAAGGGAGAATATCTTGGTATGCGTGAAATGAGAAAGCATGTAGCATGGTATACGACAGGTTATCCACAGTCAGCAAAACTTCGAGGAAAGATAAATGAGATAGAGAATATTTCGGATTTACAATACTTGCTGGAGGATTATGCAAAACAATTCCACAATCCAGTTTCAGCAAGATAAGATTGGAGGACAAACATGAAAGGAAATATTTTAGTAGGGCAATCAGGAGGACCAACTACGGTAATCAATGCCAGTTTAGCGGGTGTATTGAGTGCAGCGTTTAATAGCGAAAAGATTGACACTGTGTATGGTATGGTAAATGGCATTCAAGGATTTATGGATGAGAATGTACTAAATCTTACCAAAGAGTTTAAGGGAAATGAAAAAAAATTAGAACATCTTAGAGTTACTCCATCTATGTATTTAGGTTCTTGCCGTTACAAATTAAAGGACCCAAAGGAAGATTCCAGTGATTTAGAGCGTGTATTTGAATTGATAAAAAAATATGAGATACGATATTTCCTTTATATTGGCGGAAACGATTCCATGGATACAGTAGACAAGGTATCCAGATATGCCAAGGAAAGAAAGTATGATATAAAGGTGATAGGTATTCCAAAGACCATTGATAATGATTTGATGGAAATTGACCATACACCAGGGTTTGGTTCCGCAGCCAAATATATTGCTACATCTATTTTGGAGATGTGTCATGACACTTACATCTATTACATGGAAAGTGTCCTTATTGTGGAGATTATGGGAAGAAATGCAGGATGGCTAGCAGCTTCTTCTGTACTTGCCAGAAATGAATATAATGCAGCACCACATTTGATTTATCTTCCTGAGAGTGACTTTGACCAAGAACAGTTTATTGCAGACATTAAAGAGCAGTTTAAACATAGAAAACAGGTCATTGTGGCAGTATCAGAAGGTATTCATGACAAAAATGGAGAATATATTTCTGCCAAATCCACAAAGACAGACCAATTTGGACATGTAATGCTCAGTGGAAATGGAAAATATCTGGAATCACTTGTACAGAAAGAAATTGGTTGCAAGGTGCGTTCGGTAGAGTTAAATGTATTACAACGCTGTGCGGCGCATATTTCCTCCGCTACGGATGTTTCAGAGGCATTTCACTTAGGAGAAAAGGCAGTGGATGCGGTACTAAATGGAAGGACAGACGAAATGACTTCCTTACGAAGAATATCTAATGATCCATATCGAGTAGAATACATTACGGTTCCTGTATCAGAAGTTGCGAACAAAGAGAAAACAATTCCAAGAGAATGGATCAATGAAGCGGGAAATGATGTGACACAAGAACTGATTGATTATTTACAACCATTGATTGAGGGAGAAGTAAAAGTAGAGTATAAAAAGGGAATTCCAGACTACATTTTCAGAGATGTGGAAGTGTAGAAATTGCCTGTGAACTGCAACCTAAAAGTAGTACATGGCAAAAGATGGCAAGAATATTTTGTTGACATCAAAAAAAAGGGGTGCTATAATCTATCACATAAAGAGAGACAGACAAAGAGGTCGTAACACGTTAGAGTGTTGCGACCTTTTTCTTTCTTTACGCGGAGGACAGGTAATAGTCTATGTTTGTATGAGGATTTACCGTCTGCCGTAAGAGTAAAACTCATAATCGTGTTTTTGTGAATGTGCGCACACAGAAGAAACGAACAGCAAAACGAAGGAGGAATAGAAGTATGAAGAAATTCTATGAACATTCGGTTAAGAAAAAGATTGCTGCAATTGGTTTCGCATTTGCGGTAGTGATTTCGTCATTTGGTATGCCTGCGACAGCAGAGGCATATAGTGGTTTTAGTGGTGATTATAGCAGAAGTGAAAGATTGGCGCAGCCAACCTCCAAGCATCAGTTTCAAAAGGATGAGTTGGGCGTAGTAAACTTTCAATCTGTTTATGGAGATAAGGAAGCAAATATTGCAAGTATGAAAAAATACATTGAAGAAGCACATCAAAAGGGAGTTAAGATTCTTCTCTTCCCAGAAATGTGTGTAACGGGTTATGTATCATCCAGTGATCCAGACTCTGCAGCTTATAAATGGGCAGTAGAGAGTGCAGAGCCATTGGATGGACCAACACAGAAGATATTTGCAGAAATCGCAGACAAGGATGATATGTATATTATATATGGCGCAACACAGACCATAGAAGGAGATAGCAAACATGCTTATAACTCTGCTTTTGTTTGTTCTCCAGAGGGTGAGGTTACTGCATATCAGAAGATTACTCCAGTTGAAGGTAGCTGGTGTGTAGCAGGTGATACTCCCGTATTGATTGATGCAGGAGAATATGGAAAGATTGGTATTAGTATTTGTTATGATACCTATTCCACGCCAGAGTTAGAGAGATATTATGCAGCTATGGGATGTAACTTGTTATTAAACCCAACAGCATCTGGTGGAAACTGGTATTCCAGCAATGTAGCAGGATGGCAGGAATATTACAAGTTGCGTTTGGAAAGTGTGGCATCTCGTGATGGAATGACAATTTTAAGTTCAGACTTGGTAGATGACAGTGGAATGTCAGGCAATACTCCAGATGTATTTCCTGGTGGAAGTGTAATTTTACAGGGAGCATTTAATGGACCTATGTATTATGCAGGAGCAGATTGTGAAGCAGGAAGTGTAGAAGAAGATGCCAATATTGTGATTGAGCAAAAAGGGCTTTTAACAAATGGAAAGGCATTGACCGCATCTTCAGGAAGTACTTGTAGCAATGCAGATTTCAATCCTGAATTATATGCACAGCTATATAAGGATATAGCAGAAATGAAAACAATTGGAGTGACTTCGGCAGCAGTATCGGAAGGACCAAACGTTGCAGTTGTAAATATGACAGGATACTGGGGAAATAAGAAAAAGACATTAGAAAAGATGGTTTCTTATATAGAAGAAGCTGCGGCTAAAAATGTGGATATGATCGTATTCCCAGAAACAGTACTTTCGGGATATGGCTATGTAGAACCGGAAAAGGACCCATTTTATCAGAAATATGGAGTAGCTATGCAGGTTGCTACAGCAGAAACCATTCCAGGAGCAAGTACAAATTATTTGAGCGAATATGCAAAAAAATATGGTATGTATATTATTTTTGGTATGACAGAAAAGGATGAAGCGGGAAAGATTTACGAGGCAAATAATTATGAGAAGCATGCGGAAAAGGTATACAATTCCGCCGCAATCCTTTACCCGGATGGAACGATTGACTCTTATCAGAAGATACATAGAGCAGGGTTGGAAACACAGTGGTCCGTATGTGGTACTACTCCAAAGATTATAGACACGAAATGGGGGAAGATTGGTATTGACATTTGTCGTGACGGACATTTTTATCCAGAACTTGGAAGATATTATGCAGCCATGGGATGTACCATGTTTGTACACCCAACCGCAACAACAGGAAATGCTTGGTATCGTGCAACTAGAATCGGTTCCTATACAGACCGTGATGGCATGGCAGCGATTACTTGTAACCTGTTAGGTGGAGATGGTATTTATAACGCAGATGGAAGTTATGATCCAAAAGATGTAGAAGGAAACTTTGACGAAGAAGGAAACTTTATTGGTGGAACAACTATCCCAGATATTATCTACAATCAGAAGGAAGTAGAGAATGATCCATACTGGAATAGTAAGAACTGGCTTGGTTCTGGCGGTATCTTTAATAGTACAAGTTTGATTATTACAAAGGGTTCTACAAGTGGATTAAATCCATCCCCTAGATTGAATTATAATGGTACCGGTTCTGCCTCAGAAGGTTTTGCCAAGAGAGGAAAGACCAGTCCATTAGGACTTGAAATTGCAAAAATGGATTTGACAGGTTGTGGTTTCCGCCCATCCAGTCAGACATTTCATCCATCTTTATTCTCTAAGATGTATGATAAACTGGCAGTATTGTATCGTGGAGGATATACATCTCTTTATGGAAAAGATGCAATTAAGGAACCAGTAACCATTGACCTTACAACAGGGGCAGCAGTAACGGCAACACCAGGGGTAACAACGACACCAAGCGTTACAACAAGTCCAGCAGTAACAGAGACACCGACAGTAACACCAACGGTAACGGCAACACCAGTTGTCACAGCAACACCTAGTGTGGCACCTGTAGCAGGTACAAAACTTACGGACCGTAAGACAAAGGCAGTCTATAAGGTAACAAAGAAAACTGCAACCGTTACCTATGTAAAGACAACGGATAAAAAAGCAACAACCATTAAAATTCCAGATAAGGTTAAGATTGACGGAATAACTTACAAAGTTACAGCAATAGCAGCAAAGGCATTTAAAAATAACAAGAAGATTACAACAGTAACAATAGGAAAGAATGTTACTACAATCGGAGCCTCTGCATTCCAGGGTTGCAAGAACTTAAAGAAGATTAGCATTTCTACAACAGCATTAAAGAAAAAGTCTGTAGGAAGTAAGGCATTTAAGGGAATCAACAGTAAGGCAGTCATTAAGGTGCCTGCAAAAAAATTGGCAGCTTATAAGAAGATCGTAAAGCAGGCGGGCATCGGAAGTAAGGTAGTTGTTAAGAAGTTGTAATAAAAACATAATTTCACTTAAATATCCAGTAGGAAACATCCTGCTGGATATTTTTTCTCTATAGAAAAAGCGTTTATTCTATTGGATAAAAGAAAAAATGTTACAAGAGTGTGAAGCAATTTACATTATGTTTGTACAATATTCCTAAATTTCAGAAGAAAAGAATTTTCTGTTTGCAATTTGAGTAGTTATAGTGTATTATTTTTACCAGACGGACAAATGTACGCGGTAAAAGGACATGTACATTTCAAATAAAACAGAGAAAGAGGTAATTTAGAATGAGCGATAAGTTAAAAGTAGGTATCCTTGGTGGAACAGGTATGGTAGGACAGAGATTCATTGCATTATTGGAGAATCATCCTTGGTTTGAGGTAACAACCATTGCTGCAAGTCCAAGAAGTGCAGGAAAGACCTATGAGGAAGCAGTAGGAGGTCGTTGGAAAATGGATACTCCAATGCCAGAGGCTGTGAAAAAGATCATCGTTCACAATGTAAACGAAGTAGAAGAAGTTGCTTCTACAGTAGATTTTGTATTTAGTGCGGTAGATATGTCTAAAGATGAAATTAAGGCAATTGAAGAAGCATATGCTAAGACAGAGACACCAGTTGTTTCAAACAACAGTGCACATAGATGGACACCAGATGTTCCTATGGTTGTACCTGAAATCAACCCAGAACATTTTGATGTCATTGAATTTCAGAAAAAGAGACTTGGAACAAAGAGAGGTTTTGTGGCTGTTAAACCGAACTGCTCTATTCAGAGTTATGCTCCAGTTCTTACAGCATGGAAAGAATTTGAGCCATATGAAGTAGTAGCTACCACATATCAGGCTATTTCAGGAGCAGGTAAGACATTTAAAGATTGGCCAGAAATGGAAGGTAACATCATTCCATTTATCGGTGGAGAAGAAGAAAAGTCAGAGCAGGAACCACTTAGAATCTGGGGTAAAATTGAAGATGGCGTGATTAAGAAGGCAGACGATGTAAAGATTACTTGCCAGTGTATTCGTGTACCTGTATTAAATGGACATACAGCCGCTGTATTTGTTAAGTTCAGAAAGAACCCAACAAAGGAACAGTTAATTGAAAAATTAGTAAACTTCAAGGGACTTCCACAGGAATTAAATCTTCCAAGTGCTCCAAAGCAGTTTATTCAGGTTATGGAAGAGGAAAATCGTCCTCAGGTTGCATTAGATGTAGATTATGAAAACGGTATGGGAATTTCCGTTGGACGTATTCGTGAAGATAGTATCTATGACTGGAAGTTTGTAGGATTATCACACAATACTGTTCGTGGTGCTGCAGGTGGAGCTGTGCTTTGTGCAGAAACATTAAAAGCTAAGGGATATATTACAAAGAAATAATAAAAGACAGCAACAAAAAAGAGCCTTCTCTATCATTTGATAGAGGAGGCTCTTTGTACAAGGTAAGGAAAGAAAGTATTCAGTTAAAAAGCATATTTCTAGCGGAATAGCTGTCATACTTATTGTTGAAACCAAGCTTTCATAGTAGAAAATACTTGCACCAATTCCTCTTCTGTGATGATATAAGGAACCATAGAATAAAGATAAGATAGGAATGGTCGGGAAAATACACCATGTTTATAGGCAAATTCCTGATAACCTTCCAGTACAGCGGGATCGTACACTTCGATACAGGCACATCCACCCATAATGCGAATTTCCTTTATTCGTTCGTCGTGAAAATCATCTAATTCTCTATGCGAAATCGCTTCTATCTTTTTGATTTTTTCCATATAATGTTCACGCTCAAAGATTTCGATTGATTTAAGTGCTACACTACATGCAAGTGCATTTCCCATAAAAGTTGGTCCATGCATCAATGCGTGACGGTCATCATCACTATAGAAACCGTCAAATACTTTTTGGTTTGCTACAGTAGCAGCGTGACCGATGTATCCACCAACTAAAGCCTTTCCAAGCACAAGAATATCTGGTTGTACCAAGTCAGCGACAAAACGATTTCCTGTTCGACCAAAACCGGTTGCTACTTCATCAAAAATAAGAAGGACACCATATTGATCGCATAATTCTCTTGCACGTTTTAAAAAGGAAATATCATACATACGCATACCGCCTGCCCCTTGCAATAACGGCTCTACAATAAAGCAATTTAGTTCTGCATGATATTGATGAAAGGCTTTCTCTAAAGCAGAAATTTCTGTTGGGATATTAATTGCATTTTGCTTTGGGCCATAGGCTTCTAAAACAAAATGATAATCTTCATCATCGCCTACTTCCATGGTTTTAAAAGTGTCTCCGTGATAGGCATGTGTCAATGCTAATACTTTTGTTCTTTTTTTATCTCCACGATTCATATAGTATTGCAGTGCCATTTTCAATGCTACTTCTACGGCTACACTACCAGAATCGGAAAAGAAGCAATAATTCAAGTCTCCAGGCAGGATATCCTGTAATTTTTGTGCCAATCGTTCCGCTGGTTCATGGGTAAGTCCACCAAGCATGACATGGGAAAAATGGTCTGCCTGTTCTTTAATGGCAGCAGTTAGCTCAGGGTGCTTGTAGCCGTGGATCATACACCACCAGGAAGAAACGGAATCAATCAGTTTTTGGTCTTTTGTGTAAAGATAAACGCCATTTGCATCTACAATTTTATAGGGTTGTTTCATATGTTTCATTTGTTCATAGGGATACCAAATCATAATTTTTTCTCCTAGTATAATAATGGTGTAGTCAATAAGACTACTTGGTTAACAAGTTTCTATATATTAGATAACAGAAGAAGGTATTCTCCCTTCATCAGAT
>CADABQ010000041.1 GCA_902786205.1 uncultured Lachnospiraceae bacterium | reverse complement strand
TCATCCTGAGCCAGGATCAAACTCTCAAATTAAAATTTGTCCTTGCTAGAAACTTGCTAGCTTTTTATCCTTTACTGTTAAAGGTTTTGTTCGTGAACACCTTTGATGTCCCATGAAATTCTTTTGAATTTTCAAGGTTGTTTCACTGTTTAATTGTCAATGTCCTTTGCTGTATCAACAAGCAGCTTTAATATGTTATCATATATTTTTCTGTTTGTCAACATCTTTTTTCAAGTTTTTTAAGTTTTTTTCAAAACTTAACGGAGAAGGAGGGATTTGAACCCTCGCGCCGCGTAAACGACCTATACCCTTAGCAGGGGCACCTCTTCAGCCTCTTGAGTACTTCTCCGAACTGAACTTTAATGCTCAATTTTTAGTTCTGCGTCAAACGCATTTACAATTTTATCATAGCGTTATATATTTGTCAACATCTTTTTTCAAGTTTTTTAGTTATTTTTTATTTTTAATTGGTTTTGTCCCTCTTGGCATTTATAAGAGGCTTGCTTATCCATTATATACTTTACTATTTGCTATTTCTCAAACTGCTTTATTGCTGTTTCATATAAATTATTTCCGTTTTTGTCAATTACAACTATTACTGGTAAATCCTCTACTTCCAATTTTCTGATTGCCTCGGTTCCTAAGTCATCATATGCTATAACTTCAGCTTTTTTTATACATTTAGATAATAAGGCACCCGCTCCACCTACTGCAGCAAAATAAACGGCATTGTTTTCTTTGATTGCATTTATTACCTCTGCACTTCTTTTACCCTTTCCTATCATTCCTTTTAAACCATTTTTTAACATAAGAGGCGTATACTTATCCATTCGACTACTTGTAGTTGGTCCGGCAGAACCAATTATCTGTCCTTCTTTTGCAGGAGATGGTCCTAAATAATATACTATATTATTTGCCAGTGAAAAAGCAGGCTCCAATCCCTTATTCATAGCTTCATACATTCTTTTATGTGCTGCATCTCTTGCTGTATATATGGTACCTGATATGTATACATAATCTCCAGCCTTTAAATCATTTACTATTTCATCATTTATTGGTGCTATAATATGTTTTTCCATATTTTTTCTCCATTCTTTTTTAAGTTAGATTGGTAAAATTTTCATTTCTTTAATTTTTTATAATTATTCAGTGGGTGCGCCTCTATGTTATAGTATAGGCAAATTATAAAGTTGCGTCTTACAAACAAATTGAACAATTCCACGTCAACTTTCTATCTCCCTCACCCCTGAGGGAACAGCTTCACTTTGCATGCCCTATGCAGGTCGCACACTCTTTGGCGGCTTTATAAAGTCACATCAAATAGTTTGCGAATAACGCCCTTTGAACAGTTACAATTTTTCTAAAATATCATATATTATACCGCATTTTTTATAATACAAGATTACAGGGTTCGTTTTATATGACGATTTACATGGCAACATATATTTATTGCCACTGGCAAACCTGCAATATGTGTAGGATACGTTTCTACATTTACACCCAAAGCTGTATTTCTTCCACCTAAACCACCTGGTCCAAATCCTAAATCATTTATTTTATTCAAAAGTTCTTTTTCTAATTCTGCCACATATGGTATAGAAGATGGTTCTGTCAAATCTCTGGTAAGTGCTTTTTTAGCAAGAATTGCACATTTTTCAAATGTTCCGCCAATACCTACACCTACTACCATTGGTGGACAGGCATTTGGCCCTGCAAGACGAACCGTTTCTATTACAGCTTCTTTGACGCCTTCTATTCCATCTGCAGGCTTTAACATACAGACACGACTCATGTTTTCACTTCCAAATCCCTTTGGTGCAACCGTAATTTCAATTTGTTCTCCTGGTACAATTTCATAATGGATAATTCCAGGTGTATTATCCTTGGTATTTTCTCGAATAATAGGATCTTTTACAACTGATTTTCTAAGATATCCATCCACATAACCCTGTCTAATTCCTTCATTTATGGCATCTTCTAGATTAACTCCTTCTATATGGACATCCTGACCAATTTTAATAAATACAACAGCCATTCCTGTATCCTGACAAATTGGAATACCTTCTTTTTTTGCAATATTCATATTTTCTTCTAATTGTCCTAATATTTTTTTACCAATTTGGGATTCTTCCGACTGCTCTGCATGTTCAATGGCACCAACTACGTCCTGTGCTAATTGTAGATTCGCTTCAATACACATTTCTTTAATATTTGCTGTGATTTCATCCGTATGTATTGTTCTCATATCATTCCTCCACGTTTTTATTTTTTTTATAAACGGAAAGACTTCTGTTGGGTTTTCCCTCCGAGAAGTCTTTCTTATGTCTCTTTTTACTATTAACAAAATAATTGTACAAATTATTCCTTTGTATTATTTTCTTCTAATAATTCAGCTTCTAATCGTTCCAATACTTGCGCATCTGTTGTTGCATCATTACTTTCTCTTACTTTGGCAATACTAGCAACGCGTATGTCTGAATCTCGATCAATATTCATTAGTTTTACTCCAGAAGTAATTCTTCCCAATTCTGAAATTTGATTACACATTGTACGGATAATAATACCTTCTGTAGTAATCAACATAATTTCATTGTCCTCATTTACTGCTTTTACACCTACTATATTTCCGGTTTTTTCTGTAATTTTATAACATTTTACACCTTTTCCACCTCTATGCTGTAATGTAAATTCTTCAATTGCGGTTCTCTTTCCAAGACCATTTTCAGAAACAATAAGTAAGTGACTGCCTTGTGTTTGTAATTGCATTCCCACTACATCATCCTGATCTGTCAAATTAATTCCGATTACACCCATGGATGTTCTGCCAGTTGGACGTACATCATTTTCGCCGAATCTTATGCACATTCCATATTTTGTTACAAGGAAAATATCCTTCTTGCCATTTGTAACCTTTACTTCGATTAATTCATCATCCTCTCGCAAGTTAATAGCCTGTAAGCCTGATTTTCTGACTTTTGAATAATCTGTAAGTGCTGTCTTCTTAACAAGACCTTTTTTGGTTGCCATAAACAAATATTTATGCTCTGGATAATCTTTTATAGGTATTACCGCTGTAATACGTTCATTTGGTTGTAACTGTAATAGATTTACCAGTGCTGTTCCTCTTGCAGTTCTACTTGCCTCTGGAATTTCATATGCCTTAATTCGATACACTCTTCCTGTATTTGTAAAGAAATTAACATAATGATGCGTTGTCGTCATGAGAAGGTCTTCAATATAGTCTTCTTCTAAGGTCTGCATTCCTTTAATTCCTTTACCACCACGATTTTGACTTTTAAAGTTATCAATGGTCATTCGTTTGATGTATCCAAGACTTGTCCTGGCAATAACTGTATTTTCACGTGGAATTAAATCCTCATTTGTAAGGTCAAATTCATCATAGCCAATAGATGTTCTTCTATCGTCACCATACTTGTCACGAATTAAAATAATTTCCTCTTTTACTACATTTAATAATAATTTTTTATCTGCCAATATAGCCTTATACTCTGCAATTTTCTTAAGTAATGCAGCATGTTCGTCTTCTATTTTTTCTCGCTCCAAACCGGTAAGCGCACGAAGACGCATGTCTACAATCGCACTAGCTTGTACCTCATCTAATTCAAAACGTTCTATCAATCGTTCTTTTGCTTCCCCAGTATTTCTAGACGCACGAATAATAGAGATCACTTCATCAATATTGTCTAATGCAATCAAATATCCACTTAAAATATGGTCACGTTCTTCTGCCTTATTTAAGTCATAACGTGTTCTTCTTGTTACAACTTCTTCCTGATGCTTTAAATAATATTCCAGCATTTCCAAAAGACTCATGACCTTTGGTTCGTTATTTACTAATGCCAGCATAATAACACCAAATGTATCTTGTAATTGCGTGTGTTTGTATAACTGATTTAACAAAACATTTGCATTTACATCACGGCGCAGTTCAATTACAATACGCATACCCTCACGGTCAGATTCATCACGAAGCTCTGTAATTCCATCAATTTTTTTTGTCTTATGCAATTCTGCTATTTTTTCAATTAAACGTGCTTTATTTACCATAAATGGAAGTTCAGACACAATAATTCTACTTTTTCCATTTGGCATAGTCTCTATATCTGTAACAGCACGCACCTTTATTTTTCCTCGTCCAGTACGATATGCATGCTCGATTCCTCTCGTACCTAAGATAGATGCACCCGTTGGGAAATCCGGTCCTTTTATGATTTCCATAATTTCCTCTATTGTGGTTGCACGATCCTCCTCCACAATGTTATCAATTATTTTTACAACCGCATTGATTACTTCACGCAAATTATGAGGCGGGATATTGGTTGCCATTCCTACAGCAATACCAGAAGTACCATTTACCAAAAGATTTGGAAAACGTGATGGAAGAACCAATGGTTCCTTCTCTGTTTCATCAAAGTTTGGTGCAAAATCAACGGTATCTTTGTTGATATCTGATAGCATTTCAACAGAAATCTTACTTAATCTTGCTTCTGTATATCGCATGGCTGCTGCACCATCTCCATCCACAGAGCCAAAATTTCCATGCCCATCCACAAGTGGATAACGAGTTGACCATTCTTGCGCCAGATTAACCAAAGCACCATAAATAGAACTGTCTCCATGTGGATGGTATTTACCCATTGTATCTCCAACGATACGGGCACATTTACGATGTGGTTTATCCGGTCCGTTGTTTAATTCGATCATTGCATATAAGATTCGTCTCTGCACTGGTTTTAAACCATCTCTTACATCCGGCAAAGCACGAGCCGCAATAACAGACATGGCATAATCAATATAGGATTTTTCCATAGTCTTTTTTAAATCGACCTCATGTACTTTATCAAAGATATTCTCATCCATCTAACTGCCTCCATTTTTCTAATTTTTTGCGAAAACTGTATTTGCAAAAGTATTTTTATTTTCATGCAAATCATCCGAATACTGTCGGAATTAGAAGATGCCTTACGAATGATTCTATTTTCAGAATCCCTGTGAATCCAGCATCTTTGCATTTTTATATATCAAGATTCTCTACAAATTTAGCATTTTCTGAAATAAATTCACGTCTTGGCTCTACTTTATCACCCATCAAAGTTGTAAAAGTAACATCAATTTCAGATTCTTGCTCCTCATCCATTACAACCTTAAGTAGAATTCTCTTTTCCGGATCCATGGTTGTTTCCCAAAGCTGTTCTGCATCCATTTCACCAAGACCTTTATAACGCTGTACTTTATTATTATTGTCTCGACCTATTTCATTTAAGATAGTATTTAGTTCTGCATCGCTATATGCATAATAAACTTTTTTGTTTCGCTCCACTTTATAAAGTGGTGGTTGTGCTAAATACACATATCCCTGTTTGATTAAATCTGGCATAAAACGATAGAAGAATGTTAAGAGCAAAGTACTGATATGCGCACCATCTACATCGGCATCTGTCATAATGATAATTTTGTGATAACGTAGTTTGGATATGTCAAAATCATCATGTATTCCTGTACCAAATGCAGTAATCATTGCCTTTATTTCTTCATTTGTTAAAATACGATCTAAACGAGCCTTTTCTACGTTTAAAATCTTACCTCTTAGAGGTAAAATGGCTTGGGTTGCTCTGGAACGGGCAGTCTTTGCACTACCACCGGCAGAATCTCCCTCAACAATATAAATCTCGCAGTTTTCAGGATTCTTGTCTGAACAGTCTGCTAATTTACCTGGAAGACTCATTCCTTCTAACGCAGTTTTTCTTCTTGTTAAATCTCTTGCTTTTCGTGCAGCATCCCTAGCTCTTTGTGCCATTACTGCTTTTTCACAAATTGATTTTCCAACATTTGGATTCTGTTCTAGAAAATATGTTAATTGTTCACTAAAAATACTGTCTACTGCACCACGTGCCTCACTGTTGCCCAGCTTCTGCTTTGTCTGGCCTTCGAATTGTGGCTCTTCAATTTTTACACTAATAATGGCAGTCAATCCTTCACGAATATCCTCACCAGAAAGATTCTGCTCATTATCCTTTAAAAACTTCTGGCTTCTGGCATAATCATTAAACGTTTTTGTTAAAGCATTTCGGAAACCAACCATATGGGTACCACCCTCAGGAGTCGTGATATTATTTACAAAACTATAGCAACTTTCTGTATAGGAATCATTATGCTGAAATGCAATTTCTACACTTACTCCATTTTTTTCGCCTTCACAGTAAATAATTTCATCGTATAATGCCTCTTTATGACGATTTAGGTACTGAACATATTCTTTAATACCGCCCTCATAATGGAATTCCCTGGTTTTTGGCTCCTCTAATCGCATATCGGTTAATGTAATTTTTAATCCTTTTGTTAGAAATGCCATTTCACGTAAACGCTGTCTTAAGGTATCATAATCATACACTGTCTCTTCAAACATCAGTTTATCTGGTAAAAATGTTACTTTTGTACCCTGACGTTGTGTATCACCAATTACCTTTAGAGGATACATTACCTTTCCTCTTTCATATCTTTGTTTGTAAATTTTACCATCTTTGTAAATTTCTACTTCCAACCATTCGGATAATGCGTTTACAACGGATGCTCCAACACCATGCAAACCCCCGGATACCTTATATCCGCCACCGCCGAATTTACCGCCAGCATGCAAAATAGTAAATACTACCTGAACAGCAGGCAACCCTGCTTTATGATTTATACCAACCGGAATACCTCGTCCATTATCAACAACAGTGATTGAATTATCTGCATTGATCGTTACGTTGATTTCTGTACAATAGCCTGCTAATGCTTCATCGACAGAATTATCTACAATTTCATAGACTAAATGATGTAATCCTCTTATAGATGTACTTCCAATATACATCCCTGGTCTTTTTCGTACTGCTTCCAATCCTTCCAAAATCTGTATTTGGTCAGCACCATACTCCTGATTCATATGCTTCCTCCTAATTCTCTTCTTTACGCACTGTTCCATTTGTTACTTTATAGACTTGATTTATTTTAATACGTTCCTGTATAAATTCCTCTAATCCTGTACAGGTAATAATCGTTTGAATATCCTTTATACTGTCAAGCAAATAACGTTGTCGATTGCGATCTAATTCCGATAGAACATCATCCAGTAATAATACCGGACGTTCTCCTACTATTTGCTTTACAATTTCAATTTCAGCAAGTTTTAACGATAAAGCTGATGTCCGTTGTTGTCCCTGTGAACCATATTTTCTTATGTCAATATCGTTAATAAAAAATGATATATCATCTCGATGCGGGCCTATACTTGTCACTTTTTGATATAAGTCCTTTTCACGATTCTTTTTTAACAGCTCCCCAAAAGATGAGGGTGAAGTACTAAATTCACAACCAAGGACTAAATTTTCTTTTCCTCCCGATAATTTATAATGTATGGATGCAATAATCTCATTGAGCTGTTCTATATGTTTTTTTCTACGCCGAATGATTCTGGAACCATATTCCATTAATTGTTCATCCCAAATATCTAATGTTGGAAGCAACTCTGCATTAAAAGAAATCTGCCTTAACAAGTTATTTCTTTGCTCCATTACTTTGTTGTATTTAGACAAATCATGATAGTATACTCTGTCTAATTGGCACAATTCCATGTCCAAAAAACGCCTTCTCCCACTAGGTCCATGTTTAATAATTCCTAAATCTTCCGGAGAGAAAAATACAATGTTTACCAATCCTATCAATTCACTGGATCTATGAATTGGTATTCCGTCAATGGCTACACCTTTGGGTTTACTGCGTTTTAAATGCATATCAATCCGTCTGGTGACACCCTTTTTTTCTATGAACATGCGGATATGAGCCTCTTTTTCCTTTATTTTAATAATTTCTTTTTCTTTGCTTCCTTTATGAGACTTGAGCATTCCACAATAATAAAGTGCTTCTAAAATATTGGTTTTTCCCTGTGCATTATCGCCGTATAAAATATTTTTTTCCGAATGAAACTCCATAGATAAATATTCATAATTTCTAAAATTGCTCAATTCAATTGATTTAATATACATATTGCATCTATCCTACTATCCGAATTTCTTCACCATCAAATTCAACTACATCGCCATCGTGTAATTTTTTTCCTCGCTGGTAAGTAACCTCGCCATTCACACGAACCTGTCCATCTTGAATTACGATTTTTGCATCTAAACCAGATGGAACGAAGCCTGCAGCTTTTAATGCTTGTCCTAATTTAATATACTCATCTCTAAGTTTTATCGTTTCCATTTTGCATACTCCATTCTAAATAATAGTCCTGTACTACTGCACTGCATTAAAATTAATTGGCAAAATTAAGTAGATATATTTTTCTTCTTTGTCTTTAATAAAGCAAGGTGCCTTTGGATTAAATAAATAAATATCTACTGTTTCATCATCAATAACACGTAGTGCATCCATAAGAAATTTAGGATTAAAACCAATTAGGATATCTTTTCCCTCTTTCTTAATGTCTAAGTCTTCTTTCATAGACCCCATATTAGAATTAATCTTTAATTCCAAATTGTCATCCTGGAAATTCAATACAATAGGTGTTTTATCTGCCTCACGAATCAATAAGGATGCACGATCAATACAATTTAATAATTCTTTATTATTTACATTTACTTTTGTTACATAATTGTCCGAAAGCATTTGCTCAATTTTATAATATTCTCCTTCTATCAAACGAGATAAAACAGTTGTGTGATCGAACGAGAATAAAATATGTTTATCTGTAAACGAAATGGTTACAATCTGATCTAATTCACCAGAAAGAATCTTGCTTATTTCCTGTAATGTTTTTCCCGGCACAATAACTTTGGTATCTTCATAAGATTCATGTAATTGAATCTTTCTTATAGAAATACGATGTCCATCCAATGATACAACCTTAAAAACATCGCCTTTAATTTCAAATAATTCACCTGTCATTATTTTGTTGTTTTCATTATCAGAAACAGAGAAAATTGTCTGGTGTATGATTTCCTTTAATGCAAAATCAGAAATACGAATAGACTTGTCTGTTTCTACTGTAGGAAGTACTGGAAACTCTTCACTGGATTTTCCCATTAAATTAAACTTGGCTTTTTCACATTGAATATTTGCCATAAAGGAATCTGTTGTAGTAAATGTTACATCATTATCCGGTAACTTACGGATAATTTCAGAAAACAGCTTGGCATTAATTGCAATACTACCGTTTTCTATTATTTCACCCTTTACAATTGTCTCAATTCCTAATTCCTGATTATTGGATATTAATTTAATGGTATCGTTTTGTGCTTCTACTACAATACACTCCAAAATAGGTAATGTAGTCTTGGATGTAACTGCACGTAATGAAATGTTAACGCTATTAAGTAAATTGGATTTTTTACATCTAATCTGCATGGTTGTGAATAACTCCTTTCGGACATAAAGTCATATAGATAATTAATTAATTATAGTATTCGTATTAATAGGGGGTGTGAAAATGTGAATAACTGCGAAAGCTAAGAAAAATCAAGTTGTGCAGAGATTCACAAAATGTGAATTTTACTCGTAAAACTAGTTGAAAAATAGTGAATAGAATCTGGGGAAAATACCCAAAGATTCTATCCACATGAAATCCACATAAAGATTCACAAATTACTGTGGATTAATCTTTTTCTTAAGGACATCGATGATGCTTTGCAAAGAGGCGTCTGTTTTAATATCTTCATTAATTTTGTTATATCCATGTAAAATAGTAGAATGGTCACGTTTGCCGAGCTTGTCACCAATCTCTTTTAATGAAATTTCTGTCAGATCTCTGCATAAATACATACAGATTTGTCTTGGATGCGCAATATTTCTGCTTTTTTTTGAAGAAAGAATATCAGCAGGGGTAATGCCAAAGTGTTCTGCTACAATTTCAGTAATGGATTCTACGGTCACATTTTTCTTAACATCAGAAGAAATCAAATCTTTTAAAACTTCTTCAGCAAGAACTACATTTACTTCTATATTTTTTAATCTGGACACAGCAACAATTTTGGTCAATGCGCCTTCTATCTCACGAATATTTGATTTTACATTGGTTGCAATATATTTAAGTACTTCATCATCAATGGTATAACCCTCTAACTCTCCCTTTTTACGAAGGATAGCCATACGAGTTTCGTAATCCGGCGCTTGGATATCTACCTGTAACCCCCACTCAAAACGGGAACGAAGTCGTTCTTCTAATGTTTCAAATTCTTTTGGTGGTTTGTCACTGGAAATAATAATCTGTTTCTTAGATTCGTGTAGCGCATTAAATGTATGGAAAAATTCTTCCTGCGTACTTTCTTTTCCTATAATAAACTGTATATCATCGATCAATAGGATGTCGATGTTACGATATTTCTTGCGAAATTCCTGTATGGAGGATGTGTCGGAACGATTACGAATAGCCTCAATCAGTTCGTTTGTAAAGACTTCACTTGTTACGTAAAGTACCTTAGCATCTGAATTGTGATCCAGTACATAATGTGCAATGGAATGCATCAAATGCGTTTTTCCTAGACCAACGCCTCCATAAATAAACAGTGGGTTGTATACTTCAGCAGGGCTTTCTGCAACTGCTAAAGATGCTGCATGTGCAAGACTGTTATTGCTACCAACCACAAATGTATCAAAGGTATAACGAGGATTCAGTGAAGTTGCAATATTTTGTGGACTATTTAAATAGGAGGAACCGGATATTTTTTTCGTTTTTGGCTTAACTGGTTCTTCCGCTTCCCGTTCTTTTAAGTCACGCGCAAGTTCAAATTTAAGGTCAAAATGTTCCCCCATAACTTCTTCAATCGTAACCTGTAACGGAACGGAAAATTTTGTAGTTATGTAAGGTATACTGGCTGTTCCAACCTTAGCCTCGTCAACTGAAACAGTAATAATACCAGCTTCAACGGAATAAATTTTAAGTGGTTGAAGCCATGTACGAAAAACAACCTCAGAAATGGAGTGTTCTGTTTTTACTTGTTGTAAAATTGTATCCCAATTTGCGATTAGCGTTTCTTTCATACTTGTACCCAATGCATATCATGGAGCTAAATGCTGATGATATTGCCACAAACATATCTATGGAAGAAAGCTTTGTGGCATCCTTTCGTTTAATTTTTCTTCCAAAGTCTAAAGCAGCCCAAAAATTAGGCAGACATATTTACTTTATTTTATACTAAAATTCAGTTTTTTTCAATGGCAGTTGTAATTTTTTGAGGATAGATATGTGTATAACAGGAAAAAAGAATGTGGAAAATAAAAAAAATATTGTCTATTCACAAAAATGTGTATAACTTTATGCAAAAGAATCACAGAGGCAAAAAATGTTGAAGATTCAACAAAAAATGGACGTCAGGATTCTGGTTATCCACGAAATTAGAAAGATTTATCCACAAGTTATCAACAAAATGTGGATAAGTTGATAACTATCATCCACAATGTGTGCAGATTCAGATTCTGAGACAAAAATGGTTACTTTTATACACACTCCTTAATTTTGGAGATTACGAAATTTATGGAAAAGAATGTAGACAATCTGTTTTGCTTAACAGAGCGGCTCTATCCATTTAGAGAAAAATGGGAATAAAATGCTTGACGAAAAAATGTTTTCATACTATAATGAGACATGATATTTAGTTAAAATAGTCTAAATATGCCTATACTATTTTTAAGGAGGTGCAGCAATTATGAAAATGACATTTCAGCCAAAGAAAAGATCAAGATCAAAGGTTCATGGTTTTAGAGCTAGAATGAGCACAAAGAGTGGAAGAAAAGTTTTAGCTAGCAGAAGAGCAAAAGGAAGAAAGAAATTATCCGCTTAGGTCGCAATATTTGTGGCCTTTTGTTTTCTGTGAATAATTTTTGAGAAAAGAATAGCTTTAGAATTGGAGATTTTGAAATTGTCAGAATCATTAAAAAAGAATCAGGATTTTCAAAAAGTATATAAATATGGGAAATCGTATGCCAACAAATATTTAGTAATGTATGTCATGAAAAATGAATTGGACAAAAATAGAATCGGTGTTTCTGTAAGTAAAAAAGTTGGTAATAGTGTTGTGAGACACCGATTAGCCAGATTGATCAGAGAGAGTTTTCGATTGAACGGACATAAGTTTCAGTGTGGACTGGATATTGTTGTAATAGCCAGAAATACAGCAAAAGGAAAAAACTATTGGGATATTAACAGTGCAGTAATGCATTTAGGTAAGCTTCATAATGTTTTAAATTTAGATGAAAAGATGATGTAAATGAGAAAACTATTAATTTTTTTAATTAAGATATATCGCAAATTTTTATCTCCTTTAAAGGGACATAGTACCTGTATTTATACGCCGACTTGTTCGCAATATGCGATTGAAGCATTGGAACGACACGGTGTGATAAAGGGAAGTTTATTAACGATATGGCGTATTCTGCGCTGTAATCCTTTTGCTAAAGGTGGTTATGATCCAGTGCCCTAGAGTGTAAAGTAAACTCAAGGAGGATTAGAACGTGTTTAGTTTTTATTTGACACAGTATAGTGGCAAGTTTTTAGGACCGATTGCAAGAGTGCTCGGTTACATTATGAGTGCTATTTATAATTTTTTAGCACATTTTGGTATTGAAAATGCGGCAGTTAGTATTATTATCTTTACATTTAGTATTAATCTTTTAATGCTGCCTTTTACAATTAAACAGCAAAAATTTTCTAAAATGCAATCAAAAATGCAGCCTGAAATGCAAAAGATTCAGGAAAAATATAAAGGAAAAAAAGACAATGCTTCCATGTATGCACAACAAGAGGAATTGAAAGCATTGTATGAAAAATATGGAACATCTGCTTCTAGTGGATGTTTACCGATGATTATTACAATGATCGTCTTCTTTGCATTGTATCGTGTTATTTATGCTATTCCGGCATATGTGCCACAAATTAAAGAAATATACGAAACGATTGCAAACTTAACAACAGGTAATACGGACGCATTGCAATATTTGTTAGACAATGGAAAAAATTTGAATGTAAGTACAATTACATGGAATAGTGCAAATATTGATATGTTTAAACAAAATTCAGACTATATTATTGATGTATTTACAAAGTTTGGTCGTGAAAATTGGGATGCTTTTGCACAGTTCTTTACTGGTGATCAATTAGCAATTGTAACAAGAAATGCAGATAAAATTATGCATGTAAATGGTATTTTTGGTAATTTGAATCTTGCAGAGACACCATTGACAAAGCCATGGCCAGGTTTAATTATTCCGATTTTATCTGTTATTTTGCAGTATGTACAAACGCATTTTATGATGAGCAATCAGCAAATTGATCCGTCAAATCCATCGGCAGCAACTATGAAATCTATGAATACGGTTATGCCATTGATGTCGGGATTTTTCTGTTTGATGTTCCCAATTGGTAACGGTATTTATTTGTTATCAAGTAGTGCATTTCGTATTATTCAACAGATTTTTGTAAATAAATATATGGATCAGATTGATATGGATGCTGAAATTGCTAAAAATATGGAAAAAGCACAAAAGAAGAGAGAAAAATTGCATTTGGAAGCATCGGATGGCAGTATTAAGAATGTTGCCAATATGCGTACAGGCTCAAGTGTAAATGATATTGCAAAGATGAATACAAATAAAAAGGATGTTAAGCAGGATAAGGATGCATCTTATGAAAAAGGAAGTATTTCTTCAATCGCGCATATGATGGACAAGAGCAAGGATTGAAATAAGGGGGATTAAAAATGGAGTGGGTTGAATTCACAGGAAAGAATGTCAGTGAAGCATTGGACATTGCTTTGGATCAATTTGGTACTTCAAGTGATAATGTAGATTATGAAGTAATCGAAAAGGAGACCAATGGTCTGTTAGGATTGTTTGCTAAACCTGCTAAAATTCGAGTACGTTTGAAAGAAAATGAGGAAACTGAAGAAATTATAGAACGTGTGAGAAAGGAAGAAGCAGTTGTTCCAGAGGAAAACACAGAAATGTTAAGTGAGACAGAAGAGATAGATATTCATGCATTTGGAGCAGTTGCAGAATCATTTTTGAAAAAGGTTTGCTTGCATATGGGGATTAATGCAGAGCTTGAAGTTCGATGTGATGCAGAGGAAAATCGAATCGATATAAATATTGTAGGAAAAGAGATGGGATTGCTCATTGGAAAAAGAGGTCAGACACTAGACTCTTTACAATATTTGACTAGCCTTGTTGTAAATAAGGAAAGCAATACGTATTGCAAGGTAAAATTGGATACAGAAAATTATAGAGCAAGAAGAAAAGAAACACTTGAGAATCTTGCAAGAAATATTGCTTCAAAGGTAAAAAAGACAAAGAAGTCGGTTGAACTGGAACCAATGAATCCGTATGAAAGACGGATTATTCATTCTACATTGCAAAATGATAAGATGGTTGAAACTTATAGCCAGGGCGAAGAGCCAAATCGTAAAGTAGTAGTAGCAATGAAGAAAGGGTATCGCGATTATAATAATAGAAATAATGGATACAAAAAATATAATCGTAATTACAGGAAGAGCAATTATAATAGAGGCGGATATGACAAAAGAAATTTTGAGCCAAGAGAAAATAGAGAAGCTCCAGCAGAGACAAACAACTCTGTAAATGAAGACAGTAGAGAATAGAGAGAAAGAAGGGGTTTGTAAAAACCCCTTCTTTTCGCATAGAAAGGTTTGAGAGAAATATGAAGACAGATACTATTGCAGCTATCGCTACTGGTATGAGTAATGGTGGAATTAGTATTGTTCGTATTAGTGGAGAAGATGCATTTGCTATCATTGATAAAATTTATCGTTCCAAATCAGGCAAAAAGATAATTTCCCAGCAGGAAAGCCATACGATACATTATGGATATATTTATGATGGAGAAGAATTGGTTGACGAAGTATTAGTAGCGGTTATGAAGGCACCTAATACTTATACAAGAGAGAACGTAATCGAAATTAATTGCCATGGCGGTATTACGGTTACACGGAAAGTATTGGAGACTGTAATCAAGTATGGAGCAAGGACTGCGGAACCAGGGGAGTTTACAAAACGGGCGTTTTTAAATGGACGTTTGGATTTGTCACAGGCGGAAGCTGTAATAGATGTAATTAACGCTAAAAACGCATATGCATTATCTAGTTCCCTGACACAGTTAAGAGGAAGTGTTTTAGAAAAGATTCGTAGCGTACGTGAAAGTATATTACATGATACAGCCTTTATTGAAACAGCTTTGGATGATCCGGAACATATTAGTGTAGACGGATTTGGAGAGGAACTTTTAGGTAGAGTTGAGGAAAATATAAAAGTATTAAATCATCTAGTGAAGTCGGCTGATAACGGTAGAATTTTAAAAGAGGGAATTGAAACGGTAATTTTGGGAAAACCAAATGCGGGTAAATCATCTCTATTAAATGTATTATTAGGGGAAGAGCGTGCTATTGTTACGGATATTGAAGGAACAACCAGAGATACACTTGAAGAGACTATTTTACTAGATTCTGTAATGCTTCATATAAAGGATACAGCCGGAATTCGTGAGACTGTGGATGTTGTAGAACAGATAGGTGTAGAAAAAGCAAGAGATTCGGCAAATCAGGCAGATTTAATTTTATATGTTGTAGATTCATCAAGACCTTTAGATGAAAATGATAAATTAATTTTAGAATTTTTAAAGGAAAAACTTCAAAAAACAAAGGTTGTTGTTTTGTTAAATAAACAGGATTTAGATGTAGTTGTTTCAAAACAGGATATTCAGGATGAATTATTAAAATATGAAATAGAAGATAGTAAGATTCTATCTATTTCAGCGAAACTAGAGCAGGGGATTCCAGTATTAGAAGAAACTTTAAAAGAAATGTTTTATCAGGGTAAAATATCTTTTAACGATGAAGTTTACATTACAAATATGCGACAAAAGGAAGCCATTGTAGAAGGGTTGGAAAGTTTAAAACAGGTAAAAGAAAGTATTCTAAATCAAATGCCGGAAGATTTCTATTCTATTGATTTAATGAATGCCTATGAGACACTTGGTCGGGTTATTGGTGAAACGGTAGAGGAAGATTTGATAAATAAGATTTTTTCAGAATTTTGTGTAGGAAAATAGAGAAGAGAGGAACAAAACGATGTATGAATATGAAGCGTATGATGTTTGTGTAGTAGGTGCAGGACATGCAGGTTGTGAGGCAGCTCTTGCCTGTGCAAGGCTTGGGTTAAATACGATTATGTTTACCGTTAGTATGGATAGTGTAGCATTAATGCCTTGTAATCCTAATGTAGGCGGTAGTTCAAAAGGTCATCTTGTAAGAGAGATTGATGCGTTGGGCGGCGAAATGGGAAAAAATATTGATAAGACGTATATTCAATCCAAGATGTTAAATAAGTCAAAGGGACCTGCGGTGTATTCCCTTCGTGCACAAGCAGATAAGCAGGACTATACAAGAGAAATGCGTCGTGTCATTGAAAATACGGATAATTTAACTTTAAAGCAGGCAGAAATTACAAAGCTTCTTGTAGAAGATGGGAAGATAACAGGTGTACAGACTTATTCTAATGCGGTATATCCATGTAGAGCGGTTGTATTATGTACTGGTGTATATTTAAAATCCCGTTGCGTATATGGAGAAGTGAGTAATTATACAGGACCAAATGGTTTATCCGCAGCAAATTATTTATCGGATAGTTTAAAGGAATTAGGCATTGAATTGTATCGTTTTAAAACAGGTACACCTGCAAGAATTGACAAGCGTTCGATTGATTTTAGCAAAATGGCAGAACAGTTTGGAGATGAAGAGATTGTTCCATTTTCCTTTACAAATACAGAAGAAGAGATAAAGAAAGATCAGGTGTCTTGTTGGCTGACCTATACCAACGAGGAAACGCATAAAATTATTCGAGATAATTTGGATCGTTCCCCACTTTATTCTGGCAATATTCAAGGAACCGGTCCAAGATATTGTCCTTCCATTGAAGATAAAGTTGTTCGTTTTGCAGATAAAAACAGGCATCAGGTATTTATTGAACCAGAAGGCAATTATACAAATGAAATGTATATTGGTGGAATGTCTAGTTCATTGCCAGAAGATGTACAGATAAAAATGTATCGTTCTGTTCCGGGCCTGGAACATGCAAAGATTGTAAGAAATGCATACGCCATTGAATATGATTGTATTAATCCAATGCAACTAAAACCATCTTTGGAATTTAAAAAGATAGAGGGATTATTTAGTGGTGGACAGTTTAATGGAAGTTCCGGTTATGAGGAGGCAGCGGCACAGGGGTTGATTGCCGGCATTAATGCAGCACAGAAATTATTAGGCAAGGAACCACTAATATTGGATCGAAGCCAGGCGTATATTGGAGTATTGATTGATGATTTAGTGACAAAGGAAACACATGAACCATATCGTATGATGACTTCAAGAGCGGAATATCGTTTACTGCTTCGACAAGACAATGCCGATGTAAGATTAACACCAATTGGACATGAAATTGGTCTTATTGATGAGGAACGGTATGAAAAATTCCTGCGTAAACAACAGGCAGTAAAAGATGAAATTGCTCGTGTAGAGAAGGTTACAGTAGGCGCAAATAAGACAGTAAATGATTTATTAGAATCCTATAATAGTACGCCTTTAAATTCTGGTGCTACTTTAGCAGAGTTGATTCGAAGACCAGAACTAAAGTATGAATATCTTGCACCAATCGATAAAAAGAGAGAGGTTTTAACAAAAGATATTATAGAGCAAGTAAATATTCAATTAAAATATGAGGGATATATAAAGAGACAATTAAAGCAAGTGGAACAATTTAAAAAGATGGAGAAAAAAAGAATTCCACAAGACATTGATTATGATGCGATATATAGTTTACGTTTAGAAGCAAAACAAAAATTAAATGAAATACGTCCAGAATCGGTAGGGCAGGCATCACGTATTTCTGGAGTTTCGCCTGCAGATATATCTGTTTTACTCGTTTATTTGGAGCAGTATCATCATAAGGCAACAGAACAGTAGGAATGGAGGCAAAAAATATGTATTCTTTGGAGGCATTTAAGGAAGGTTTAAAAGAACTGGAAATTGAATTAACAGAGAAACAATTTCAACAATTTATTGCATATTATGAATTATTGGTGGAAAAGAATAAGGTAATGAATTTGACAGGCATTACAGAGTGGGAGGATGTAGTTCAAAAACATTTTCTAGACAGTTTATCATTAGTATATGCAGTAGAAATAGAAGACGGAATAAAGGTTTTAGATTTGGGAACCGGTGCAGGTTTTCCTGGAATACCATTAAAAATTGCATTTCCACAGATGAAAATTGTTCTATTAGATTCTTTAAATAAACGTATTAATTTTATAAAAGAGGTAATAGAAAAGTTAGGATTAAAAGGCATTGAAGCGTATCATGGACGTGCAGAAGAATTTGCACAAAAGAGTAAATATAGAGAAGCTTTTGATCTGGTCGTATCAAGAGCCGTTGCAAATTTAGCTACTTTATCTGAATACTGTATTCCTTTTGTTAGGGTGGGAGGAAGCTTTGTGTCCTACAAATCAGGTGAAATAGAAGAGGAATTAGATCAGGCAGATCATGCAATTTTAACCTTGGGTGGTACATTAGCATCTATTGAAGAGTTTCAGTTGCCAGATTCAGATATTAAGCGAGCATTGATTGTAATTGATAAAGAAGAAAGTACAAATAAAAAATATCCAAGAGGTGGAGGAAAACCTTCGAAGGCACCATTGTAAAATAGCAAAATAAAAAAGGATATTGCATTTGCACCGACCTCCAAAAGTTAGACCTAAAAATCTAACGATTGGAGGTCGGTATTTTATGGCTAAATACCCTTTTTTTATTACTCAATTGTATTTTTAGCAAGAAAGGTTTCGCAAATGTCTGCAAAATCAGCAGGAAGTTCAATTTGTGGTAAGTATTTACTGTTTGGAATAATTGCAATCTCAGTTTGTGGATTTAGTGAAATAACACAGTCTGATAGTTCGGTTGTATTGCTCATATCCTGACCTAAAATAACTAATATCGATTGCTCCAATTCAGAAAAGGCATTTACTACATTGCAGCCCAAATAATGGCATTGCATGCTGGAAAATAAAAACTTGCTGGAACTTCCCTTTAAATGTGCTGCCTCATGGTATCTGCGTAAATAAGGGAGTTCTTTACCCGTTTTATCAAAAAAGTATTCTGTATGAAAACGTTTTAATAGTGCAGATTTTGAGGTATGAATACAGTAAGCTAAAGTACCTAAAATCGGAGTATTGCAAAGTTCTTTTTTATAGCTGTCAGTATTTGTTGGCATATTGCATGCTTTATTGAAATCTAATGGATTAACCATAATCATATGTGCAAAGCTATTTTTATGAAGTTTTTGAAGCATAATTGCGATAGGAGCAGTATTTCCTGTTACAATTACATCAGGAGTGTCGCAAATCACTTCATGAATAAAATCAGACAGTAATTGCACGTATAGGTAACTGGTGTAGGTAATACGAGGTTTATCAGAACGACCACAACCTAATAAATCAACGGTATAAACAGTATGTTCTTTTGCAAAGGAATCTACAACTTCATTCCATTCATAAGATGAGCTGCAACAATCTAAATCATGCAGCAAAAGTAATGGAGTTCCGGATCCCTTTTTTTCGTAGTAAATTTTCCCATGGGCATGTTTGTAGAATTCTCCATTTTTTTTATTCAATTGTTCCAGTTTGGTTGCAAGAAAAAATATAATATGATTAATTGCGTAAATAGAGGATAATGTTAAAATAGCGCCACTAATAATCTCGAGAAAAGTTTTTTTGTTTCGTTTCATAAAAAGCCTCCTGTTTTATATTATATGTTTATGCAGTTAATGGCAAAAGCTGTTATCTATGTCGAGTGATTTTCTTTGAGTAAGTCTATATGAAACAGACCGTTTGCCTTTTCTATTATGTTATCACTTAGCTAGTGTACTATTTTTATTATAAACAATATAGGAGTTAGATACAATAAAATTTAAAGGAATTTATTTTACAAATGTTTTGCAGTAAGATATAATGTTTTATAAAAGAGCAAGAAAACCCACTGCCTTTAGGCGGTGGGTGCTCTTGTGAGAGGTGTGGGGTTCAAGCCTTGTACCTCGTAAGGCACGCAGTGCCGCTTTTATATGAGCAAGTAGGTAACAGTTTAGCCGGGTACATTGATAAAGTGCCAGAATATACAACATGACTAAAAATATCCTTTTTGGCTGGACACTTTACTCTGAAGGGGGCGCTTTCTCACTAGGCTCAAAAATACTTCGCCAAGTGTTCAATGTGTATTCATGTTTGGCGTTAGCCCAATAGAAATGATTGTGGAAATTGCCTTAGCCTGCTAGCAGTCATGTGCAATTTCCACAATCATTTCTGCCCGGCTGAACTGTTACACAAGTAGCAATGCGGATTGCGAATATCCTTGACATCTATAAAAAATGGCGTAATATGCCGATATATAATATAAAAGCTGATTTTTTCCTGGGAGGGTTTATTTTGACAGAACATGAGGAGATGGAAATATTTCTAAGAGAAATATTGATGAAGATAGAAGAAAAACAAAATCAAGTGATACGGCAATTGGAAGATTCTCATAGAAAAGTGGAATCTTTGCGTCGAGATAAAATTGTTATTGAAGAAAAATTGAAAGACAATATTAGTTTTTTTAATCCCGTCTGTGCAAAAAACAGGGAAAAATTGGAAGATATTACGCAGAATATTTTAGAAGAACACGAAAACACAGAACGAATAAAAGGTGAATTAACGGAAATCAATCAAAAAATAAATACTATGGGAAAGATTGTCTTATTTATGAAGGAACATAAGCCAAACCAGGAAGAAACAGAAGAAGTGGTAAAAGATAATTTTTCAGCCAGTGGTATTTCTATTTTAGAGGCACAGGAAATGGAACGTAAGAGAATTGCCCGTGACTTACATGATTCAACAGTTCAAAGCCTGACGAATATTATTCATAAGACAGAATATTGTAGTAAGATGATTGACAAAGATGCAGTTAAAGTTAAGTTAGAGCTTGTATCTATGATGGAAAATATACGAGCATCTATTGACGATATGCGGCAAATTATTTATGATTTACGACCTATGTCTATTGATGATTTAGGGTTAGTGCCTACCATACAGCGCTTTGTTGAGGAAAATAAAGAAGAGCATGCGGATATGAAATTTCAGATTCGAGTAACATCCGAAAGCGATGAAATTGATTTGCCATCTGTTGTGACATTAACAATATTTCGTATTATTCAGGAGGCGTGTAATAACATTTTTAAATATTCGAAAGCAAAAAATGTATCTATAGTAATTTCCTATTGGGAAGATGAAATAGAAGTTACAATAGAGGATGATGGAATAGGATTTGACAAAGAGCAGATTGGTAACAGTGAAGATAAGAAGAGTTCTGGATTTGGTTTGTCTATTATGAAAGAACGAGCACAATTATTGTCTGGTACATTTTCTATAGAAAGTAGTCCGGGTAATGGAACAAAGGTGTCTATTTCCATACCATATAGCGTATTGGAAGAAATGCCAAAGAAAGTTTCTTATGATTGGTAATAGAAAAGAAAATTAAGATTATATGTGTGGGTATATATGAAATAATGGAGGGGGAGAGATTTGAATGGAACAGGTTCAAGTTGTAATTGTAGATGATCATGTTATGGTTCGTGAAGGAATCAAGCAGTTACTAGAGATGGATGGGGATATCAAGATAATTGGCGAAGCTGGTGATGGAGAAGAAGGAATTAAGATTATAGAGAAAACAGACCCGGATGTAATTTTGTTGGATGTAAATATGCCAAAAATGAATGGATTGGAAATGTTACAAAAATTAAAAGAAACAGGTATTCCAAGAAAAGTGCTTATTTTGACAATACACAATGAAGTGGAGTATCTTTTAAAGGCCGTTGAAATTGGAGTGAATGGATATGTATTGAAGGATTCGGAATTAGCGGTACTACGAAAAGCTATTTTTTCTGTTCATCATGGGGAAAACTATATTCAGCCATCGTTAGCACCTTTACTCATGAAGCGTATGCAAGAAAATACTTCTGAAGTAGCAGAGGGATTGACAAAACGAGAAATGGAAGTATTGAAACTAATTGCCGAGGGAATGTATAACAAAGAAATAGCAGAAAAACTTATGATTAGCGAGAAAACAGTAAAAAATCATGTTTCTAATATATTTCGTAAGATTAATGTATCAGATCGCACTCAGGCAGCAGTTTATGCAATAAAAAATGGATTTGTAGAAATTTAACGCTATCAAGCAAGTTCCCCACTTTTATTGTTCTACGCAATAGAAGTGGGGAACTTGTTTGTATCAGGAGGGGTATAAGCCCTTTTCGATATGCTGCGATAGCATCTAATCGTGTTATGAGCAAGTAGCCAGAGAGGATCTCAATATTTGCTTGACTAATAAGATAGAGTAGAAAAACGACTTTATATATGTAGGAATTACAAATATAAAGTCGTTTATATTTTACTCTATAAAAAATGCATTCTATAGAGTAAAACACTTTACATGATGTATACAGATGCATAGGAAAGATTGTTGCAAAAATGTGACCACACACATATGTAATAAATACTTTAGCTGCAAGTGCAACAGTATATATTGTATGTATTTAGATACTCTATAAGAGTGTAGCACAAAATGTTTCGCAAAAATTTTTCATTCTTATAGATATAGCGTTTGAAAGGTGCTATAATAATCATTGCGTGATTTTAACTTACTGCAAAGTATGACTAGAAATGTTTGTCAACTTTAAAAAAATTTAGTTTAACACAATTAAGAAAGTCTCATACTTCTATTGCGTAGAGCAATAAGTGGTGGGTGGGGACTTACTTGTATCAGGAGGAGGGGTAGAAACCACTTCTGATATGCTGCGATAGCAGCTAATCGTGTTATGGGCAGGTAGTAGAGCGGATTGCGAATATCCGCTTGTCTTTTCTTTCAAATGTTTCACGTGAAACATTTGTCTGTATTTACGCGAGTAACGAGCCAAAGTCTACACCTACGTAAGACCCTGGCGACTACAGCGTCAACTTGAGAAACTCGTATAGTGTGTTTTTCATAGTTGTTTTCTTTACACATTAATAAGATTAACAGGAAATGAGGAATGGTTTATGGGTAGAATTATTGCTGTCGCAAACCAAAAAGGTGGTGTAGGCAAGACAACAACTGCAACAAATTTATCTGCATGTTTAGCGGAAAAAGGAAAAAAAGTTTTAGCAATCGATATAGATCCACAAGGAAATATGTCTAGTGGATTAGGTATTGATAAAAACGAGATAGAAAATACAGTATATGAACTCATACTGGGAGAGAGTAGTCTTGAAGAATGCATTATTAATGATGTTTTGGAAAATGTTTCAGTATTGGCATCAAATGTGAATCTTGCTGGAGCCGAAATAGAGTTAATAGGAATCGATGATAAGGAATTTATACTAAAAAAGCAGATAGAAAAAATAAGAGATAGTTATGATTTTATTATTATAGACTGTCCACCATCATTAAATACTTTGACTGTAAATGCAATGACAACAGCTGACACTGTGCTAGTTCCGATTCAGTGCGAATATTTTGCGTTAGAAGGATTATCTCAGCTTATACATACAATTAACTTGGTACGAGAACGTTTGAATCCTACATTAGAAATAGAAGGTGTTGTTTTCACAATGTACGATGCTAGAACAAATCTTTCATTACAGGTTGTTGAAAATGTAAAAGAAAATTTAAGTCAAACAGTATATAAATCAATTATACCTAGAAATGTTAGACTTGCGGAGGCACCTAGTCATGGCAAACCAATTACTTTATATGATACAAGATCTGCAGGAGCAGAGGCATATCGAGATTTGGCAGAAGAAGTAATTGAAAATGCAGAAATGCAGTAAAATGTTTCACGTGAAACATTTACTGTTACATGTGTGGAGGTGTGAAAGTGAATTCTAAAATAAACATCCGAGTGGCGTCAGAGGAAGATGCAGAAGAGTTATTAGAAATATATGCTCCCTATGTAAAAAATACAGCAATTACTTTTGAATATGAAGTGCCAACAGTAGAAGAATTTAAAAAGCGAATAAATTCTATTCTAATACGCTACCCTTATCTTATTGCGGAAAATGACGGAGAAATTGTGGGGTATGCTTATGCAAATATGTTTCATGAAAGAAAAGCATACGACTGGGCGGTCGAGACTAGTATCTACGTGAAAAAAAAATAAAAAAAGGGCTGGCATTGGAAATATATTATACAATGCATTAGAAGAATGTTTGAAAAAGCAAAATATTCTAAATGTAAATGCCTGTATTGCCTATACACCAGTGGAAGATGTTCATTTATCCAATGATAGTATGAAATTTCATAAAAAAATGGGTTATCGAGTAGTGGGAGAATTTTATAAATGTGGTTACAAATTTAATCATTGGTATAATATGATTTGGATGGAAAAACATATAGGAAATCATTCCTGTAATCCTGAAAAAGTTCGATGGTTTGAGGAAATAAGACATGGACTGGAAAGCTAAAGTAAAAAAAATAAAGTCGGAGATTCCAACTTTGTTTTTTGCTTTAAAAGACAAAGATACACCGATTATTGCAAAAATAATGGCTGGCATTACGGTTGCATATGCACTTTCTCCTATAGATCTTATTCCAGATTTTATTCCTATACTTGGATATGTAGATGATGTTATTTTATTACCAGTAATGATAGGTTTAACAATTAAACTTATTCCTAAAAATATTTTAGAAAAAAGCAGATGTAAAGCTGAGGAGAATAGCAAAAAAAATAAGAAAATTACAAAAAGATGGTATTACGCTATACCTGTCATTTTGTGTTGGTGTATACTAATTGCTATTATTATCTGTGCTATTGTTTAACAGAAAATTGCATACTATGCGTAAAAATATATTTCTAAAAGTAGAGTGTGTATGTATATATAGAAGAAAGGAGATTAAAAATGGCAAAATCAATGGGATTAGGAAAAGGACTAGATTCTATGATTCCAAAAAAAATTTCAAAAGAACCAACTAAGAGCAGTAATAAGGAATCAACAATAGAAAGTTCATCCAGAGAAACAATGATTAAAATTACAGAAATTGAACCAAATCGTGAGCAACCAAGAAGAAAATTTAATGAAGATTCTTTACAAGAGCTGGCGGATTCCATTAAGCAGTATGGTGTGTTGCAGGCGCTATTATTGCAAAAAAAGGGAAAGCATTATGAAATTATAGCGGGAGAAAGAAGATGGAGAGCAGCAAGAATTGCTGGATTAAAAGAAGTACCTGCTATTGTAAAGGATTATTCTTCACAGGAAATAATTGAAATTGCATTAATAGAAAATATTCAAAGAGAAGATTTGAATCCAATCGAAGAGGCAATGGCGTATCAAAAATTGATTAGTGAATACAAACTAAAGCAGGATGAGTTGGCAGAACGTGTATCAAAGAGTAGGACAGCAATTACAAACTCTATGCGATTGTTAAAGTTATGTCCCAAGGTACAAGAAATGCTAATTGAAGAAATGCTTAGTAGTGGACATGCAAGAGCTTTGATTCCAAT
This sequence comes from uncultured Lachnospiraceae bacterium, assembly GCA_902786205.1. Taxonomy (GTDB): domain Bacteria; phylum Bacillota; class Clostridia; order Lachnospirales; family Lachnospiraceae; genus CAG-411. The sequence goes on along the minus strand of CADABQ010000041.1, from coordinate 5,448 downwards.
TGAGGATCCAAAAGAGCAAGAACTTGTAGCACAAAAAGTTTTTGATGAAAAGATGAGTGTGCGAGAAACTGAAACATTGGTTCGTAAATTGCAAAAGACACCAAAAGAACCAAAAGAAAAGAAAAAAGATAAAATGGATTTGTTTTATAAGGATTTACAGGAAAAAGTAGAAAATGTAATAGGTACTAAAGTGTCTATACAGAAAAAATCAAAGAAAAAAGGTAAAATAGAAATAGAATACTATTCTCCTGAAGATTTAGAAAGAATCATTGAATTATTGATGTCTATTCAACGATAAATATTGCGAAAGGATTCTTGAGTGACTGTGTAAAATTTCAGTTACTGTTTACAGGTAGGTATTTTCAGTATCGAAAATACCATATAAAAGTCTATCATGTGCAGTTTTGGACAATTTTTTATGTGTAGCATTGTCCAAAACTGTTATTGGTCGCACTTAGGTGTGAACAGTAACAAAATTCATAACAAAAAGAAAGGAATGGGTAGAGAAAAATGAATTTATTTGATACAATAGGAATAGATGGAAGCTTTGTAGTAATTGGACTGGCTGCATTTTCAGTATTGTTATTGATTTTGATTCTTGTATTGTTTCACAAAAATAGTCGATTGACAAAACGATATGAGAAGTTTATGCAAGGCGAAGAGGCTGTTAGTCTGGAAAAAGCATTTGGAAAGAAATTTGGGCAGGTAGATGCTTTAATAGAAAAAACAAAACAGATTGATTCTCGTTTGGAAAAAATAGATGAAACATTGCTTTATGCTTATCAAAAAGTAGGCGTTGTGCGATATGATGCATTTCAGATGGGTGGAAAATTGAGCTTTGCATTGGCTATGTTAAATGAAAAAAACGATGGTTTTATTATTAATTCTATGCATAGTACAGGTGAAGGATGTTATACATATGTAAAAGAAATTATCAAGGGAGAATCTTTTGTTATTTTAGCGGAAGAAGAAAAAGAGGCTTTGGAAATGGCTCTTAATTCTAGAGTATAAAGATAAAGGCATAACATTATAGATGGAGAGAGTGTCGGGGTATGAGAAAGGTAGCAATAAAAGCAATAAAAGGTGACGAAATACTGGCACAGGATATTATTAGCGATTATGATACATTACTTATGTCTGCTGGTATCGTCTTAAAAAAAGAGTATGTGCATAGGTTAGAGGAATTGGGAATACAATATATTTATGTCGAAGATGCCTATGCTGCCGGAATTGAAAAAAAAGATATTACAGAAATGAAGATTAAAGAGCAATGTCAAAAAGAGGTTCAGGAGACATTGGACAAGTTTATATATTGTGGCAATAGTAAACTTGAAGTTCTAAAAGAGGTTGCACAGGACATTATTGTAGATTTATTGGAAGAACCGCAGATTATGTTTAATGTAAGTGGTGTTAGACAAAAATCGGAAAGTGCATATTCTCATTCTATAAACGTAGCTGCATTATCTGTTTTTATTGCTTTGCGAATGCGTTTAAAAAGAGAAAAGGTGCGAGAAATAGCAATTGGTAGCTTGCTTCATGATATAGGATATACTTTTATAAATACAGAAATTAAAGAAAAAGAATATACTGATTTTTCGGATAAAGAAAAAAAGGAAATGCAGATGCATGTTATTTATGGATATGTAGCAATGGAAAAGGAAAAATGGATTTCTCAAACCGCAAAGGATATTATTTTGCATCATCATGAACATATAGATGGTACCGGTTATCCGATGCATATAGATGGAAACAAAATGAAAATTGGTTCAAAGATTGTGGCAGTCTGTGATGCATTTGACCGATTGATCTATGGTGTTTTCTCTCCTAAAATGAAAGTGCATGAGGCAATAGAATATATTATTGCAAACGCTGGAACCATGTTTGATTTATCGGTAGTGAAGGTTTTTAATACAAGTATTGCAGCATATCCAACCGGGACAATGGTTCGGACAAATCAGGGGGAAAAGGGAATTGTGATTAGACAAAATAAAGAACAGCCAACCCGACCAATTCTTCGTATACTTAAGGATTCAAAAGGAATGATTTGTAACGATTGGATTGTCAAAGATTTATTAACAGAGTTAAGTGTTTTTATTGAAGATACAATAGAAGAATTATAGATTTTAAGTTGCATTTTATAATTGATTGCGATATAATTAAGGTTGTTGATGTCACATTGAATGTGTGTCAACAGCCTTTTCTTCTTGTTTAGAGTAATTTTTAAATAAGAGGAAATACTATGAAAAATAAAAAGAAGTTGTAAAAATTTCTTTTTTATAGCAAATGCATGGAAGCTAAGATAAGTGGATTTTTTCAGAGAGTCAACGGTTGGTGCGAGTTGATAAAGGAGACTTATTGTTCCACTTCCTTTATGTTTCAGTTAAGAGCTGAAAGGGTGGTAGCCTTTATACTACTAACAAGAGGTCTTTGTTAAGGCAAAGACAATTTGGGTGGCAACGCGGAATTCCTTTCGTCCCATAGCAGGGGGAAAGTGAATTCTTTTTTTGTTTTATAGGAAAATGTATCCGATAGAGCAAAAATGCATGAAAAAACCGTATTTAGTCTATATGTTACCTTACGGTTTTATAGGGGCGAAATATGGTGTAACAATTGAAATTCATATTATTTTATATAAGAAAGGTGAGTAAAAACATGTTAGACATCAAGTTATTGAGAAGTGATTTTGAAGGTGTAGAAAAAGCATTATCTACAAGAAATGAGGAATTTGATTTAAGCAAATTTAAGGATTTGGATGCTAAGAGAAGAGCATTACTTGGTGAAGTAGAAGCTTTAAAGAGCGAACAAAACAAAGCATCAAAGCAAGTTCCTATTATGAAAAAAGAAGGAAAGGATACCACTGCTTTATTTGAAGAAATGAAACAGTTATCAGATAAAATTAAAGATTTAGATGCACAGGTTCGTACCGTAGATGAAGAATTAGATGCATGGATGCTTACAATTCCAAATATCCCTCATCCATCTGTTCCAGCAGGAAAAAGTGATGAAGAAAATGTAGAGATCCGTAAGTTTGGTGAGCCAACAAAATTTGATTTTGAAGCAAAGGCACATTGGGATATTGGTAAAGATTTAGATATTTTAGATCCTGAAATGGGTGCAAAGACAAGTGGTGCTCGTTTTACATTTTATAAGGGATTAGGTGCAAAGCTTGAGAGAGCCATTATGAACTTCTTCCTTGATGTGCATGAAAAACAGGGTTATGAAGAAGTATTCCCTCCTTTTATGGTAAGTAGAGCAAGTATGACAGGTACAGGTCAGTTACCAAAATTTGAAGAAGATGCATATAAGGTAACAGGGGATGGAAAGGAATATTTCCTTGTTCCTACTGCAGAAGTACCTGTAACAAATATGTATCGTGAGACAATTTTAGATGGAACAAAACTTCCAATTAAGCATTGTGCATATACAGCATGTTTCCGTGCTGAAGCTGGTTCTGCAGGTCGTGATACAAGAGGATTGATTCGTCAGCATCAGTTCAACAAAGTTGAATTAGTTGAATTTTGTAAGCCAGAGGATTCTTATAATGAATTAGAGCGTTTGACAGGAGATGCAGAAGAAGTATTACAAATTCTTGGTTTACCATATCGTGTAGTAAAGATTTGTATGGGAGACTTAGGATTTACCGCAGCAATGAAGTATGATATTGAAGTATGGATGCCATCTTATGGTAGATATGTAGAGATTTCAAGTTGCTCAAACTTTGAAGCATTCCAGGCAAGACGTGCAAATATCAAGTACAAAGATAGTGCAAAGGATAAGGCACAGTTCATTCATACTTTAAATGGTAGTGGAGTTGCTATTGGTAGAACAACCGCAGCAATCTTGGAAAATTATCAGCAGGCAGATGGAACTGTTGTAATTCCAGAAGCACTTCGTAAATATATGAATGGTCGTGAGGTAATTGCCGGAAGAGATTAATCCTTTCGTTGAACTGTGCAAGGTGTGTTTCTTATCATTAGACAACATCTTATTTGCTCAAAAGGTAGATAAAATAGAGATATAGAAAATGCGATAAAACGTGTTTGGATAGAAAGAGGAGCAAGTCTTACATCAATGAGATATAAGGCTTGCTCTTTTTGTTCAAATAAATCAGTTAAGCTGATAAATATATGAAAGGTGCTTCCATTGTGTTTTCTGTTATTTCTTATTATAGTATAAAACACCTGAATAACAAATAGGAATCAGTACCATAAGTGCAAACACTCCTATTAGTATAATGTATAAGTGTTTGACTTCAAGCAATGAACAAAATACGGTAATAAAACCACCGAATACCCAAATCCATCCAGCCAGGCGATGGGTATGGTACCAGTTATCTGCATTGTGTAGAGTCCATGGAATACGAATACCAATTGTGTTGTTCTGCTGACATTTAGGAAGATAATTTCCTATGGCAATGAACAGCAATCCAAGAAAAAGAAAGGTAGCTAATGTCGTGTTTACTCCATTGTGAAGTGCAGACCCATAAATGCAAAAACTACATAAGAGTGACACCGCAGGGCAAATATAAAGTATTAGCTTAAATACTTTTGGACTCAAGTTTTTGTGTCTTGGATCAAGGAATGTAAATACAACACAAAATAGGTGAATAACCAACACAAGAATAGGTAACCCAAAAACAGTGAGTGCCTTTGGACTGTATTTGTCAGGGTTCCCATTTGCGGCAAAGTGTGTAGGAAGTTGTTCGGGAAGTTTATTCCAAAATAAAAGTCCTGCCAAGATAGGCAATAAAATTAAAATGCTCGTTATGATAATATTCTTTTTTTGTGTGTCCCATTTTTCAAATTTTTTCATAATGAACCTCCTTTTTGAAGCTGTTTAGTTGAAAAATATTTTATTGATACAACCTTTTTTCATTCTATGATAGATGGTTTGGTCGTAATTCTATTGTCTTGTTTACTTTGTAAATAGTAGAATGTTAAAGTTAATAGTACTTAGTTGTAGTAAAAAAATAGAGTATCAACTTGGTCAATTATCACGCAGTTGAGCAAGCCAAAGCATCGTTTCTTCCACTACAGAAGTATTCAATTGATAGTAAATAAAGTTCTTTTCTTTTTCTTCTGTTATTAAATCTGCTTTTTTCAAAATCCGAAGATGATAGGAAATCGTGGCTCCTGTCATATTGAAATTGCTGCCGATTTCACCAGCAGACAAGCGTTTATTTTTCAGAAGCATTAAAATATCTCTCCGCACTGGATCAGATAAAGCCTTAAAGGTATTGGCAAAACTCATGGCAACCTCCTTAAAAAGTATTTAGAAAATTTTCTAAATACATTCTAGTTCGGAATAAATGAAAAGTCAATATCTATTTAGAAAAAAATCTAAATACTAGTAACAGTTCAGCCGGGTACATTCATAAAGTGCCAGAATATACAACATGACTAAAAATATCCTTTTTGGCTGGACACTTCACTCTGTACGCTTTCACAC
>CADABQ010000040.1 GCA_902786205.1 uncultured Lachnospiraceae bacterium | reverse complement strand
AATTGAATATTGTTTATGGGATCATAGCTCAGCTGGGAGAGCATCTGCCTTACAAGCAGAGGGTCATAGGTTCGAGTCCTATTGGTCCCATTGATGCCGGCGTGGCGGAACTGGCAGACGCCCAGGACTTAAAATCCTGTGGGTAGCAATACCCGTACCGGTTCGATTCCGGTCGCCGGCATTTAAAATAACACAAAGTGTTATTTTATTTGCAGTTATACAATTTTATATTTATACTGTATGTGCGCGTAGCTCAGCTGGATAGAGCACTACACTACGGATGTAGGTGTCGGGAGTTCGAATCTTCTCGCGCACGTTTATTGAAAGATCGAGAGTTTTCTCGGTCTTTTTTGTTCTATATGAATTTTGATTGTTTAGCGGTAGTCACCAAGTTCTAACGCAAATGTGTTTTTCACAGTTCTACAAAAATATTTTGTCTGCTTTCATTTAAAAAATAACAAAATAGTTTTTTTTAGAAACAGAAAACAAAATAGCAATTTTCTAAATATATCCACAGTTAGTTTGTTCTTTTGAAACTTTTATCCACAAATTTTTTCTTTTTTACTTAAATTATGTGATTATTGTTTAAAGGGGGACATCTATGTATCTGTAAATTAAATTGTTATATTTATAAGTTCTGAAAGAATAGGTACTTGCTCATAACACGATCGAAGCTAATCGTGTTATGAGCAAGTAGCAGAGCGAATTACGAATATTCGCTTGAGCAATAAAATGTGCTGTATTGAAATGATTGATGGATATTAGATAAAAGAATAATAATTGTGTTGTCTGGTGGATTTTTCAGGTTTGTATGTGATATACAGGGATGAAGTATAGAAAAATATTTGTAATTGAATAAGACTTATTATATATAGATGTGAACTTGCTTTACCTTGCATACCAGATGTGTGTTGTGCGCTTTTGTAACAATTTTTCCACAGATTTGTGCACATCTCGTGGAGCGTTTTGTTCTATAGCATGCATTTTACTATGGAGTAAAAAGAAAACCTTGCTGGGGGGGACCAGCAAGGTTATGAGGGGAGTATAAATAATTAATAAGGGGTTATATAGTGTGCGAATTAGAATTCTCTAATGAAAGGGAACTCTATCGACAGTGAATATTATAATATAAAACTTCACAAAATGCAATCAAAAAAAATTTGCCGAATTTGTAATAAAATTGTAAAAAAAGTATATAGAATAAAAATTTGAAAAATGAGCATAATAGTTTTGCACTAAAAAAATTATCTAGGAGGTATTATTATGGCAAAAAATTACAGTAATGAGGAGAAAAATGCAAATAATCAGGAGAAAAATTATTCAAATAGTCAAGAAAGAAATGCAACGAATAAGCAGTCACAGAAGAACGAAAGCCAAAATAAATTTAAGAATGAACAGGATAAGACACAGAATGGACAGACTAGAAATGCAGATAATTGCACTAGAAATAGATAAGGTACAATTATGTGAAGTTGTATAATCATTTTTAGCGTATAAAAAATGTTCTTTAACACGGTCAAGCAAGTCCCCGCTTCTATTGTGTAGAGCAATAAGTGGTGGGTGGGGAATTGCTTATATCAGGAGTGGTACAAGCCCCTTTTGATATGCTGCGATAAAAGCTAATCGTGTTATGAGCAAGTAGCAGAGCGGATTACGAATATCCGTTTGACTAGGCTAATGTTTTACAAATAAAATTGTAAAACATTAGCCTATTTCTTTTTCATAACATAGTTATTCGTTCTTTTGTTCTGCACCGATTGGATGAATCTTCATAAAATAAATAAAGGAGAAAGTACAATTGGAGTGATTGAGACGTGGAGGTACAAATTATTGCAGTATGGGATATCGAGCAAAAGAGGAAGGATGGATGTGTTTTAATAGATTTAAGAGAGTTTGATGAGTATAAAAAAGAGCATATACCAGGAGCAATATGTATTACTTATGAGGAAGAAACATTTTATGAAAGGATTAAACTTGTTTATGATGCTCCTGGATTGATTCTTTATTGTGATCGCGGAAACGCAAGTTTATTAGTTGGTAGAAGATTAGCTGAACAAGGGGAAAAAATATATACTGTATCTGGTGGGTATTATGCATATAAACGTGTATACAGAAAAGAACGTGATTAAGGTTGACGGAGTGCATAAACTCATATAAGATAACAGAAGAGACAAAATTTGATAAGAAACAGTAAATATAAGATTTCGTGGTATCTGTTCTTTAGATGCCACGATAAAAAGGAGATATGCATGGAACAGCAATTTGAGTATATTGCCCCTTGTCATTTTGGGCTTGAGGCAGTGTTAAAGAGAGAAATTTTAGATTTAGGTTATGAAATTGTACAGGTAGAAGATGGTAAGGTTACATTTCGAGGAGATATAAATGCTATTTGTAGAGCCAATATATTTTTACGTACAACAGAGCGAATATTATTAAAAGTAGGAAAATTTAAAGCAACTACTTTTGAAGAGTTATTTGAAAAGACCAAACAGCTTCCTTGGGAAAAATTTGTAACAGAAGATGGAAAATTCTGGGTGGCAAAAGCAACATCTGTTAAAAGTAAATTATTTAGTCCTTCTGATATTCAATCTATTATGAAAAAAGCTATGGTAGAACGTATGAAGCAAAAATATAGAAAAGATTGGTTTTCGGAGGACGGGGCACAGTATCCAGTTCGTGTGACTATTCTTAAGGACGAAGTGACAGTTGGGTTGGATACATCTGGTGCTTCTTTACATAAGCGTGGATATCGATTAAAAATGGGAAAAGCACCTATCACAGAGACTTTGGCCGCGGCTCTTATTTTGTTGACTCCGTGGAACAAAGATCGAATTCTCGTAGATCCATTTTGTGGTAGTGGAACCATTCCTATTGAGGCTGCAATGATTGGTGCTAATATTGCACCAGGGATGAATCGTTCATTTATAGCGGAAGAATGGACAAACATTATTCCGAAAAAAGCATGGTATCAGGCAATTGAAGAGGCAAATGACAATATTCGTGAAGATGTGCAGCTTTCCATTCAAGGATATGATATGGATGGGGATATTATTAAGGTGGCAAGAGAAAATGCCAGAAATGCAGGAGTGGAAGAATATATTCATTTTCAACAAAGACCTATGCAGGAGTTACATCATCCAAAAAAATATGGTTTTATTATTACAAATCCACCGTATGGTGAGCGTCTGGAAGAAAAAGCCGATATGCCAAAACTTTATAGAGAAATAGGTGAAACTTTTGGGGCATTGGATTCCTGGTCTTATTTTATTATCACAGGATACGAAGATGCACAAAAATATATAGGGAAAAAAGCAACGAAAAATCGTAAAATATACAATGGAATGATGAAAACTTATTTTTATCAGTATATGGGTCCAAAACCTCCAAAACGTGAGAAGGAGCGAAGAGAGAAACAGTGAAAGAGGAAGAAAGAAGCGTATGGAAACAATTATTGTTTCATAGTATAACTTTTTTGGTATTAGGATGTTGTCTTATGTTTGTTGTTTCTACGTTTCATTTAGATATAACTGGAAATAGATTAGAAGAAACTGGAGCATATGATAATACTGTTTCTGCAAAAGAAAAATGGAAGCAGGAGGAAGGTTCCTATTTACAGTGTGAGAAAAGAGTAGATATATTAAAAAAAGTAGGAAAGTATTATATACAGATCCGAAAACCTCAAAATACAAATTATTCTGTGCGATTAGAAGACTGTTATCAGGAAAAAAGAGTACGGCTATACTTGTATGGTATGCAGAAAGAAAGTTTGTCCTTTGATGATTTAGAAGTTGTTTGTCAGGGAAAGAATAAAAAAAAGGTTTATGAATGTTTTCAGACAGGGACAAGCATTTCCTATGAAGAACAAAGCGAAAAGAAAAGTACAGCAATTTTAAGTTTTCAGGTAGATAAAATCTATGGGTATTGTTTGTATGAAGATAGCAAATATATTTATTTGGCTTGTAAGAATCCAAAGGAAGTATATAATAAAATCATTGTATTAGATGCCGGACATGGTGGAAAGGACACAGGAACAGATGCGGTTACCGGAAACTGGTCGGAATCCTATTACAATTTAGATTTTGTAAAAAAAATAGAGGAACAATGGTCCGAAAAGGATGGAAAATTATATATTACCAGATGGAACGATAAAAGATGTTCTTTACAAAGTCGCGTACGTTTTGCAAATAGTGTTTCCGCAGATTATTTTATTAGCATTCATTGCAATAGTTCAGATGAGGCGGGTGGTTCCGGATTGGAGGCATTATATAAGTCCAATCAATATAAGGAAGAATCGAAACAAATGGCACAGATTTGTCTAGAAGAATTAACAAAAGCAACAGGTATGACCAATAGAGGCGCATTAAATGGACAGGAAATTTTTATCATTCGAAAGGCAAAGATGCCTACGGTGTTATTGGAAATGGGTTTTTTAACAAGTCGAGAGGATGTCATTTATCTTCAAAGTGAGGATAATCGTGTAAAAATGGCGAAAACAGTTTGTAATGCAATAAAGAAAGGAATGAGTATAATAAAATGAAAATCGTGTTTGCAACGGGAAATGAAGGAAAAATGAAAGAGGTTCGTATGATTATGGGCGAACTCGGAATGGAAATTCTATCTATGAAGGAGGCTGGGCTTCAGCTTGCTATTGAAGAAAATGGTGCTACATTTGAAGAAAACGCCATGATAAAGGCACAGGCCATTGCAGATGTGATGGATGATGTTATTGTATTAGCAGATGATTCTGGTTTAGAAATTGATTACTTAAATAAAGAACCCGGAGTGCATTCTTCCAGATACATGGGGGAAACTACATCTTATGATATAAAAAATCAGCATATTTTGGATTTACTAAAGGGTGTGGAAGAACAAAAGCGTACAGCTCGTTTTGTTTGCACGATCGCAGTTATTTTCCCAGATGGGGAGAAAAAGGTTGTAAGAGAGACAATAGAAGGTCAAATTGGCTATGAGAGTAAAGGAAGCAATGGATTTGGTTATGATCCAATTTTTTATGTACCCGAATTTGGTTGTACGACGGCCGAACTTTCTTTAGAACAAAAGAATAAGATTAGTCACAGAGGAAAAGCTTTAGAGCGTATAAAAACAATTATTTGTAATAGTTTAGCCGGGCAGAAGTGATTGTACAATACTTTGGCAAGTGTAGCGGTAATGCGAGACACTAGAAAAAAGAGGCATATTGTGTTGAAAGGTGATAAGAATGAAAATTTTAGTAGTAAGTGATTCGCATGGAAATAATTTATATTTGAATAGGGCGATAGAACAGGCGGGGGAGTTTGATTATTTTTTACATTTAGGAGATTTGGAAGGATCTGAACATTTTATTGAAACATTTGTAACAACGCCTAAAAAAATGATTGCTGGAAATAATGATTATTATGTAGATATAGAAGGGGAAGCGGAATTTGACCTGGATGGTCATCATTTTTTTATGACACATGGTCATTATTATTACGTATATACCGGTGTTGAGTATTTGCGTGAAGAAGCACAAAAACGTGGGGCTGATATTGTTTTATACGGTCATACGCATGTGCCATATATGGAGCAGAAAGAGGGTATGCTTATATTGAATCCGGGAAGTATCAGCTTGCCCCGTCAGAAGGGACGTATTCCTACGTATGCCTTGATCGAATTAATGGAAAATGGCACAGTAAAAGCCTCTTTGCACGAAGTAGAATAAAAGGGTTACAAGTTAGAGGAAATAAGGGATACAAGCGTGGCCGACAGAGCATAACAAATAAAGGAATTGGTGTAATATGAGAAATTTAGCGATGTTAATGGACTTTTATGAGCTTACTATGAGTAATGGATATTTTTATAATGAAGATAAAGATACAAGAGTTGTATTTGATGTTTTTTTTCGAAAAAACCCAGATGGTGGTGGATTTTCGATTTTTGCCGGATTAGAGCAGATTATAGATTATATCCAGGAGCTACATTTTACAAGTGAAGATATTCAATATTTAAGGGAACAGGGCATTTTCCATAAAGATTTTTTAACCTATTTAGAACAGTTTTCTTTTAAAGGAGATTTGTATGCCTTTCGGGAGGGTACCATTATGTATCCAAATGAACCTGTTATTACAATTGTAGCCCCTTTAATCGATGCACAATTGATAGAAACGTATTTATTAACACAGTTTAATCATCAATCTTTAATTGCGACAAAGGCAAGGAGAATAAAGTGTGCAGCACAAGGGAGAGGTGTTTCTGATTTTGGCGCACGCAGGGCGCATAATGTGGATGCTGCTTTATACGGAGCGAGGGCATGTTATATTGGTGGTGTAGATTCTACTGCAACTGTTTTAGCCGGACAGAAGTTTGGTATACAGGTAAGTGGAACAATGGCACATAGTTTTGTGATGTATTACAAAGATGAATATCTTGCTTTTCAAAAATATGCACAAATGTATCCTGATGCAACGGTTTTATTAGTAGATACGTATGATGTTTTAAAATCAGGAGTACCTAATGCCATACGAATAGCAAAAGAAGTGTTAGAACCAATGGGAAAACGATTAAAGGGAGTGCGAATTGATAGTGGTGATTTGGCATATTTGTCTAAAAAGGTTCGTGTAATGTTAGATCAGGAAGGATTACAGGATTGTAATATCGTGTTATCAAATAGTTTGGATGAATATACGATATCGTCTTTAATTTTACAAGGTGCTAAGGTGGATAGTTTTGGTGTTGGTGAGAGGATGATAACGGCTAAATCTGAGCCTGTTTTTGGAGCTGTGTATAAGATTGCAGCAGTAGAAGAAGATGGTATATTTGAGCCTAGAATAAAAGTTTCTGAGAATGTGGAGAAAATAACAAATCCAGGAAGAAAAGAAGTGTATCGAGTGTACAATAAGGATGGAAAAGCAATCGCTGATTTATTGGCCTTAAAAGATGAAAAAATTGACTGTTCTACTTCTTTTTCTTATATTGATCCTAAAGAACCTTGGCGTGTAAGAAAATTTGAAGATTGTACTGTGAAAAAATTACAGAAAAAATATATTGAAAATGGAAAAAAAGTGGCTGAACTAGATTCATTAGAGGAAATTCGTGCATATGTTTCAAAACAATTGGAAGAAGAAATTTGGGAAGAGGAACAAAGATTTGAAAATCCACACACCCATTATTTGGATATGACACCGGATTACTATCATATGAAAATGAAATTATTGGAAGAAGTTTCAAAATAAAAAATCATTTTTGACGGATTAAAGTGTAAAAAAAATAAAAATTTTTTTTCTAAAACAATCCAAAAAGTAAAATTTTCAAAAAAAAGTGATACTCTGAAACCCAGTAAAATCAAGGGTTTCAGAAAAAAGTAAAAAAAATAAAAAAAAATGAAAAAAAGTGTTGACTTTATGTGATATATGGGATATAATCATTCTTGCGTTGAGGCGTTACCGAGAAATCGGAAAAACAAATCGGGGTGTGGCTCAGCTTGGCTAGAGCGCTTGATTTGGGATCAAGAGGTCGCAGGTTCGAATCCTGTCACCCCGACTTAAACACTCATGCGGGTGTAGTTCAATGGTAGAACACTAGCCTTCCAAGCTAGATACGTGGGTTCGATTCCCATCACCCGCTTTAGCTATGTCGATTGATGTGGCATATCAAGAGATTGATTGGTGCGTGTCAGTAGCTCAGTTGGATAGAGCACCGGCCTTCTAAGCCGGTTGTCGGGGGTTCGAATCCCTTCTGGCACATTTCATCGAAAGCTTCGGTGGATTTATGGTGGGTATAGCGCAGTTGGTTAGCGCGCCAGATTGTGGCTCTGGAGGCCATGGGTTCGAATCCCATTATCCACCCTAGTATATACGATTTAGGACTATCGCCAAGCGGTAAGGCACAGGGTTTTGATCCCTGCATTCGCTGGTTCGAATCCAGCTAGTCCTGTTTATGGGATATTAGCTCAGTTGGTAGAGCACTTGACTTTTAATCAAGTTGTCCGGGGTTCGAATCCCCGATGTCTCATTTAAACCAATTAAATATTTGGTTATAAGCGGATGTGGCGGAATTGGCAGACGCGCTAGACTTAGGATCTAGTGGGAGACCGTGGGGGTTCAAGTCCCTTCATCCGCACTGGTATGGCTTCAAGGCTTTTTATAAGGCTTTGGGCTTTTTTTTATTTTATGGATATATTTTTGCCTTGGAATGAAAGAGAATGGTATGGTGTTTGCAAGTTAGGTAAATGAATGTGCATAAGAAAATATATGTTTTTATAAGAGAGCAAAAAGCTATTATACGGAATATTGTGTGTATCGACCCCAAAAAGTTAGAACTAAAAATCTAACGATTGGAGGTCGGTATTTTTATGTCTAACTTTGAGGAGTCACCTCAGTGTAGTAGCCTTTTTGTTTTACTAGTGGACTACAAATGGTGTACTTTTCTAAAATATAAGGGCAGAGAAGCATATGCTTGGACAGAAGTGAACTTGCGGAAATGTTGTTTTATGATATAATGATGTTGAGGTCGAAAGGTGCCTTATGGATTGTAAGAAACGAATACTTAAATAATTGAGTGCATTGGTTTTGAAAGGATTTATAATATTTATGTTTAATAAAAATAGAAAAAGGCAGAATAGAGTGGCTGGATTAAAAAGAAGAATAATGGTAGGGTGTCTATTTACAGGATGCCTTTTATTAATTGCCTGTGGAAAAGGAAAAGAAAAAAAGACGGAGGTTGCAACGACGAAACCTACGGAGAAAGTAGAGCAGAGAGCACAACCGGTTTATTTTAAAGAAGATGGACAATCCTTTGAAAAGGTAAAAGAATATGTTTATACGACAACAAAATTAAATGTTCGAAAGGAGTGTTCTATGGATTCAACAATTGTAAAAATGTTACCAGAGAGGGCAAAAATTCTTCGTGTAGGTGTAGGGGAAAAATGGAGCAAAATTAGCCTAAAAGAGGGAGAATTTTATGTTGCTACAGAATATTTGACAGCAGCTGAGCCAGAAGTGAAAGGACATTTGATTGCTATTGATGCAGGCCATCAAGAAAAGGAAGATTTAGAAAAAGAACCAATTGGACCAGGGGCCAGCAAAAAAAAGGCAAAAGCTACTGTTGGTACTAGTGGAGTTTATACAGGAAAAAAAGAGTATGAATTGACACTTGAAGTGGCAAAAAAATTGCAGGAAGAATTGTCTAAGCGTGGATACTCCGTATTTATGGTCCGTGAATCCAATGATGTTAATTTAAGTCCTCATGAGCGTGCAGACATGGCAAAAGAGGCTGGAGCAGAAGTATTGGTGCGTTTACATGCAAATGGATCTAAAGTGAAAGAAACCAATGGAGCAATGGCTATTTGTGGAACAAAAAATAGCCCATATGTTGCAAAATTATACGATAATAGTTATCGATTGGCGAAAGATATACTTACACATTTTGTGGAAGAAACAAATGCAGCAGATAAGGGGATTTGGGAGACTGATTTAATGGCTGGAATTAACTGGTCATCTATACCCGTTACTATTTTAGAAATGGGATTTATGAGTAATGTAGAGGAAGATAAAAAACTCTCTGAAACAGACTATCAAACAAAAATGGTTAAGGGAATCGCAGATGGACTGGATGCATACTTTGAGTAACAGTTCAGCCGAGCAGAAATGATTGTTCATACTGCACGTGACTGCTTGCAGGCTAAGTGAAGTATGAACAATCATTTCTATTTGGCGGACGCCAAATATGAATACGCATTGAACACTTGGTGAAGTTTTATTGAGCCTAGTGTGAAAGCGCACAGAGTGAGAGTGTCCAGCCAAAGTGTTTGTTAAAATTGATTTTTATATTCTGGCACTTTATGAATGTATAATTTTCATATAAAAGATAGGAGGGGTTTTATGGACGAACAGTTTGTAAAAGAGAAGATGCAAATAGTTAGGGAAAATATAGGAAAGGTTATAGTAGGGAAGGATTCTGTAATAGAATTGATTCTTACGGTTTTGTTGGCAGGTGGAAATGTGTTATTAGAGGATGTACCAGGCACAGGAAAGACTATGCTGGCAAAGTCCCTGGCAAAATCGATAAAGGGAAAATTTTCCAGGATACAATTTACGGCAGATCTGTTACCATCTGATGTGACAGGCCTGCATTTCTATAATCAGAAAAAAGGGGAATTTGTATTGCAGAAGGGGCCAGTTTTTACAAATATATTGCTGGCGGATGAAATCAATAGAGCGACACCTAGAACACAGTCCAGTTTATTGGAGTGTATGGAGGAGCAGCAGGTAACTTTAGATGGGGAAACTCTAGATTTGGATATGCCATTTTTTGTTATAGCAACAGAAAATCCTATAGAGACAGCGGGAACCTTTCCATTGCCAGAGGCACAATTAGATCGTTTTATGATGAAAATAAGTATGGGGCTTCCTGGTTTTGCACAGGAACTTGAGATTATGAATCGATATATAGAAGGAAATCCGTATACGACTCTTGTGGATGTTGTGACGATACAGGAATTAGTAGAGATGCAAAAGTGGGTGAAACATGTCCATATAGAACAAGATGTAAAAGAATATTTGCTACATATTGTGGAGTCCACCAGAAATAGCACAAAGATAAAAATGGGTGTCAGTACGAGAGGAACACTTGTGTTTATGAAGGCGTGTCAGGCATTTGCTGCTATTCGTGGAAGAAATTATGTTATACCAGAAGATGTAAAGTATCTGGCACCTTATGTAATGGAACACCGACTTGTGTTGGCGGGCGGATATTTAAAAGAAGCGGAGCAAAAGGCAATCATACAGTCTATTTTAGCTTCCACTCCAGTACCTACAGAAAAGTATCAAGTATGAAATGAATCTGTAAAGTAAAAAAGGAGGGATGCTTATGCAACAGGTAATTGTAGCGTATTTGTTGTTTGCTGTTTTTTATTTACTGATTCAGTGGGTATTTGGGAAAAAATGGGATAAAGGACTAGATGTAAGAGTATATTGTGAACGTGACTGTGCATACGAAGGGGATACGCTTATTCTTGTGGAAGAGGTGGCTAATCAAAAGGCAATGTTACTACCTGCAGTAAAGGTAAAATTTGCAACTTCAAAGGAATGGAAATTTAAGGAAGAATCTTCAGGAATTACAAGTGACCAATATTATAGAAATGACCTTTTTTCGATTGGAATGTACGAAAGAATAAAACGATCTTTTTCTTTTACATGCAATAAAAGAGGATATTATGCTTTGGGGGATGTGGATGTTTTTGTAAGTAGTTATTTTTATTCCAGAGAGTATGTAATGCGTAAAAAACAGCAACAAAGCATATATGTATTTCCAAAAAGAGTGCAGGCACCAGTTATTTCTATGTGTGTGAAACAAATGCTTGGACAAACCCTTGCAAAAAGAAAATTGTACGAGGATCCATTTATGTTTCAAGGCATCCGGGATTATCAGAATTACGATAGTATGGGGAAAATCAACTGGAAATCCTCAGCCAAGACAGGAGAATTAAAAGTAAATTGTTATGCACATACAGCAGAACAGGAAGTAAAATTGCTGCTCTATTTTGACAAGATAAATGCAGAGATAGATCGTACAATGGAGGAATATGCAATATCACTTGTAGCTACATTAGCAGAATGCTTTTTGGAAAGACATATTGTAGTCGCTATGGTGACAAATGGTTTGGATATAGCAAATGATGGTTCAATTTGTGTTGGAGCAGGGGCAGGCAGTCAGCATATGCGACAAATAGATGAGGGTCTGGCAAGGATTGATTTACATAAAAATTTGCCATTTGAGTCGGAAAAATCCTTTTTCCAGAGAGAGTTAAAGGGTGACAAAATGTATGTAGTGATAACAACTAGTCGGACTGTAGGTGTGCAAAAAAGTCTTATAGAGGAGGCTGCAAAAGGCAGTGATTTGGTATGGATGGTACCACATTATGCGATGGATCAGCTTCAAATAGCATCAGAGTTACAAGATAAGGTTATAGAAATCATTGCGGATGAAGAATTGGGGTGAAGAAAATGAATGGGAAAAAATGTTCTTTTTCTATTATAGAATGTATACATCTTATAAATTCCTTAAAAGTATTTCTTCTTTTCTTTTTTTGGGTAGCCACAATTTCTTATTGCAGGAACCCTAAACCAGGGTCGATTTTTCATGCATTATTATTACTGGTTGTAGCGATTGGCGGTTTTTTGCTCCGAAAGATCGGAAACAGGGTTTGGATATTTTTGTGTGGACATGGTGTGCTATTACTTTATTGTTTTTGCATAGGAAGAAATAAAGAAGAAAAAGTAATATATGTGGTCTATGGAATATTGGATGTATTGGTTTCTTGGATGATACGTAGAAAGAATCAAGTGGAAATATGGCCCGAAAATTATAGTAGTGCAATTCTTTTTTTGGCAATACCTTGCTTGCTGTATGCAGGTAATGGAAATAGAATGTATATCAGCAATTTTTTTATGTGTATTGGTATGTTTTTTTTATGGTTGCATTTTATAAATTTTTATTTGGTAAAACAAGAAAAGTATTTAAAAAGCAATGCTTTAACAACAGACAGCATCAACAGAAGAAGTTTTTATTTAGAAGGTGGAGTTGTTCTGGGATTCTTTTCTGTTTTTAGTGTAGGAGTCGTATATCTAGCAACTACCTTTTCTACTTATGGAGCAGAAAATTCTGTATTATGTGCATTGCGTTCCTTTTTAAGATGGTTGTTCCATTTTATCCATGGAGAAAAAGAGGAGTACGAAGAAAATGCGCTATATACTACACCGATACCCAAGGCAACAGTGCAACCAACGGATGAAATAAAAAATATAGGACCTTCCTGGTTAGAAAAAATCGGACATGTTATAGGTATAGTAGTCTGGAACTTTTTGAAAGTTTTAGCTGTTTTATTTGTACTTGTTGTGATTGTGTTATTCTTCTATACTTTATGGAAACATTTTTATGAAAAGAAAGAGGAAATGGTAGAGGAAAAGGAACGCATTTTTCCAGAAAAAAGGGAAAAAAGTGTTTTTGTTCAAAAGAGAAAAAGAAAATGGAATTTTTTTGATAGAAGCTATCGTGGACGAATCAGAGTATTATTTCAAAGAAAGGTAGAGAAGAGTTGGAAGTCTTCGGATGGGGACAAAGAGTTGAAAACAGCAGAAGAATTAAGTCAGTGTATGGAGGCGGAAAATAGAAATAAACTCCTTGCTATTTATCAAAAGGCCCGATATGGCAAGACAGATATCTCAAAAGAGGAGTATATAGCTATGAAGAAGGAAATGCATTAATTTGACCGAATACAAGGGAAAAAGGTTAATAAATCGACAAAATGCACAAAATAAATTGTATATGTAAAAATAAATGTGAAAAATTGACAAAAATATTGAAAAAAATGAAAAAAGATGATAGTATGAGAGTAACGAAATAGATAAGTTGGACAGATTAAAAATTTCACAAAAAGGGGGGTTTGTGATGATTTTAGGAAAGAAAGGTCTAAGGGAAAGTGAGATAAAGAAAAAGGAAAAAAGTAAATCGAAAAAAGTACGAAACAAAAGGGTAGGTAGGACGAACAAAGAAAAAGAATTGCAGATGGGATTGGAAAAAGAACAGGAAACAGTAGATTTTATTGAAAAGTCGCAAAAAAAGAAATCCTCTGCAAAGTTTCTAAAAAATAGAAAAACAGCAGTTAAAAAAAGAGAAGGAAAAGCTGTTGAAAAGAAAAATAAAAAAATTTTTAATTTTGGAAAGAAAAATCAGAAACAAAATAGGATTGCAAGGGAGAAAGTATCAATTCGTAAGCCAAAAGATTTGATTAAATGGATAAAAATCCGCATGGCAGAAAATGAAAGAGAAACAGAATTCAAACGTGTCGAAAAGGTAAAATGGTTTCAGGGAATTCAGTTAAAATTATATAGTTTGATTGTTATTCCAATTCTATTTCTGGTTATTTTAGGTATGGTTTCTTATTCGAAGGCATCTTCTGGTATAAAAAATACATATGTAGAATCGGTTTCTGGTTCTATCCAGCTGACGACTTCTTATTATGATTTTGTTTTTAGTACCATTAAGACAGATTATAATTCGCTTTTTGTAGATAGTAAGCTTCAAAATTATGTAAATGGAGGCTTCTCTCAATTTAGTACGATAGAAGGAATGAATTACTATAACGAAAAATATAAAGAATTTAATTATGATGTAACAGATAATCCGTTTTTGGAGAATGTTTATTTATTGACAGATAAGGCATCTTCTGTTACGACAACAAATTCAAATGA
Source organism: uncultured Lachnospiraceae bacterium (assembly GCA_902786205.1). Lineage (GTDB taxonomy): Bacteria > Bacillota > Clostridia > Lachnospirales > Lachnospiraceae > CAG-411. The sequence continues at coordinate 7,997 of CADABQ010000040.1, read as the reverse complement.
AAAGAATTTATATTCTGCTGTATTGAAAACAGAACAGGGAAAACTTGCTTCAAAAGATGAAACAAAATATTATTATTTTGGAACAATTCCTGAATTAGATGATGCATTGCAAGCAAATCAGGAGGATTATGCAATTCGAATCATTCGTCGAATTCCAAAGGCAGAGGGATGCCTAGTATTGGATTTAAGCCGTTCAAAGATACAGGAAATTCTTGGACAATTGGAAGTTGGGGATGGCTGTATTCCAGCTTTTGTAACCAGAGATGGTGGAGAAGTATATGGCGAAGATATTACGGTGAAAAAGGGAACAACTTACTTTGCAGGTCAGAAGTATTTTAAAAATGCCATGAAAAGTGAAAAGACAAATTTTCAAAAGGAAGTACGCTATAATGGAAAGAGCTATTTGTTTTTAATGTCTAAAGTTGGAGATACAGGAGCTGCAGTATGCTGTTTGATTCCAACAGCGACAGTAAACCAACAGGCATCAGGTATTAAGAATGTAACAGTAGTGTTATTGATTGTGTCTATTATTATTTCAGCTGTACTTGGATTGGTGATTGCACAGGGAATGTCGCATACCATTTCTGGCATTATGAAACAGATCAAACGTGTTTCAAATGGTGATCTGACTGTTAAAATATGCACAAGGCGAAAAGATGAGTTTGCGGTTTTGGCAACTGGAATTAGTGATATGATTGCACATACAAAACATTTGATACAACAAGTAGAAGGTGTAACTTCTGAATTGACTGGAATTTCCGAAGAAGTCATTCAAAGCTCACAAGAGTTTTTGACTTCTACCCAGTGTATCGAACAATCCGTTAAGGAAATTGAAGTAGGAACTAGCAGTCAGGCAGAAAATTCAGTTGGTTGTTTGACAGAAATGGACAAGTTGTCTAAGCGAATCCAAGTGGTAAATGCAAATACAAACAAGATTAGTGAAATAGCCGGTGATACAGAGGTATCGATTCGAAATGGTATGTCCTCTATGACTGTATTAAACGAAAAGAGTCATTCTACTGCCGAAATTACAAATGTGGTAATTGAAAGCATAGAAGGACTGGAAAAACAGTCAAAATCCATTGGAAAAATTGTTAATGCCATTAATGAGATTGCCTCCGAAACAAATCTGTTATCCTTGAATGCATCTATCGAAGCAGCTAGAGCAGGAGAGGCTGGAAGAGGATTTGCGGTTGTTGCGACTGAAATTCGCAAGTTAGCAGACCAGTCGATGGAATCTGCTGATGAAATTCAAAAGATTATTGAAGAAATCATTAAAACAACGAAGAATGCAGTAGACATTGCCAAACAGGCAGATGATATTGTACACGAGCAGCAGGAAGCGGTAGATACTACTACAGATGCATTTCGTTCGATGGAAAGTCAGGTTAGTGTGCTGATGAAAGAGCTGGATAGTATTTTATCTGGTGTACAGGAGATGGAAAAGACCAGAGCAGCTACCTTAGCCGCCATTGAGGAAATATCAGCAGTATCGGAGCAAACAGCGGCATCTGTAACTAATGTAAACAGTATGATTGAAAAACAGTTACAGGGAGTAGAGGAATTAGGAGAAAATTCAGAACAATTATCTACTTCTGCAGAAGAACTGGGAAAAGCAGTCAATAAGTTCACCGTTCGATAATGGTGTCGTAATACAAAAGATGTTGTAGGTAAAAATAGTTTACTTGCAGCATCTTTTTTTGTTCTATAGAAAAATGTGTTCTGTTGAACAAATCCTCCCAGGAGTGGAGGATTTAGCGAGTTGACATGGACATATCTATTTTGTTCTTGTCATAGAAGTGGAGCAAAGTGTATATATAGTAACAAAAAGGTTGGAGTAGTTTTATGATTGAGGTATGTTTTGCAGATACAAAAGAGCAACAATGTGTAAGAGAACGTATTTTGCAATGGATCAATCAAAAACGGGGGGTGTGTAGAGAATATGAGAGAGAGTATCCGGATGGAGAAGTGGCGGTAATGGAGTTGGCATGTACCTATGAGCAGGGAGGAAAACTAGGTACAGCGTGGTTTGAAAAGTGTTTGCAAAAAATCCGTATGCAATATCCCAAACAACTTATTTATTTTTCCGAAGATATTTGTAGAAAATATGCCATGCCAGAGTATCAAAAGAAATGGATTTGCTGGTATAGTTTATTTCCGGAATTATGGGAAAAGATGGTAGTGAATTATCAAATAGAAGAGCAAAATCTGGATGTATTGTTTGTGGATATGGAGGGTAAGTTAGATTTTTCCATTTGTAGAGTATTGGCAAAGAAAGTCAGACACATAGAGATTGTAACAAAACGCAAAAAAGCATGGAGAAAATTGTATGATGAAGTAGAGGATGCATATGGACTGGTGCTTGAAATAAAGGAAAAGATTCCCGATGATATAGAAGGAAAGGTTATAGTGGATGTGCTTGGTACCCAGTTGAGACAGTATGCACATTTGGTAGAAAAAAATTACATATTTGCTGTAGCGATGACGGATAGGCAAAAGGAATACATGCAAAATAGAGTGAAAAACAAAAAAGTGGTGTGTGGATTTGTACAGAGTATTTATGGAGAAAAAGCTGAGAACCGTTTCGCATCTATTTTTATGCAAAGTCGAAATTGGAAATTGCGACAATTGGCAAATGATTCCATTGCATGGGAAGAAGAATGTGGGGATTTTGGATGGGAGGAAATGAAAGAAATAAGGGAACGTTATCAATGGAAAGTGGAGCAATTGGAGATAAGATAAACGGGGGAATTTCATTGACATTAGGGCTGGGATAGGCTATAATACAATGATGTAATTTTGCATTTTAACACGATCAAAAAAGTCTCCCACTTCTAGTGCGTAGAGCAATAAGTGGTGGGTGGGGACTTTCTTGTATCAGGAGGGGGCAAGCCCTTTTTGATATGCTGCGATAGCAGCTAATCGTGTTATGAGCAAGTAGCAGAGCGGATTGCGAATATCCGCTTGACTAAAAGAAGAAGTAAAAAATATGTAACTGTTTTGAGGGTACCATTCGTTAAATGTCAGATATACAAAAAGGGTAAAAGTTTTAGTAAAGGGCTGGACATTTTCACGTTGTGTGCTTATACGCTAAGATAAAAATACTTTGTCAAGTGTTCAATGTGTTCTCTTATGACACCGTTATTGGCTTTGTCTATGTATATATAAATTGTACCCTTTGAACAGTTACGCATATTTTTAGATAACTACAGGAAAGAAATTTTGATATGGAGGATATAGTGTTATGGAAGCAAAGAAAAATATTTTAACTTATGAAGGTTTAAAGGCACTGGAAGATGAATTGCAGGATTTGAAGGTTGTTCGTCGTAAAGAAGTATCTCAGAAAATTAAGGAAGCCAGAGAGCAGGGCGATTTATCAGAAAATGCTGAGTATGATGCAGCGAAAGATGAGCAGCGTGATATTGAGGCAAGAATTGAAGAAATCGAAAAGATTTTGAAAAATGCAGAAGTCTTCGTAGAGGAAGAAGTTGATTTAGATAAAATCAATATCGGTTGTAAAGTTCGTATTTTAGATGTGGAAGAAAATGAGGAACTCGAATACAAGATGGTTGGTTCTACAGAGGCAAACAGCTTAAAAGGAAAGATTTCAAATGAGTCACCAGTAGGAAAAGCTTTGATTGGAGCAAAGAAGGGTGATGTTGTTGAAGTTGAGACACAAGTAGGTATTTTGAAATACAAAATTCTTGAGATTGAAAGATCAAACTAATTTAAAGAAAGATACACGTTTTGTTTTAACGTATAGAAGAAAGGATGAACTATTTTGGCAGAACAGAATCAGAAGCAGCAGAAGCCACAGCAGGATGTAAATCAGTTAATTAAGGTAAGACGTGAAAAACTTGCAGATTTGCAGGCAAACGACAAGGACCCATTTAAAATTACAAAATACGATCAGACCCATCATACAACGGAAGCAAAGGCCATTTATGAAGAACATGAGGCAAAGTTGCTTGCAGGTAGACCAGAGGTAAATGTAGAAGGTTTGGACGAACAGCAGAAAAAAGATGCAATTAACGCAGATTATAACGAGAGAAGAGAAATTATGGATGCGAGTCCAATCCGTGTATCTATTGCAGGACGTATGATGTTTAAGCGTGTTATGGGTAAGGCATCTTTCTGTAATATTCAGGACTTGAAGGGAAATATGCAGATTTACGTTGCAAGAGATTCGATTGGTCAGGATTCTTATGCTGACTTCAAAAAATCAGATATTGGTGATATTTTTGGTGTGAAAGGATATTTGTTCCGCACGAGGACGGGTGAAATTTCTATTCATGCAGAAGAAATGACTATGCTTAGCAAAAGTTTGCAGATTTTACCAGAAAAGTTCCATGGACTTACGGATACAGATACTAGATATCGTCAGAGATATGTAGATTTGATCATGAACAAGGAATCAAAGGAAACCTTTATCAAGCGTTCTCAGATTTTAAGTAGTATTCGTCGTTTCTTAGATGGACAGGGATTTATGGAAGTAGAGACACCTATGTTGGTATCCAATGCAGGTGGAGCAGCAGCAAGACCATTTGAGACCCATTACAATGCACTTTCTGAGGATGTAAAGCTTCGTATCTCTTTGGAATTATACTTAAAGAGATTGATCGTTGGTGGCTTGGAGCGTGTATATGAAATCGGACGTGTATTCCGTAATGAGGGTACTGATGCAAGACATAATCCTGAATTTACTTTGATGGAGTTATATCAGGCATATACCGATTATTATGGCATGATGGATTTGACAGAGAATATGTTCCGTACAGTTGCACAGGAAGTATGTGGTACTACTAACATTCCTTATGCAGAAGAAATGATTGACCTTGGTAAGCCATTTGAGCGTATTACTATGGTTGACGCAGTAAAGAAGTATGCAGGTGTAGATTTCAATGAAGTTGCAGATACGGCAGCAGCAAAGAAACTTGCAGACGAGCATCATATCGAATACGAAGATAGACACGAAAAGGGTGATATTCTTAACTTATTCTTCGAGGAATTTGTAGAGGAAAAATTGATTCAGCCTACATTTGTTATGGACCATCCGGTTGAAATCTCTCCACTTACTAAGAGAAAACCAGAAAATCCAGATTATGTAGAACGTTTTGAATTGTTCATCTATGGACGCGAAATGGCAAATGCCTACTCTGAATTAAATGACCCAATCGACCAGCGTGAACGCTTTGCCGCACAGGAAGAAGCCTTTGCAGCAGGAGATGAGGAAGCAAACCATACAGATGAAGACTTCTTGAATGCATTGAGCATTGGTATGCCTCCAACAGGTGGTATTGGATACGGAATTGACCGTTTGGTAATGTTGTTGACAAATTCACCTGCGATTCGGGATGTGTTGTTGTTCCCGACAATGAAGTCGCTTGATAAATAAAGCTAGTAAAATCAAGGGTTTAGGCTGTGTGAAAGTGTGGGAATGAACCCAAATTGAACCCAAAATTGACGTAAATGATGCAGGAATATGCATGAATGTGCAGACTTGCAGTACTCTTATTTGAATAAATATTACTCTTAGTGAGACATTTTCAATCTTTGGAAGTGTCTCTTTTTGCATTTACGCGAGTAACGAGCCAAAGTCTACGCTTGCGTAAGACCTTGGCGACTACCGCGATAATTTGAGAAACTCGCAAAGCGTGTTTCTCAAAGTTTAGCTTCAAACATATCATTTGCATTATAAAATAAGCAACCATTTAGCAAGAATACAGTTTGAAGGAGGAATTTATTATGTGTAAAGTAATAGCTATTGCAAATCAGAAAGGTGGAGTGGGAAAAACTACCACTACAGTCAATTTAGGAATAGGTTTGGCTCGAAAGGGAAATAAAGTGTTGTTGATTGACGGTGATCCACAAGGCAGTCTGACCATTAGTTTGGGTTATCGTGAGCCGGATCAGATTGAGGTAACTTTGGCAACGAAGCTGCTCAATATTATCACTGAAGAAGAAATGGACTTGGAAGAAGGTATTCTTTCTCATGAAGAAAATATTGACCTCATGCCTGCCAATATTGAATTATCCGGTTTAGAGGTATCTATGGTTAATGTAATCAGTAGAGAAGTCATACTAAAGGAATATGTAGATGCAATAAGAGAAAAATATGACTATATCATTATCGACTGTATGCCTTCATTAGGTATGTTGACCGTGAATGCGTTAGCATGTGCAGACGCTGTTTTAATACCGGTTCAGGCAGCTTATTTACCGGTAAAAGGTTTACAGCAGTTGATAAAGACCATTGTGCGGGTAAAAAGACAATTGAATACAAATTTACAGATTGAAGGTATTTTATTGACGATGGTAGATTACAGAACGAATTTCACAAAAGATATTTCAGCCAGTGTGCATGAAGCGTATGCGGATAACATTTTGATATTCCAATCAGAAATTCCAGTGTCCATTCGTGCTGCAGAAATCAGTGCTGAGGGGAATAGCATTTATACACATGATCCGTCAGGCAAAGTAGCAAAAGCCTATCGTGAATTGACAGAGGAGGTGCTTGCTCATGAGAACTAGATCGGGACAAAAAGTGAAATTGACAAGTTATGAAGAATTATTAGCAGTACCTACAATAGAAGGTGCAAGTGATATTCCATTAGACCAGTTGCATGAATTTAAGGATCACCCGTTTCATGTAGTGGATGATGAGGCAATGCTTGAGTTAGTGGAATCCATAAAGAAAAATGGAATATTGTCTCCGGCGATTGCGAGAAAAAGACCGGAGGGTGGATTTGAATTGATTTCCGGACACAGACGCAGACGTGCGGCACAGTTGGCAGGCTTGGACAAAATGCCTGTATTCGTGAAGGAATTGTCAGATGATGAAGCAACCATAATTATGGTGGATGCCAATATTCAAAGGGAAGAGATATTGCCGAGTGAACGAGCCTTTGCATTTAAGATGAAAATGGAAGCAATGAGCCATCAGGGGGTTACTTCGGACCATAATGGTCCGAAGCTTAGTACAAGTAAAATCGGAAAAGAAAATGGTATGTCTGGAACACAAGTGAAAAGGTATATTCGATTAACAGAACTAATACCTGAACTATTAGAATTAGTAGACAAGAAAAAGATTTCATTTGTGAATGGTGTAGAGCTATCTTTTCTATCCAAAAGCATTCAACAGATTGTGCTTGATTACATAAACAAAGGGAAAAAATTAGTCAAAGATAAAATCGCAAGATTAAGAAAAATAGAAGGAACAGAAGAAGAACAAACAGAGAGTACCAATGCTATCTTATACGAGGTCACAGGAACGGTAAAGCAAGTATACTTCTCATTAACAGATACGCAGATCGCTTCTTATTTTCCACAAGGGTATAGCAGGCAGCAGATGGAAGTCATACTCACATTGTTAGATCAGTGGAGCAGGGAACAAGGAGTGTGATGGATATGAACTTTGAATATTATTACGGTAATCAGGCAGAGCAATTTAGTTTTATCAAAATACCCAAGATTATGATAACGGATGAAACCTTTTCAGACTTATCCTTACCTGCAAAGGTACTGTATGGATTACTTCTTGATCGCATGAGTTTGTCCATGAAAAACAGATGGTTCGATTCGGAAAACAGAGTATATATCATTTATCAGATTGCAGATATTCAAGAAGACTTGGGAATATCAAAAAACAAGGCAATTGATTTGTTGGCAGCATTGGAAAAGTTCGGATTAGTAGAAAAAAAGAGAAGGGGACTTGGAATGCCGAGTCTCCTGTATGTGAAAAATTTTATTACAGAAAGGAATTGTTCGGAAAAAATACCTTTTACAGATAAGAAGAAAAGAAATCCAACATCAAGAAGTCCAGAAACTGCAACTTCAGGAAGTGCCCAAAATTCAACTTCAAGAAGTGTAGAAAGGAAACCTCAAGAGGTTGTAAAAATCACACCTCAAGAAGTTGCTGAAACTACACCACCTATTAGTAAGACTAATAATAATCATACTGATTGTAATAAATCTATATCTAATCCTATCATATCACA
>CADABQ010000039.1 GCA_902786205.1 uncultured Lachnospiraceae bacterium | reverse complement strand
AAGGAAGATGCCCATTCAACTGCATATTCAAAAAATGAAGAGGGAAGCGGATGTTATAAAGAAAAATGAAAAAAGTGCCAATGAATACTTGACACAAACTGGTAGGAATGCTTCGTTGACAAAAGACAAATAGCGTGATAGTATAAGTATATATCATTTATTAGTAGAGGTGCATGTTTTAAGAGTATCTTGCAGGATGCAACAGGTGCAGAAGAATGTTTGAAAAAGGAGAACATGCCGAAGTTATAAAATGCCTGTAGTTTTATAGCTGGGCGTATGTTTAAGAGACATACGACTGTCATCGACGAAAGTGATGGAGTGCTACGTAAAAACAGAAATAGATCTTTATAGAATTTCTAAGCCAGCACTTATGCTGGCTTTTTCTACGTAAACGTAAATTGCAGAACTGAAACGGCAAAAAGATTACCACTTTCCGAAGAAATGGATATAATAGAATAGAACTGTATTTACAGTATAAGGAGGAAGAACAATGGCAATATTTAAGGGTGCAGGTGTTGCATTAGTTACACCTATGAAAGACGATTTAAGTGTGGATTATGACAAGTTGGAAGAATTAGTGGATTTCCATGTAAATAATGGGACAGATGCGATTATTGTGTGTGGAACGACGGGTGAGGCTGCGACACAGACACATGAAGAACATCTAGCTACCGTAAAAGCGTGTGTAGAGTTTGCAAAGAAACGTATTCCGGTTATTGCAGGAACTGGTTCAAATTGCACAGAAACAGCAAAATACCTTTCTCAAAAAGCAGAAGAATATGGAGTAGATGGACTTTTGGTTGTATCTCCATATTATAATAAGGCAACGCAGAAAGGATTGGTTGGACATTTTACAGCAGTAGCAGATAGTGTGAAGCTTCCAATTATCTTATATAATGTACCAAGTAGAACCGGATGCAATATTTTGCCGGAAACAGTAGCTACTTTAGCAAAAAATGTGGATAACATCGTGGGAATTAAAGAAGCAAGTGGAAATATTTCGCAGGTTGCAAAAGTAATGCAACTTACAGATGGTAAGATTGACTTGTACTCAGGAAATGATGATCAAGTTGTGCCAGTACTTTCTCTTGGTGGCGTAGGAGTGATTTCTGTATTATCCAATATAGCACCAAAGGAAACCCATGATATTGTGGCAAAATATTTAGCAGGTGATGTGAAAGGAAGTTTGGAATTGCAGTTGAAATACTTACCTTTAATTGATGCACTTTTCTCAGAGGTAAATCCTATTCCAGTTAAAAAAGCCTGTGAATTTATGGGAATGCATGTTGGAAATCTTCGTATGCCACTTACAGAAATGAGTCCGGAAAAAGCAGCAGTTTTAGAAAAAGAAATGAAAAAAGTAGGACTTTTATAAGAAAAAGATTATCAATAGAAGTTAATTTAGAAAAGGAGAGCGACCAATGACAAAGATTATTATGCATGGATGTAATGGAGCTATGGGACAGACCATTAGTAAAATTGTGAAAGAAGATCAAGACGCAGAAATTGTGGCTGGAATTGATATTGTGGATAATAGAGATAATGGATATCCAGTATTTACAAGTATAAAGGACTGTAATGTGGATGCAGATGTAATTATTGATTTTTGTTCGGCAAAGGCTATGGATACATTATTAGATTTTTGTGAAGAAAAAAAGATGCCAGTTGTTGTTTGTACAACGGGGCTATCGGATGAACAGCTCAGTCGAATCAAAAAATTAAGTGAGACTTGTGCAGTATTAAAATCAGCAAATATGTCTCTTGGTATCAATACATTATTTAAGCTTGTTCAAGATGCAGCAAAGGTACTTGCTACTTCTGGATATGATGTAGAAATTGTAGAAAAACACCATAACCAAAAATTGGATGCACCATCTGGAACAGCATTGGCATTAGCAGATGCAATAAATGAGTCTATGAATGGACAATATGAATATATATATGACCGTTCGCAGAGAAGAGAGAAGAGAGATAAGAAGGAATTAGGCATCTCTGCAGTTCGTGGTGGAACTATTGTTGGGGAACATGAAGTTATTTTTGCAGGCATTGATGAAGTGATTGAGTTTAAGCATACGGCATATTCGAAGGCTGTATTTGCTAAGGGTTCTGTAGCAGCAGCTAAATTTTTGAAGGGCAAAAAAGTTGGAATGTTCGATATGCGTGATGTAATTGCAGATGCGCAGTAAAGGAATAAAAATATTAGAATTGTTCTATTGCAAAAAGATGCAGAAGATGATTCAAATGAGGCGCCGTTTCAGGCTGTCTCCTTCAGGATGATCTTCTGCATCTTTTGTCTTTTTTATAGAGTTTGTAACAACTCAGATGGTAATGTTATTTTGTTCCTCTATAGTAAAGTGTGTCCTATAGAGGAAAACGCTCTGTGGGATGTGGAATTGTCCACTTTGTTCTGTCTAAAATCTTAATTTGAGATTGATCGATTATTTCGTTTTATAAGGCTTCTTGGGAAAAATTTGTTTTTCCGCATACGATTGTAAGATTACCATTTCTTGTACGGATGGCATCAATCATTTCTTTTTCCTGTGATACGTCTTTTATCAATACATGATATTGCAATTCATACATACTTCCAAGATTGGTAGTTTTTACGGAAATTAAATCAACTTTATTTGTATATTTTAAGAAAAGATCATCAAACAGTCCGGTATAATCTAAGTTTTCAGGAATTGTAATTCGTAACTCTTTTTTCTCGGATTTTGCTTGTCCATAATTCTTGTATGATAGTATAAATAAAACAAAGCAAACTAGAATTGTTAATAAAATAGCAAATAGTGCATATCCCATACCTGTAGAAAGTCCTAAGGTCATGGCAAAAAGAATGTAAGTCAGATCTTTTGAAGTTCCTTGGATGCTTCGGAAACGAATGAGACTAAAAGCACCTAAGACTGCAATAGATGCAGCGGAATTGCCATTGACTAAAGTAATTACAACACCGATTAAAGCGGGAATAATAACTAAGGAATAGGCAAAGTTCTTTGAATAATTTGTGTTAGTTTTCATATAGGTTATAGAAATTGCCAAACCTAGTATAAATGCAATTAAGATAGAAAGAATACCTTGTTGCATACTAATACCGTTGGCAGTATCAAAAATAGATGTAAACATAATGATTTCCTCCTGACATTTTAGGTTTAGAATATGTAATTTTGTACAAAAAAGTAAAATATTTAAGAATTTCGCAATTACCTATTTTAGGTTTCGGTTTACCAGATGCGTATTATCCTAGTGCCATGGATATTCGCAATCTGCTTTTGATTTTTAAATCATCTTTACTATAAATAACACCGTTACTCTTATCCTCGTTTGTATAATTGTCACCGTCAGAAAGTGTATTTTTTGTACCTTTTTTTAGAGAAATGTTTACAGAGCCGTCAATAGGTTGTACATATACAGGAGAAGTAAGTGTATTGGATAGTGTTAAATTTTCGAAACTAAGGTCTACTTCGCCATCTGGGTAGTTTGTTTTATCTACATTGATTCGAATTTGTCCCTGTTGACAAGTACCAGAAACAGCAATTTCTTGATTGGTAGTTGGGGCAACTATGGTTACGGTTGTACCATCTACATATAAATTTGCTGCATCAGAAGGGGAAACAGTATCACCATTTGCATCGGACAATGTAAGTCCATTTTCCTCAAAATGAATAGATGAAATGGTTACGGTTCCTGTTACTGCGGGCTGTGTGGTAACCGTTGGTGTACTGGTCGCAACTGGTGTTTGGGTTGGTTGCGTAGTATTTGTTGGTGTTTTTGTTGGCGTAGTGGTTGTGACAGGTGTAGCTGTTATGGTAGGGGTATTGGTAGCTGTTGCAGTTGGAGCTGGAGTGTTGGTTGGAATGTTCGTTGGCTTAACCGTTGGTGTTGCAGTTGCAACGTTCGGGGTGTTTGTTGCCAAAGCGGTGGAAGTCGGTTTTTGGGTAGCAACAACCGGAGTGGAAGTTGCTGTTGTAGTAGTTTTTTTCTTCACCGTTAATTTGATTTTTTTGGTAACTTTTTTTGATTTACTAAGTTTTGCTGTTACCTTAATTGTACATTTTCCAGCCTTTTTTGCCTTAATAACTCCTTTTTTAGAAATGACTGCAATAGCAGTTTTCGTGGATTTATAAGTAAGTTTACTTTTGGAAACGTTTGTTTTTAAGGTAAAACGTGAACCTACATACATGGTTTTCTTATTTTTGGTAACATTAGTTATTTTTAGGGTTGTAGCTGCCTGGCTGGTTGTTGCGGTAGATGGAGCAAGTAGTGAACTGCTCAGGGTTGCTACTGTTAATAGTGCTAATAATTTTTTTCTAGTCATGATTAAGACTCCTTTCCTATAAATACTGATAATAGGTGATTGTGAAACGCAATTTACTCTGAGAACTTTTGCGTAGAACCTACATATCAACGCAAGGCATGCCTTCGCTGCCCGACACTCGTAGTGGTACATAAGGCACCAAAGTACCATGTAAATTTAAGAAAAATAGTAATTGTTTAAAGGGTACAATTCGAAAAATGTGTAAAATAGAAGTAAAATATTGGTAAAATTTGTATTCTTATAAAGTTTACAAAAAAATGTGAAAATTTTAAGAAAAAATATAGAATTTCTAGTGAAAAACGTTTTAGGAATACTACAAAAGTTGAATTGGAAAAAACTTGAGTCATAAACTATCCTGGTGTAGAATAATATGTTAGGGAAACTTGGACGAGCAGAAAAGAGCAAGTTGACAGGAGGATTGAAATGAAGGAAAAGGGAGTTATAATTCTTTGCTGTATTTTGTTATTTTATGCAATGCTGTCCTATAAGATTTATACGGAACAGAAAGATAAAAATGCAGCAAAAGATTATGCAACGACAAAGGAGGTACCCAAAAATGGAGAACTATACAATACCTGGATTAAAGAAGGAGAAAATAAAAAGCTAACAGCTATGGTCAATGATCGGCTGTATGAATTTACATTAAATAAAAAAATAAGTAAATTGGAGAATGTAGTAGCAGACTTAAAAATAAAAAATGGTATTGTAAAAAAAATTGTATTAAAGGAAGATTATATTACAGGAAAGGTACTTTCTAGAGATGATAAGCAGATTGAAATTGAAGGATATGGGAAGCTTTCCTATGGAAAAGGATATACCGTTTATAAGACTTACGAAAAATTAGAGCAACTGGGAAAGGAAGATGTGCTGGTAGGATACGAGCAGGCAAAATTTGTTGTGGCGGGCAAAAAAGTATGTGCAGCAGTTCTTGAAAAGCCATTTCAGGTGGGAAACATTCGTGTATTACTTCGGAATAATAATGGAAAAGATGTGTATCACAATACAGTGGAACTTTGCGGGGACACGGAACTTACGTTAATCAGTGGAAAAGAAAAGAAGACGTATAAAAAGGGAAAGCATATTTTAATAACGGGAAATAAGAAATCTTTTGGCAAAGGGAAACGAATAAAAATACAAGCTGCCAATGGCGGAAAAATTAAAGTTCTTTCCATAAAGAGAGGAAGGAAAAGTCCATCTTATCGTGGAAGTTTAGAATTAACATGGGAAAAGGGGTTAGGCATGCTTGTGGTAAATGAATTGTCATTGGAAGAGTATTTATATGCAGTGATTGGAAGTGAGATGCCGATTTCTTATGGAGCAGAAGCATTGAAGGTACAGGCGGTTTGTGCCAGAAGTTATGCGTATAAGCAATTAATTCATAGTGGTTGCAGTACATATGGTGCACATGTGGATGATAGCGTTTCTTATCAGGTTTATAATCAGCAACCGGAGTGTGCAGAAACGATTCAGGCAGTCGATTCTACAAAAGGACAGATTTTACAATATAAAGGAGAGGCAATTACGGCATATTATTTTTCTACCTCTTGTGGATATACAGCGTCAGCAAAGGAAGTATGGGGGACGGATCAGGAAAATTATTTGAAAGGAACTGTGCAGTATGATGGGGGAAAACAGCGGGATTTGAGCAAAGAAAAAAACTTTAAGGCATTTTTAAAAGAAGACATAGAAAGTTATGACAAAGATTTTCCGTGGTATCGATGGAATGTGACAGTAAATGTCAATACTTTATCAGAAGCAATCAATCAAAGTCTCTCAGAGCGGTATGAAAAAAATAAACATTGGATCTTAACAAAACAGGCAGATGGTTCTTATGCCAGCAAACCAATTTCTAACATTGGGGAGGTTACAAAAATCTCTGTTTTGGAGAGAGGGAAGAGTGGTGTTTTAAAAGCAATTGAGATTCAAGGAAAAAAGAAAACGATTAAAGTGATTTCGGAGTATAATATTCGAACGCTTCTGGCACCAACCCATGCAACTATATATAGACAGGATGGAAGTCAGGTGGATGGTCTGGATATGCTTCCAAGTGGTTTTTGTGCAATAGAAGAAAATCGAAAAAAAGGAACCTTTACCATAACTGGCGGCGGGTATGGTCATGGAGTTGGAATGAGTCAAAATGGAACAAAGACGATGGTAGATAAGGGTTATACTTATAAAGAGATATTAAAACATTATTACCAGGGTGCAAAAATCGTAGAAATACAGGAATAAAGAGGTAATCTTTATTCCTGTTTTGGATTAGAAATGTTTTGGATAAAAACATTAATTTCGCCACCAATCAAAAGCATATACATACAAAAATAAATCCATAACATTAATAATACAATGGCAGTCAGGCTACCATAGGTATTTGAAAAATTTCCCATATGATCAATATAAAAAGAATATAAGTAAGAAAATCCAATCCATCCGGCAGCAGACGCAATGGCTCCTGGTAGTTCTGCTAATACATTTGATTTACGATTGGGTATAACAATGTACATATATAAGAAAAATAAAATTAAAATGCACATGGCACTGGAGGCACGAATACTGATGACTAATAAGGTGGCATCTTCCAGTGCAGGAAAATAGCTATTGATCGCATGGACAATACTGTTACCAAATGCAAGTAATAAAAGTGTAGCCAATAGGAGAAAAGCAAAAACCACTGTATAGATGGTTGCTCGAATGCGCAAAACAAAGTAATTTCGATTTTCTGGAATACCATATACAGAATCTAATCCGTAAATCAGTGCGTAAAACGATTTGGATGCTGCCCATAAGGTTGTAATAATTGTGATGGACAGCAGTGTGGTGGTAGAAGAAGTATAGATTTCTTGAATGATATGCACTAAGAAGGGGGAAAAGGTGTCTGGAAGCCATTGGGTGACCATGGAAATCAGATCCTTTTCTGTCAATGGTAAATATTGTAGCATAGTTAATAAAAACATAATAAAGGGAAAGGCAGACATCATAATGTAAAAGGAGGATTGTGCAGCGTAAGCAGATACACAATCTTCCTTCATTTTTTCTAAAAAGGATTTTATCCAAAAAACAACAAAAATAATGTAGCGCAAGTGTAATACCTCCCTTTATAATGAGCAAGTAGCAGAGCGGATTGCAAATATCCTCCTGACTGAAATAATATGATATACAAAATTCTTTTCGTAGATGTTTATGAAATTTCGAGTTTAGGCTTATGCTATGTAGTTACTTATATTTTACCAATATTATATAAGAAACACAAGGAAGTATACATGTAGATATTGTGGTATCGTTATACTTTATGTGTGAGACACGTATAAGATGTAGAAGTTTTTCTGTTCATAGGATATAAAACATGCTAAAATGAAAAGGATAAACATAGAAAGGAGAAAAAAATGAAGCTAGAAGTGAAGAATTTGAAAAAGTCCTTTGCTGGTAAAGAGGTATTACATGGAATCTCTTTTTCAGTTGAAAGCGGGAAAGCGTTGGGACTTTTAGGACGTAATGGCGCAGGAAAGACGACTACCATTCGTATTTTAATGGATGTGTTCCGAGCAAATGAGGGAGAAATTTTGTTGGATGGAAAACCATTTGTACCTAGAAATCATCAAATTGGTTATTTACCAGAGGAGAGGGGGCTTTATCCAAAGAGAAAAGTATTAGAGCAGATGGTATATTTGGCAATGCTTCGAAATGTTCCGAAAACCAAAGCAAAAGAGAATGCAAAAAAATGGTTGGAACGCTTGGAAATTGGACAATACGAAAATAATTTACTGGAAACATTGTCAAAAGGAAATCAGCAGAAGGTACAGTTGGCATCGGTGCTAGTTTGTGATCCAGAAATCATTATTTTGGATGAACCATTCAGTGGATTGGACCCGGTAAATTCACAGATATTACAAGATGTAGTAAAAGAATTGATCGCAGTAGGGAAAATTGTAATATTCTCCAGTCATCAGATGAGTTATGTGGAAGAGTTCTGTGAGGATATTGTCATTATCAATCAAGGACAGGTCGTTTTAGAAGGAAACTTAAATGAAATAAAACTGGCTTATGGACGGGAGCAATTAATTCTTGGTGACAGAAATAAATCCGTACAGGAATTTAAACAATTTTGTGAACAGGAACTTACCGAGATATTACAGGTATGTGGGCAAACAAAAGATGCATTAATCGTAAAACTTTTAGAAGGCCAAACAAGAAAAGATTTATTGAAGGCATTGCTGGAAAAGAACGTAGAAGTGGAACAATTTGAAACGTATAAACCATCATTAAATGATATTTTTGTGGAGAAAGTGGGGGATTAACACATGAGACGTTTTTTTACAGTATTTGAATTTGAATTTAAGAGCTATTTAAAAAATAAATCGTTTATGATTACTACCATTCTTATTTCTGTGTTACTTGGTGCGATTATGTTTTTGCCAAATTTTGTAGATCTGTCTGATATGCTTGGTACTTCTACTAAAACGGAAAGCACGAAGAAGGATACAGATGAGGAAGAAAAGTCAAAGTATGGTATTTTGGATCAAAAGGGATATGTAAAAGATTCTCCATTTTTAGAAACATTTTATGAGAATGCAGAATTTAAGATATACAAGGATGAAAAGGCACTGAAAAAGGCAGTGGAACAAGAAGAGGTAGAAGCTGGTTTTGTGGTAGAGGACGATAGTCATTTCCGTTATCTGGTATGGAATAATTCCATGTATAATGACGGTGCAGAGCAATTTAATCAAGTGATGACATTCGTACATAAACAAATATATTGCCAGAAACACCATTTGAATTTTGAAGAGATGACTGGAAGTTATGACGCACCGGTACAGTATAAACAGGAGGTTCTTGGAAAAAACGCATCTGATAATTACTGGTATTCCTATGTCTTAGTAGTAGCTAGCTTTATGGTTATTATTTTATATTGTGTCATGATTGCCACTTCAGTAGCTAGTGAAAAGAGTAACCGAGCCATAGAAGTGCTTGTAACCAGTATTGATTCCAAGTTCTTATTATTTGGAAAGGTATTATCCGGAGCATTAGCTGCCTTTTTGCAGGTGGCAATTATACTAGGGGTTACTTTAGTTAGTTACCAAATAAATCGGGATGTTTGGGGAAATGCATTAGATCCGGTCTTACATATTCCTAGCGATGTGTTGCTTGCCTTTGCATTTTTTGGAATTGGTGGATTTTTATTTTATGCATGCTTATATGGAGCATTGGGAGCACTTGTTTCCAAAACAGAGGATGTCAATAAGTCTGTTGGTGGATTGCAGATGATTGTTATGATTGTATATGTGGTAGTTTTAATGCAGCTGGACAATACGGATGGAATTATAGTCAAAGTATGCTCGTATCTTCCATTTAGTTCTTATTGTGCTATGTTTGTGCGAATTGCATTGGGAAATGTAGCTATGTGGGAAATTGTTGTATCCTTTGCTATTTTGGTAGTATCTACTGTATTTGTAGGATGGCTGGCAGCTAAGATTTACCGTATGGGAACTTTGCGATATGGAAATCCAATATCTATTCGTACGGCATTGAAAAATTTAAAAGGGGAATAAGGCAAAACTTCGGAATCTTCTTATTGAAGAATATGGAAAAACGTGCTATACTTAATCAGAATATACGCAGTATGCGTGAATTTGTAACGAAATCAATTAAAAAACAGATAGAAAAGGATGAAGTGAAATGAATCTAATGTATAACAGTACAAGAAACAAACAGGAAACCGCAACTGCATCTCAAGCTATTTTAAAGGGATTGGCTACAGATGGAGGATTATTTGTACCAGAGTCTATTCCAGCATTGGATAAAGACATTGCTGCTTTGGCAGATATGAGCTATCAGGAAGTAGCTTATGAAGTAATGAAGTTATACATTACTGATTTTACAGAGGAAGAACTTAAGAATTGTATTAATCGTGCGTATGATAGCAAGTTTGATACAAAGGAAATTGCACCATTGGTAAAGAAGGATGGCGCATATTACTTAGAATTATTCCATGGTGCTACAATCGCATTTAAGGATATGGCACTTTCTATTTTACCACATTTATTAACAACTTCAGCAAAGAAGAATAATGTAAAAAATGAAATCGTAATCTTAACTGCAACATCTGGAGATACTGGAAAGGCTGCTTTGGCTGGTTTCGCAGATGTGGAAGGAACAAGCATTATTGTATTTTATCCAAAGAATGGAGTAAGTCCAATTCAGGAAAAACAGATGGTAACGCAGAAAGGTGCAAATACAAAGGTTGTAGGAATTACAGGTAACTTTGATGATGCACAGAGTGGTGTAAAAGCTATGTTCAACAACAAAGAATTAGCTGAGAGAATGGACAAGGCAGGATATCAGTTTTCATCTGCAAACTCAATCAATATTGGACGTTTAGTTCCACAGATTGTATATTATGTATATGCATACAGTAGATTAGTGAAGAATGGCGAAATCAAAGCGGGAGATAAGATGAATGTCGTAGTTCCAACAGGTAACTTTGGAAATATCTTAGCAGCTTATTATGCAAAGAATATGGGACTTCCAATTGACAAGCTGATTTGTGCTTCTAACGACAACAAAGTATTATATGATTTCTTCCAGACAGGAACATATGATAAGAACCGCGAGTTTATTTTAACAACATCTCCATCTATGGATATTTTAATTTCAAGCAACTTAGAAAGATTAATTTATAAGATTGCGGGAAATGATGCAGAGAAGTGTGCAGATTTGATGAAGGCACTTTCTACATCTGGTGTTTACAATATTACAGAAGATATGAAAGCAGAGTTACATGACTTTGTTGGTGGTTATGCAGATGAAGCAAAGACTGCTGCTACCATTAAAGAAGTATATGATAAAGAAGGTTACATAATGGATACACATACTGCAGTTGCAGCAGGTGTTTACAAAGATTATGTTGCAAAGAGTGGAGATAAGACACCAACTGTGATTGCATCTACAGCAAGCCCATATAAGTTTACAAGAAGTGTTATGAATGCCATTGATACAAAATACAATGAGATGGGTGACTTTGAATTGGTAGATGAGTTATGCAAGCTTTCTGGTGTAAAAGTTCCAAATGCAATTGAAGAGATTCGTACTGCACCTGTGCTTCATGATATTGTTTGTGATTCCGACAAGATGCAGGATACTGTTGAGAAGATTTTAAAACTTCAGTAGAATAGACTGTTTAGAGCTGAGGTTCCATATGAGTATTTGTGGCAATTTGTCATGAGAGAAACAGGGAACAAAAAGAGCAGTCATGAAATAAAATAAGAAGAGGGCTGTCTGTGCAAGATAGCCCTTTTTCTTTGTTCTAGATATTGTTAGGCTAAATTGGAGGAAGCAAGATATGGAAGTATATATTATACGACATGGTGAAACTATATGGAATGCGGCAGGCAAATTGCAGGGTTCCATGGATATTGAATTAAATGAAAAAGGAAGGGCAGCAGCAGGGGCGTTGGGAGAACGATTGGAGGGAGTTTCTTTTGATCGTATTTATGCTTCTCCATTAATTCGTGCGTATGAAACTGCCTGTCTAATTCGAGGGCATCGAAATATTCCAATTATACGAGATGATAGATTAAAGGAAATCTGTTTTGGTGTAGCAGAAGGGACTCACCATGATGAATGGAGAACAGAGGAAAGTCCATATCATTTCTTTTATACAAAACCAGAATGTTATGTACCGCCAAAGCAGGGAGAGAGTTTTCAACAGGTTTGTGATAGAACAAAATCCTTTTTGGAAGAGGTGGTAGAACCTGCCTGGAAGAATACGGAACGAATTATGATTGTGGCTCATGGAGCTTTGAATAAAGGATTGATGTGTCATATAGAAAAACATGGAATCGAAGACTATTGGGGAAAAGGATTACAGAAAAATTGTGAAGCAACTATTTTTACCTATGATGGTACTATGTGGAGAGCAAAATGAATCAAAATAGTTATATAAGAGCCGCAGTACGAAAGATAGAATGCGGTTATAGAAAAAAGCAGGAAATAAAACAACAATTACAGTCCGAAGTAAAAGAAAAGATGGAACAGGGAAATACAATCCATGAGGTTATCGGCTGTCTGGGGACACCAGAGGAGATTACGGAAAAATGGAGCAAACAGTTACCGGAAGAAGAGAAAAGAAAATATAAAAAACAACGGTTACAAAAGCGTATTGGTAGTATTGTAGGTGTGTTTATATGCCTTGGACTGCTGTATTATTTTTTTATGCCAAAAACCTATCCAATTGAACTGCATGGTGTTTATACGGAGGAGCAGGTAGAAAAAGAACTTCGTTCTACAATTGATCTGTTAGATGCAGGGGATTATGAACAGTTGCAGAAAGCTGCAACAAAAGATATGCAAAAAGTAATGAATCAGAAGATGCTAGATGCAGCAAAACATGAAATTGGAGAAAATTGGGGAAAAAGAAAAGCAATAGGAAAAATTTATATGGCAGAAACAAAGCAAAAAGGAAATTTGTATGCAGTCACCCAGACAACGGTGGAGTATGAAAACGCAACGGTTACGTATACCATTAGTTTTGATCGTAACTTAAAAGTAGCTGGGTTATATATGAAATAGTTTTTCTGTATTATTAGGTTGCATTTTAACCAAAAGTTAGCTATTCTAATGATGTAACAATGTAGAGAAGAAGGGCTGTAAATAGTAACAAAATAGAAAAAGGAAAGAGGAGAGATGAATGGAAAATCGTACCATGATACAGTATTTTGAATGGTATTTACCAAGTGATCATACCTTATGGAAAAAGGTAGCAAAAGAAGCTGCAAATTTAAAAGAGGCCGGAATTACCAGTGTATGGCTTCCGCCAGCCTATAAGGGTGCATTAGGTGCTAACGATGTTGGATATGCAGTGTACGATACGTATGATTTAGGAGAGTTTGATCAAAAGGGAAGCATACCAACAAAATATGGAACAAAAGATGAGTATTTAAAAGCAATCAAAAGTTTGCAGGAACAGGGAATTAAAGTATTGGCTGATATTGTACTGGGACATCGTCTGGGAGCAGATGAAAAGGAACGTATTTTTGCTTATGGCAGTGCTAGTGAAGATAGAAACAGACAGACCTGTGATAAAAAGAAAGTAACGGTTTGGACAAAGTTTACTTTTCCGGGAAGAAATGGAAAGTATTCTGATTTTAAATGGGATTGGACAAATTTTCATGGAACGGATTATGATGCACACAGCAAGGAAAATGGAATTTTAAAATTTATCGGAAAAGACTGGGATCAGGAAGTGGATAGCGAAAATGGAAACTTTGATTACCTGATGGGTGTTGATTTGGATATGTCGGACCCAGAAGTATTGGAGGAACTGGATCGTTGGGGAGAATGGTATTTGAACTTTACTGGTGTGGATGGTTTCCGAATTGATGCGGTAAAACATATTGAATTTCGATTTTTCAAAGTGTGGTTGGAAAAATTGCGAAAATCCAGTGGAAAAGAATTATTTGCGGTGGGAGAGTATTGGAATGCAGAGTTAAGCCGTTTAGAAAATTATATTGAAAAGTCTGGAAGAGCATTATCCTTGTTTGATGTGCCACTTCACTTCCATATGTTCGATGCTTCCAGAAGTAATGGAACATATGATATGAGAAATCTATTTAAGGATACCTTGGTAGAGTCAGACCCAGAACTTGCGGTAACGTTTGTGGATAATCATGATACACAATATGGACAGGCATTAGAATCCTGGGTATTAGATTGGTTTAAACCAATGGCATATGCGTTAATTTTGCTTCGTGAGCAGGGATATCCTTGTGTATTTTACGGAGATTATTACGGAATACCAAATAATGATTTGCCACCAGTGGCAGAGTTGCCAAAATTGATGGAACTTAGAAAAAATGCTGCTTATGGTGAGCAGGTAGACTATTTTGACGATCCTTCTATGGTTGGTTGGGTACGTTGTGGTGATGCGGAACATGAAAATTCCGGATTTGCAGTAATTATGACAATTAATCAGGGTGGAACGAAAAAGATGCTTGTTGGAAAAGAAAAAGCGGGAATGGTATATGAGGATGTAATGAAAAAAGTATCTGATACGGTATTGATTGATAAGGATGGATATGGCGAATTTTTAGTAAAAGATGGTTCTATGAGTATTTGGATGCCAAATGGAGAAAAGGTAGAATTGTCCGAACTAGAAGAGGGAAAGGATGATGTGCCAAAAGAAGAAAAAGATAGAGAGAAGGTAACGGATTGTGAAGGCAATAAAAATGAAATATGAAAAAATGCAAAAACTGATTTATGCGATCAGCATGGGACTTTTTATGTTTTTGACAGCAGCATTATTACTGATTGTTAGCGGTTCGTTTTTTACATTTACAGAACGTATGCTGTCGGATGGGATGTTACGCTTCTTTTTGATTTTAACACTGGGAGTGTACATTGTAGGTTTTTTATTGCTACAGATTGTTATAGAAAACAGTCAAAACAAACGCCTAAGAACAGGAAACAGAATATTCTTGTTCTTGGGCATTCTTGTGTTACAGTATATCTTTTTGACAAGATTGGGGAAACTGGATCTAACAACAGATTCGTTCCGCATAATAGATATGGCTGCGGAAATGGTAAACAGTAATCATCCATTGATAAAAAATGCGGCAACGGATACTGTAATTGACGCCTATTTTTCGAAATATGGGAACAACCATTTTATTGTAATCTTTTACTATTTTTTCTTTAAAATTGTGAAATGGTTTGGTGGTACGGATTTTCCATTTTGGGCTCGTATGCTAAATTTAGTGTCCATTGATTTGGGCATTGTATTAACGTATACGATTGCGAAGAAAATCAATGGACAAAAATTTGCCGATTTGGTAGTAGCATTTGCTTTGTTATGTTCAAATACTTATGTCTGGTTGTTTTGGACCTATACCAATACACTCAGTGTGCCGTTTACTATGGGAATTTTACTGCTTTCTATCATGTGGCAACGGGAAGAAAAAAAAGAAAAGCGAGTGCTTATCGCTGTGTGTATGGGAATTTTGGCAGCCATTGGCTATCGAATACGTCCAACCCTAATTATTACTGTCATTGCCCTCTGTATCTGGCATATTTTCTTTGCCGAAAAAAAGATAGAGCAAAAAACGAAAAAAAAGATAGCAGTTTGGACGGGACTTTTTTTGAGCTTTTTTATACTTTGTACTGCGGGAATAGGGCAATTTACGAAACAGTATCTGCAGGACAAAGAATGTAAAGGCGAATTTCCGATTACACATTGGATTATGCTTGGACTTTCAGACAATGGAAGATACAATTTCGATGATGTGGATTATACCACTGCATATCCTACCAAAGAAGAAAAAAAGAAGGCAAACATTGCAGAAATCAAACGAAGAATTGAAAGTAGAAATGTAGGAGAAACACTTGTCTGGGCTGGAGGAAAACTGTATACAGTATTTGGTGATGGTACAGACCAATATACGCAGCAAAATACATATCAGGAACGGCAAACAAGACAAACGGAATATATATATGGAAGAAAAAATACAATATTTAAAATGTATTGCAGAGTATTTCGCTTGTTAGAGATTTTCTTTGTATTTGTCGGAGCTGTAATGACTTGGCGTAAAAAAGAAAAAAAGTGTTTTTTGTATCAACTGAATTATTTAGGCGCAATGTTATTTTTCTTGATTTGGGAAGCGAATAAAAAATACAGTATATCTTTTGATGGAATACTATTTTTGTTATCGGCACAAGGGGTTCTTTACACAGAACAAATATTGTGTGGAATAAAAAAAAGGCGGATAGAACTTACAGAAAAAAGTGTTGCGGTAGAGCAGAAGAAAATAAATATACAAAAGTTAAAGAGATGTTGGGCGACCCTGTTTTTCCTTTTTACATTCCTTGTAACGGTACTCTTTTATTTTGTTGGAAAACAAGGATTTACAAAGAATACATATGAAATGGAACAAAAGGCAGTAGCAATTCGTACTGGAAAATGCGAGGGGATTCAGAAATTGAATCCAGATTATATAGAATTGGAGCAAGATGTAGCCACTAGAATGACTTTTGGAAATATACTGATTCGAACAGTTGAGCCTTGTCAACAAGGAAGGGGCAATGGCTATTATACAATTCAACTTTTGGATGAAAAACAACAATTGCTTGTAAATAGAAAAATTACACCGAATGATCAAGGCTTAGGTAAAAAAGGAGTAGTGATAGAATTCCCTAAGATAGAATCTGTGGATGGTAAAATGCACAGGTACAAAATCAAAATAAGACGTTCCGGTAGAGAAGCGGATTTTTTGAATTTTAAGATATATTGTTACCAGCAAGTGGATCGATATCGTGGCGGTGATTTAAAGGTGGATCATACGGTAAATGAAATGCGAGATTTAGCTTTAACCGCTTATGAACGTGAAATGGAAGTAGAAATTGCAGAGCCATTTTATAATTGTGTATTTTTCATTATGGGTGCAGTAGTGTTATTGTGTGCATTGTTTTGTTGGAAAATGTCGGAAGCATCTAAGGATAAATAGATAGGATAAAAAATAGTAACTGTTTAAAAGGAGCAAACCATACCTTTTTCTGATTGGAAAATGGAACGGTTTGCTTCTTTTTTTACTCTATAGAAAGTGTTTCCTATAGAGCAATTCTTCAGGAGTGAGGGAGTTGATGTGGACTTGTCCACTTTGTTTTACGCGGATTTTTGTAACCCACAATTTTTGTAGAGAATAGAAAATAAGAAAGTAAAAATACAGATTGCAAATGTGTCAAAAATGTGTTAAACTGATTTTGCTTCTTAGTAAAATTGTGATTATTTGTGCAGCAACACACGAAAAGTGAAAAAAATATAGAATTTATGAGACTTGTGGTATTCAATAAATGCTATGATACATAGAATATAAGGAATTGAAATATGTTGCAAAAATAGTTGACAAAACAAGAAAGATGCATTATTGTATAGTTGTATTAGGCGAATAATACAAATGTTATGCTTCATTTAGACAGTTGCGAAAATTTTAAATCTCTCTTTTGCTTTTTGCATAAAGATAAAAATGAGTTTCGCAAATATCTAATAGTAGCACAGAATTGAAAGGAGAGAAAGTATGAAAAAGATTACAAAGAGTACGTTATCTTTGGCTATGGCAGTTGCTTTAGGAGTAAGCGGCATGCCTACATTGGGGACAGATACGGTAAAAGTGTCTGCTGCAACGGATAAAACGAAGGAGAAGAGTAAGAAGGAAACCAAAAATTTATTGGGAACAGATTTGACAAAAAGCAAAAAAGAAAGATATAAGGCTGGTCAGGCATTAGTTATGTATCGTAACACCACTGCGAATGTTAAAAAATTCTCCAAGAAAGATGTTTTTGGAAGCACGATTAAAGTAGAAAAAAGTTGTACCTTTCAGGAGCAGACAAAAGCAGAACAGAAAAAAGTAAGTGCACAGAAGTTGACAGGAAAAAATGGTTATACCGTTTCCTTGGTCACTTCAACAAAATATAATACAGCAGAATTGCTTTCGATGCTAAAAAGAGATTCGGATGTATTATATGTGCAACCAAATTATATATGTAAGGCAGAAGATGCTGCTGATTTTACATCTTACCAGTGGGCATTGGATAACCAGGGACAGAATAACGGAACCAAGGATGTGGATAATGGTATTAAAAAAGTAGACAGCAGTAAATATAGCAAAGAAGAAAAAGTAGTTGCCATCATTGATACTGGTGTGGATTATACACACGATGATTTAAAAAATATAATGTGGAATAACCCATATACAGGGGAATTAAAAGGAGCTCATGGATATGACTTTGCAAATGCAGATGCAGATCCATTGGATGACAATGGTCATGGAAGTCACTGTGCCGGTATCATTGCAGGCGATAGCACAAATCAGAGTGGTATTAGTGGTGTAGCTTCTGGAAATGTAAAAGTTATGGCATTGAAATTTTTAGATGAGGATGGATATGGTGACACATTTAGTGCGATTAGTGCCTACAACTATATTTATACAGCACAGACACTTGGAACAAATGTAGTTGCAGTAAACAATTCCTGGGGAGGAGAAATTGATTACGAATATGGAGATGCTATTTTAGAACAGGTCATTAATATGGTTGGTGAAAAGGGAGCCATATCTGTTTGTGCAGCATCCAATGAAGCAAATGATAATGATGCAAACCACAACGTCAGTCCTGCATGTCTGGATAGTAAGTATATCCTTTCTGTAGCAGCAGCCAATGAAAAAGGAGAATTAGCTTCCTTTTCGAATTATGGTGCAAACTCTGTTGACATAGCTGCGCCAGGAGCAGACATTTTATCTTCGGTTTCGTATAACAATTTCGAACCTGCATTATACAAAGATGTAGAAAATTATTGTGATTACTATTTGGACTTTACACAAAAGGTAAAAGAGTGTGAGAAAGATGCGTTAGGAACGGTTGATATTTCTGATAAAAATACATTATGTTATGCAATGGACAATAATGGAGATGGAAAAGTTTCCGTAGAGGTATCCGATGAGGAATATTTAAGTGCGGCAAATGGTAATAAAAATTCTTTAAAATGGACAATTAAAGGTGCGAAGGAAGGGGAAGAGTACACCTTATATTTCCCTTATGAAAGAGAAGTTTCTTTGACTCCATATCATCAGACTTTCCATTTGCGTTCCAATGCACCAAAGATGGATATGGAAAAGTATATGAAGGAACTATTTTATCAAGGATCTACTTTGGTGGTGTCTGATTCTAAGGTTGCTTCTGGTGGTGCAATCGACGAAGACCTTATCGGAGGATTGAGCTTAGATGGTGATGCAAATTATTGGAACCAAATCGAATATACAAGAGAAAGTTCTATTTCGAAAAAGAAGGCAGGACGTTACGCATATGGAATATCGGTACAGGTGTCAGATGATGGTGACTTTACATTCTATTTGGATGAACTTGGTTTCAGTAAGGCAGATGTGAAAGAAGACAGTTTTGGAAAATATGCATATTATAATGGAACTTCGATGGCTGCACCACAGGTAGCTGGTGGTATTGCAGTAGCAAAAAGTTTATATCCAAACGATAGCGCCTGGGAGACAAAGGAACGTGTTGTAAATAGCGCAAAACAAGTAGAGGCTTTAAAAGGAAAAGTAGCATCAAATGGTATGATGGATTTGAGTAATTTAGCAAATCCAAAACCGGCAGTGTCTGATGCTAGTATTGATGAAGATGGCACTGTTCGTGTGGAAGGAAAATTCTTTGGATCAAATCCAACAGTTACAGTAAACGGGGAAAAGGTTTCTATTTCTCAAAAGGATGATAATTTCGTATCTTTTAAAGCAGAAAAGAATAAATTATTAAGGGTAACAATCAGCAATGATAAAGGATTGGTAGAGCAGGAATATTTCTTTGCAGAAGGAAAGGAAAGTAAAAAAGTAGCCTATGCAGTAAATCACGGTACAGAAGTAAATGCTGTCTCAGATGGTGACAACTTATATTTAGTTGGTACCGATGGAAGTTTATTAAAATATGCAGTACAGGAGCCTGCCAGTTATGTGGATACTGTAACAGATTCTGGTATTAAGGTACCAATGCTTACAGAAAACGCATGTACAGATGAGTTTGATATTGTAGACATTTTTGGAGAAGACAAAAAAACATTGGTGAATTATTCCTTGACGACGGTTTCTCAGCCAGTAAGTTGTGGAAAAGAATTATATACAATCGTATCTTTGGATATGGGATATGCTTCTACAATGGCACTGGTACACTTTAATGAAGAAAAGGGTACTTGGGAAAAAGCGGCAGACCTTCCGAAGAACTATAAGAAGGTTAGAGCAATGTCTCTTGCATCATATGAGGATAAACTTTATATGATTGGTGGATATGATATAGAGAAAGAACAGACAA
Organism: uncultured Lachnospiraceae bacterium; assembly: GCA_902786205.1. Taxonomy (GTDB): domain Bacteria; phylum Bacillota; class Clostridia; order Lachnospirales; family Lachnospiraceae; genus CAG-411. The sequence goes on along the minus strand of CADABQ010000039.1, from coordinate 4,035 downwards.
TAACAGATGTTACTTGTTTTGATCCAGAACAGAAAGAATGGAAGTCGGTTTCCAGTATGCCAGAAGGAAAATTTAATGCACAGGCTTTACAGACAAATGGAAAGTTAGTTGTGACATTAGGTGGTACTGGAGAAAAGAGTACAAAGGGAAGTAACAAAACATTTATTTTTGATGGAGAAAAATGGACACAGGGAGCAGAACTTCCTACATTGTATGGAAGAGGAGATGCAGAAGAAGTAGAGATTTCGTATGCGGATTCTTTGACTAATGATGAGAATACGGTTGTAGTAGCTACATCGAAAACTGCGTATCGTGTATTAAATTATTATAAGGCAGCGGTGGGTGTTACAGATGCCGGATTAATTTATACTGGTTTAAATGCAGAAGGGCTTGGAAATACATATTATTATGATGTGGCATCCAATCAGTATATAAGTGCGGCAGTGAACCATACCACACTTAATGCTGAGGATAAAGTGACAGGAGCTACGGTAAATGATAAGTTCTATGCGTTTAGTGGTCAGACATGGGAGATTGAGGATGATTCTATGTTTGCCTTAGGTAAGAGTAATACAGTCGGAAAACTAGATAAGACAAAGGACGATTTTGGAACTACAAAGGATGAACAACAATATATTTATTTGGTATCTGGTATTGATGTAACGTATACACCTGTAAAGGTAAAACAAGAAAAAACGTACGAAGAAGGTTATATCAGTGGTGCAGGTAATTATACAGTAAACGAAAAGGCAACCATCAAGGCTATTCCGTATGAGGGATGTTTTGTAAAGGCATTATATGTAGATGGTAAGAAAGTAGAAAACGGATATACATTCCAGGTTACAGAAAAGGGTGCAGTTGTAAAAGCAGAGTTTGGAAAATATGTTACTTTGATCCTTTTAGATGAGCAAGAACAGATAAGCGCAGGCGGAACATTAAAATTAAATTCAAGTGTTATGCCTTTTGATGCAGATAATCAGAAGTTAACATGGAAATCAAGCGATGAAAGCGTTGCAACAGTAGATCAAGATGGTGTAGTAAAAGCAAAAGAAGATGCGGCAGGAAAGAGTGTAACGATTACTGCAACGGCAGCAGATTGTAATACAATTACCGCAAAATGTACAATTACAGTAACCGAGAAACAAAGCGTAAAACCACCGAAAAAAGTTGCGGTAAAGAAAATCAAACTTTCTGCAACTAAGAAAACGGTAAAGGCAGGAAAAACATTGAAGATAAAGGCAGTAATAACGCCTGCAAATGCAACAAATAAAAAACTTACATGGAAGTCCAACAAGAAAAAATACGCAACAGTGAATAGCAAGGGTATCGTAAAAGCTAAGAAGGCTGGAAAAGGTCATACTGTAAAAATTACAGCTACATCTGTAAGTAAACCAAAAGTAAAGGGAACTATAAAAATTAAAATTAAATAGTGGATTGTATAAGGAAAAAAGTAGGGAGGTTCACGAGAAAGTGAGCCTCCTTATTTTTTTGCTTATAGAAAAGTACTTGATTTAAGGAAATAAAATGTTCCTATTTACAGCTACATATAAAAAATGTAACAGTTCAGCCGGGTACATTCATAAAGTGCCAGAATATTGTTTGGCGTTAGCCAAATAGAAATGATTGTGGAAATTGCACTTAGCCTGCTAGCAGTCATGTGCAATTTCCACAATCATTTCTGCCCGGCTGAACTGTCACTAAAAAATTAAAAAAAATGAAAAAAAAGCTTGCAAAATGAATCTACTTCGTATATAATAATCATTGTTGCTGATGGCAACAGAAATTAAATATTGGGATATCGCCAAGCGGTAAGGCACTGGATTCTGATTCCAGTATTCGGGGGTTCGAATCCCTCTATCCCAGTTGTAGAGAGTGTTACACAGAGTGTGTAACACTTTTTTTTCTTTAAAATTCTGTTTATGTTCTAGGTTTGGTGAAAACGAAAGAAAATAGAGGTGAGAGAATGGAGAAAATAAAGATTGCTATATGTGATGATGAAGTGCAGTTTGCGAAAAATATAAAAGAATATATTGTGCATTTTTTTGAGAATAAGGGTGTTGTGATTGAGGTTGATAGTTTTTTGTCTGGGAATACGTTCTTGAGGCTGGAAAAGGATATGTTAAAATATCAGATTGTATTTTTAGATATCAATATGATAGGAGTTGATGGGATTGAAACTGCTAAAAAACTGAGAGAATTGAGCGAAACGTCAGTTATTATATTTGTCACAGCTTTTATCGAATATACTCTTGCTGGTTACAAGGTTGAGGCATTACGTTATATATTAAAGACAGATACTAATTTTGAAAAGGCAATTTATGAAGGGTTGGAGGCGGCTATGAAAAAGTTGGGTACAAGATGTGAGAGTGTAACAATACCATTTCAAAGCGGCATCAAAAAAATAGAAATGGATCAGATTGTCTATATAGAAAGCCAACTTCATAATCTGCATTTTTATATTTTTGAGGATGGCGTTAAAAAGTATAGTTTGAGAGGAACGATGGCAGATTCTGAGAAATATGTAAAAAGTGAAAAAATCATACGGATTCATCAAAGTTATAGAATTAATTTAGAATATAGTGAAAAAATTTATTATAATAGAATTGTTTGCAGAAATGGATTAGAATTGCCGATTTCTAAAACATACAGTAAAAAGGCAAGAGATTGCTTTTATAATTACAAAGGGGAAATATGATGATATATGTAATACAAAGTTATATAATTGTTTTTATAGAAACTGTTTGTTGCTTCCTATTTTTTTCTAGTTTTTGTCAAAAAAGAGAAGCATGCAAAAATTCTAGAAAGAAATTAGTTTTGTTTCTTCTTAGTATTTTGATGTGTCTTGTTGCGATGCTTTTCTACCAGCAGTTTTTTATGAAAGAGCTAGTAGAGATTGTTATCATTTCTTTTTGTATAAAATATTGTTATGAAGAAACTGTAAAAAAGATTATATTGGTTAGCATAATGTTTCAGGGTCTTTTGACTTGTATGGATTATCTGGCAATTATTATTGATTCGTCTGTTTTGAAACAAACAGAAACGAGTGAACCAGTTACGCAAATGTTACTTGTAATCCTGTCAAAAATGATGTTGTTTACCGTTGTAATAATGCTAAATCGAATATACGGGAAGCAAAGGACTTCTACTATTAAAGAAAGTGATTGGATAAAATTTTCTATTTTTCCTCTTTTCTCGATATGCACGATAGCTTGTTTAATTTCAAGTTCAGAATTTATTCGACAGGTAAACCAGCAAAATTTATATTTAGTCATAGCCTTTGGTTTGTTAGGAACAAACGTAGCGCTTTTCTTTTTCTTGATGGATATTATACGACGAGAAGAAAAAATTCGGGAAAATTATTTATTTGCAATGGATGCCAGAAATATTGAATGAAAAATATTACGAGGCCATGAATAAAAATATTTTATTTGTGTTTAAACTAAGTAATCTGAGCGCTATATGGCTCGAAAAGGACGATATTGTTTTATTATTGTCAAATTTACTTAATAATGCAATTGAAGCCTGTGAAAACTGTAGAGGGCAAAAGATTATTAAAATGAAGTTTGAATTAACAGATGGACAATTGGTCTTGGTGGTAAAGAATAGCTATGAAAATGAGATTGTAGAGCAGGACGGGCGATTGATTTCAACAAAAAAGGAAGATGGACATGGTTATGGAATAAAAAATATTAAGCGTGTTATAAGAAAATACAACGGAAATTATCATATTATACATAAAAATGGTGAATTTTGTTTTATTATATTGTTATTTAAAAGGGATTTGTGAGTATCATAAATCTCTTTTTTAGATAGGATCACTTACGAATAGACTATCTAATTATGCCAAAAACTGTATAATTATGCCAAAAGCATTTATTTTTATAAGGAATGATGTATACTGTCGAAACAGGAGGTGTGCATATGGTAAACCGACTTGTTTTCCTATTATGATGGCATAGGTTATTAAAATAAAATTGCATAGAAATAAATTTAAAAAGGATTCACAACCATAAGTATAGATTTCCTGTTTTTCTT
>CADABQ010000038.1 GCA_902786205.1 uncultured Lachnospiraceae bacterium | reverse complement strand
GCAGGACTTACTTCTGTTCCTTGTATCATCCATCATTTTAATACGCTTGAAGAAGCAAAGAAGTTTGCAATCCGTGAGCAGACCGACAGACGCAATTTAAGTGGAGAAGCATTACTGCAGGCCGTTGCTAACTTCAATTTTGAGAAAGGCAGAGGCAATACTGGAGATGAAAAAGGAAAAGCCAGTGAAATCATCGGTAAGCAGCTTGGAATATCTTCGAAAACTGTTGAGAAAGCTCGCGTTGTTCTCAAAGAGGCAAGTGAAGAACAGAAGGAAGCAATCCGCAAGGAAGAGCTTTCTGTAAATCAGGTCTACAATCAGATTCGGGGAAAGGCATCTTCTGAAAAGCCGGAAAGTAATCAGCCAATACTTTCTGCAAAAGAAAAAGCCTTTATCGATGGAATCCGTTATGCTATTTCTCAGATTAATTCTGGAATAAGCTTAAAAGATTTGCATCATCAGACAACGGATAATTTTGATTATTCAAAATTGTCAGCCAGTTTGAAGGACGTAGATTTTGAAAAACTTTTTGCAGAACCGGAAACACCTTCTGTGCCAGAGGAGGTCTAGCCTATGGAAGAACAGAAAAAATACGGAATCTTCAGAATTGAAAAGATAAAACTTTGTGACGGTGGAGAGGCAATGGGAAGATTGAAACACGCATTCCGTGAATTCAAAAATGATTCTTTTGATCCTGAGCTTACGGAAAAGAATCTTTCCTTTCAATATAGTTCTGCAAAGGATGTTATGAAGGCTTACAAAGAACGGGTTCAGTCCATTACCACAGAAAAATATAAGCCGCCTAAAAATTCTGTTGGCCTTTATGAATGCATCGTTACATCTACCGCTGGAGCAATTTCAGAAGAACGTGAATATGAGTTCTTTGAAAAGACATATCAACAGTTGTGCAGGACCTTCGGAGAGAAAAATGTTCTGGCAGGAACATCCCATAAAGATGAGACAACAATTCATACCCACTGGTTCATTACACCGATTTTCAACACAACCAGTGTTCTTCGCAGAACTCGTGAAGAAAAGAAAAATGGAACCTGCAGGACTATCACTCAGCCGCAGCTTAACGCAACACACTGGACCGGAAGCCCTGCACTGATGAGTGAACTTCAGGATACAATGTGGGAAGGAATCTTCAAAGACTTTGGACTTGAACGCGGAGAAATCGATTTGACTTCGGACCGTACAAAGAAAAAGAAGAATGTCCGTTCTGATATTCGTAAACGCGACCTTGCACTTTCAAAAAAAGAAAAGTCTTTGGAGCGAATTGCAGAAAATCAAAAGAAAGAAGGAGAGCGGCTTGAAGAACAGAGACTCTCCCAGAATCAGAGGGATGATGATTTCCTTGATAAAAAGCGGGCTTTCCAAAATGAGAAGGTTGAGTTTGAACAGGAAAAAGAAGGTGCAAGTCAAAAGGCGGTGGAACAGTATGATGAGTATATGAAATCAGAAAAGTTTCAGAATGCGGATTTTCCAAGCCTTCCTACTCCAGAATCCAAGGAAGGAATCTGGAGTTATCATCTGAGAATCAGACCTGTCTTTGATGCAATTGTTTCTAAGGCTAAACACTTTTTTGAGCAGATAAAATCACTCAAAAAAAGTCATCAGGAAGAACTCCAGAAACTCAGAGATGAACATCAGGCCGATTTGGAAAAAGTAAACGCTAATGCGGAAGCCGAAAAACAGACTGCTGTAAAAAATGCAGTCGAAAAAGCTGTTCTTGAAAAAGTGGCTGAAAAGGATGAAAGAGGAAATCCAGAAGGAAAAGACTGAAAAGGAAAAATGGTACACCATGCTTTTCAAAAAGTTCACAATCAAAATCGGCGGAAAGCCAGTTGAAGTGAATAAGGGGCTGACGGATGCTTACATTGAAAAAAGCACTCAGTTAGCCGAATGGGAAAACAGGGACGGAGATGAGCTTATAACTCTTGGAAGCAGCTACAAGAAGTATCGGGTTCATAACTGGAAGGACTACCAGAGGGAAAAGGCTCGTCCGCGAAGCCTTGACTATGATATGAGCCGCTAAGTATTATACCTGTTGAAGATGTTTGTCGCTGCAAGCGATATGTACGGTTCTATCAAACCGTAACTCACTACGGGATGATAGCAAGCCATCACCCCTCCATTCGCCACAGGGGCAAAAAAGCCCCTTTTGGATTACCCCGCAGGAAAGGCAGCCTTTCCCGCACCCTATCCCTGAAAATCTTAAAAGCGAAATGTTTCCCTTTCCCCGCTTTACGATTTTCAACAGCCCGTTTCACTCTGCTGTACCTCCGAGCACCGTCCAGTCGTTGCATCCCTGCCAACATTCTGTTGGATTGACCAGACATTTCACTTCTGGACTTGGACCAACGTTTCGCCGTTGGAGCACGACCAAGCTTGGCTTGGATTCCTTGCCTTCATCTGTAAAAATGGTGAGTGATGTGCTATAATATAAAAATCAAGTTACATAAAGGACACCACACATGGCAAAGGTAAAATCGTCAAAAACATCATCTGCAACCATCGGCTTTGAACAGCAGATTTGGGACGCAGCCTGCGAACTTTGGGGACACATCCCAGCAGCCGATTACCGAAAAATCTTTACAGGACTCATCTTCTTAAAATACATTTCAACAGCATTTGAAAAAAAATACAATGAACTTGTAGAAGAAGGCGATGGCTTTGAAGACGATCCAGACGCATACGAAGCAGACAATATTTTCTTTGTTCCGCCGGAAGCACGCTGGAGTGAAATTGCAAAGGCAGCCCACACACCAGAAATCGGAACTATTCTCGACAAAGCAATGATTGCCATTGAAGCTGATAACAAAAGCTTGAAAGGCGTTTTACCAAAGAACTATGCAAATCCAGAATTAGACAAACGCGTTCTTGGAAACGTAGTAGACGTATTCACAAACATGGACATGAGCGACACCGAAGCAAGTAAAGATTTGCTTGGCAGAACATATGAATATTGTATCGCTCAGTTCGCAAGTTATGAAGGTGTAAAAGGTGGAGAGTTCTATACTCCAGCCAGCGTTGTAAAAACAATTGTAAATATCTTAAAGCCATCAGAAGGTAAACGCGTTTATGACCCTTGCTGTGGATCTGGTGGTATGTTCGTTCAGTCTGTAAAGTTCATTCAGGAACACGCAGGAAATAGAAGTAATATCAGTGTGTTCGGACAAGAAGCCAACGCTGACACATGGAAGATGGCCAAAATGAATATGGCTATCCGTGGAATTGATGCAAACTTTGGCGACCATCCGGAAGATACTTTCTTCAATGATCTTCATTCAACTCAGAAGTTTGATTTTATCATGGCAAATCCTCCATTCAATTTGAGCAACTGGGGACAGGATAAATTACAAAACGACCCTCGCTGGGCATATGGACTTCCACCGGCAGGAAATGCAAACTTTGCATGGATTGAACACATGATATATCATCTTGCTCCAAACGGAAAAATTGGTCTTGTTCTTGCGAATGGTGCCCTTTCAACACAGACAGGTGGTGAAGGAGAAATCCGCCGAAAGATAATCGAAGCAGATTTGATTGAAGGTATTGTTGCAATGCCAACACAGCTTTTCTACAGCGTTACAATCCCAGTAACTTTGTGGTTCATTACCCGCAACAAAAAGCAGACTGGAAAAACTTTGTTTATCGATGCTCGCAATATGGGCCACATGGTAGACCGCAAGCACCGCGATTTTTCTGATGAAGATATTGTAAAACTTGCAGACACATTTACTGCATTCCAGAATGGAAACTTAGAAGATGTAAAAGGATTCTGTGCCGTTACAACAACAAAACAAATTGCCGAACAGGATTTCATTCTTACTCCAGGTCGCTATGTTGGTATCGAAGAAAAAGAAGAAGACGATGAGCCTTTTGATGATAAGATGAAACGCCTTACAACCGAACTTGGTGAAATGTTTGCAAAGAGCCATGAACTTGAAGACCTGATAAAGAAAAACCTTGGTGCTATTGGATTTGAGATTGGAGAGTAAAATGACTGAATGGAAAGAATTAAGATTAGGAGACATTTGTAAAACAAATCAAAATTCATATTCCTCATCCGATAGATGGGATTTTGTAAATTATCTCGATACTGGGAATATTACGGAAAATAAAATCTCAGAAATACAACTAATTGATTTAGAAAAAGAAGATTTGCCAAGCAGAGCAAAAAGAAAAGTCTCTAAAAACAGTATTATTTATTCAACTGTTCGTCCAAATCAAAAACACTTTGGAATTATCAAAACACAACCTGAAAATTTTCTTGTTTCAACAGGATTCGCGGTAATTGATGTGGATACGAGAATAGCAGATCCTGATTTCATTTTTTATAATTTAATTCAAAATGAAAATACCGAATCTTTACATGCAATAGCAGAACAGACTACTTCTGCGTATCCCGCAATCAAACCATCTGATATTGAAAATCTTCCAATAACACTTCCATCACTTCCAATTCAGAAAAAAATCGCCACAATCCTTTCCAGCATTGATGATAAAATCAAATTGAATAATAAGATAAACGATAATTTAGAGCAGCAAGCACAGGCAATTTTCAAGAGTTGGTTTGTTGATTTTGAGCAGTTTGGCGGAGAAATGCCAGAGACTTGGCGTATTGGAAAGTTGTCGGAGATAGCTGATTATTTAAATGGTCTAGCAATGCAAAAATTCCGCCCTATTGAAAATGAGATTGGATTACCTGTATTAAAGATAAAAGAGCTTAGACAAGGATCTTGTGATGAGAATTCAGAACTATGTTCTCCTACTTCTATAAAAAAAGAATTCATCATCCATGATGGTGACGTAATTTTTTCTTGGTCAGGAAGTCTTCTAGTAGATATATGGTGTGGCGGTAAATGTGGACTTAATCAACATTTATTCAAAGTAACATCAAAACAGTATGATAAATGGTTTTATTATCTTTGGACAAAACATCATCTCGATCGTTTTATTTTCCTTGCTGCTGATAAGGCAACTACAATGGGACATATTAAGCGTGAAGAATTGGACAAAGCCGAAGTCGTTATTCCCTCTGAAATTGATATGAAAAGAATATCTTCTGTAATGCAACCGATTATCGACATGATAATTAATAACAAAATTGAGAATATAAGACTTTCAAAAACACGAGATGAATTACTTCCAAAATTAATGAATGGTGATTTATCAGTAGATGAGGTTAGAATATGAGAAAAGAATTATTAATCCCTTTTGACGCTCCACTAAACGCACAAGATACAGAGACTCAAACTTATGGTTGTCGTCAGAACAATCCTAATATTTGTGGAAATAATTCTCTTCCAAATGTATGTGCTTTTGTTTGTGATGATTGTATATGTAAAAAGCCATCACGGGCATGGAAAAAGCAATACAATGTATTAAAAGGAAATTAAGCCGCTAAATTATCGTTTATCTTTCTAATATAACTTATTCCGAAAATTTCATGGAGGATAACCATGAAAAAACAATTTGTCGCAGACATTATCCAGTCAATGCTCCCTTATCTGGATAATTCACAGTTAGAACATTTGCAGCAGGTTTTAGAAACAAAGCTTACAGAAATAGAGATTGCAGCTATGAATAAGCCTTATGTTAATATTGTAGACAATGAAAATGAAACACTAACAGCTTCTTTCATCTCAGCAAAACGTATTGAAGGCTGTTCCGAAAAGACTCTTAATTATTATGAAAACACAATTAGTGTAACTCTTTCTCAAATCAATAAGAATCTGAAACAGCTTACGACAGATGATCTACGGCTATATTTGACAGAGTATCAAGAAAAGCATAATTCCAGCCGCGTAACCATCGACAATATCAGACGAATCTTGTCCAGCTTCTTTTCTTGGCTTGAAGATGAGGGTTATATTTTCAAAAGTCCTATTAGGCGAATCCATAAAGTTAAAACAGATAAAGTCATTAAAGAAACATATACAGATGAAGAACTTGAAACATTGCGCGATAATAGTCCAACAATCCGTGACTTGGCAATGATAGATATGCTTACTTCAACAGGAATGCGTATTGGTGAAATGGTTCTTTTGAATAAATCTGATATCAATTTTGCAGAAAGAGAATGCAAAGTCTTAGGAAAAGGCAACAAGGAACGAATTGTATATTTTGATGCGCGTACAAAACTTCATTTGCAGCAATATTTGACATCGAGGACAGATGAAAATGAAGCCCTTTTTGTTTCACTTCGTAAATCTTATGAACGAATTACAATCGGAGGTATAGAATCTCGATTAAGAAAACTTGGGAAGAATCTTAATATTCACAAAGTACACCCGCATAAATTTAGAAGAACTCTTGCTACAATGGCAATTGATAAAGGAATGCCAATAGAACAACTCCAATGTCTTTTAGGACATCAACGAATAGACACAACTCTTCAATATGCAATGGTTAAACAATCAAATGTAAAACTTGCTCATAAAAAATTCATTGGTTAATTCGACGTCGAAATTCGTGATATCAAGATAATCTGTAGGTCGTATTTTTCTCTGAATTATGTTATATTGATCATAGAGTAATAGAACTCGGAGAATTAAGAAATGTATGATTGTACTGAATATAGATTTGATGAATTAGCAACAATCAAATATGGCAAAAACCAGAAGGCTGTTGAATCTCCTGAAGGAACAATTCCTATTTATGGAACAGGTGGACTTATGGGGTATGCCACAAAACCTCTTTATGAAAAACCTTCTGTTTTAATCGGTAGAAAGGGAACTATTAATAAAGTCAAATTTACAGATAGACCTTTTTGGACTGTAGATACACTTTTTTACACAGAAATAAATGAAAATATTGTTTTTCCAAAATTTCTTTTTTATAAATTGTCTCTTGTTAATTTTATGAATTATAACGAGGGTACAACTATTCCAAGTTTGAGAACAGAAACTCTTAATAGATTAGTATTCGACATTCCAAATCTTGAGGTTCAGAAGAAAATTATTACCGTATTATCTTCTCTTGATGATAAAATTGAGCTAAATAATCGTATAAACGATAATTTAGCGGCTTAGATTTGAACTGAATCTACATCTAGTTCTCCGGACATAAGTTTTGGAAGTAAATTATCTCGAAGACTCGCAAGTTTTTGATTTTCTAGCTGATTTGCAAGTGTTTGTTCAAATAAAGGTAGCACAATATTGTTAAATTTTGAATATATTTCTTTTGGTGCAATATTTATTTCCGATTCTTTGATTGCAGATGACGATAGATTTACTTGTACACCACTATTCGCTCTGCTTCTCAAGTCCATTAAAAAATTATGTTCATTTGTTAATAAATATAAGTATGGATAATCAATGTTTAAATCTTTTTTCGCTCGTAATAAACCAACCCGTTGATTTACTATATATTTATCATCTACAGGCATAATTGAAGTATTTCCTAAAATAGCAACATTACCTTTCATATCTGTCATTGCCATTAGAATATCGCCCTTTTTTAGAATATAATTCTGAAGATTCTTACATTTTGATAAAGGATACCAACTTTTGGTCCCTTCTGAATTAAAACCACCACCTTTCTTTATATGTCCTTGCTTAAATACATCTAAGCAATCATCTGTTGGTTCATTCAACAATTCTTTGCTAGAAAAGGCATAGCCATTGTAATAATCTGCTATGTCTGCTAACGTACCAAGTCTCCAGTCTTCTGGTAGATTACCACCAAATGGTTCAAAATCAACAAACCAGCTCTTAAAAATCGCCTGTGCTTGCTGCTCTAAATTATCGTTTATCTTAGTAAAGTTTTCTTTACCATATATTTTTTACATAACACATGGTAATATCATCTTATAAATTCATGGTTGTAAAATGGTAAAAAAACTTTCTGAAATTAAAAAAAAGTATCAAAAGCTTATTTCTGTAGAGAATTTAACTCTTGCATGGGACAGAATAAATGCAAGCACTAATAATCTATCATATAAAAATTATTACCGAACCATATTCTGGTATTACGAATACGATTTAGAAACAAATCTATCTACTTTATCAAAAAAACTGGCTAACAACTCTTACAAGCCATCAAAAGGTCTGAAAATATATAAGCCAAAAGAGTCGGGATTACAAAGACCTTTTACTCTTCTAGAAATAGAAGATCTTATCGTATATCAAGCAATCGCGAATATAGTTATACCTGCGTTAGCTAAAAAACGACAAAAGCTAGAAAACAACTTTGTTTTTAGCAATATATTTAATAGCGATGTAGAAGATAATATTTTTCTATTCAAAAATTGGAAATCAGGATACAAAAATTATAAACGAAAAATATCTGCTAATTACTTATCTGGTTTAACGTTTACGGCACATTTTGATTTAGCCGCATATTATGACACAATAGATCAGAACTCCTTACTGTCAGATATTTTTAAGGACACACAAAATGAAATAGGAAATCTATTATTTGAATGTTTACAAGAATGGAATAACAAAACAGAATCTGATAGCAAAAAAATTTCACATGGTATTCCACAAGGACCATTAAGCTCTAGTATTTTTGGAGAACTTTTTTTATTATCCATAGACGATTATCTTGTAGACAATAATATTTCCTATTCAAGATATGTAGATGACATTGTAATACAAGGAAGAACTATAGATGAAGTTCAACGTGCTGTTATTTTACTGGATATAAAATGTAAAGAAAAAGGCCTTGTTCCTCAGTCTAGTAAATTTAAAATTTATGAAGCAACATCCGTTGAAGAAGCTATTGGAAAAAATCCAAGCCTTTCTACAGAAGAAAAAAAAGATATTTTTACGGATGAAAAAAAGGTACTTGAACTTTTTTTATTTTCTTTTGAGAAGGACACGTACGACAGTTCAGTAATTCGGTATATACTAAAGGTTTTCAAAGATTCTGATATTCTTTTTGATAAAGTTTTTGAAGAATTTTCTAAACACTATGAATTTGCAGAAGAATTCTGCATATATTTAAATCGCTTAATTAATAAGCAAACATCATCTAAGCTTTTATTGTTTGTAATAAGTTTTCTTAATCGTACTATTCCATATGATTTTGTTGAAAGCGAAATTTGGATTTTGCTTTCAAATCTTTCAGAATATGAAAATATTAAAACATTTGCACGACTTGCAATTACAAGATTGCAAAATCAACCTTCAGATATCATAAGATATGGAATTTACACATATCTTTCTAAACTTGATGATAATAGATTCATCGGATTTTTATCACATGAAAACAGTAAGATATTATTGAGTCTTCAAATTCAAAATATATCAACTTCGATAACCAATAATATCCTTTTTACTGACCTATTAAGATTCTATTCTAAACGAAACTCCACTACATTAAAAACTCTTATCTCAAGACATTTGTATTTTATGTTTCAATATAGCGAGATTTCCGATAAAGATTATAATAAATTTATTGCATTGCTTCCAAAATTAAACGAAAAAGAACTTGAAACAATAAACTACTATATAGGTAACGATTTCGGTATTGATTCAAATATTGATTGGAAAAGTTTCTTTGGAAAAAGTTTTGAACATGCATCTACAATTTTCTATCATGCTCATTTAGCTGGTAAGCGACATAAATCCGAATGGTTAAATGCAATTGATTCATTTAATGACTTACTAATAAGAACATTTATTTCTAATTTAAATAGCTGGAATCCAAGTCAGAAAACACCGCCTTTAATTATCAAAGATAAAAAAAAGAATGACAAAGCTCAGGATTACGGTTGTCTCATCGATAAAGGAACTCCGTTAGCAAAAACATATCCCTTATTGATAAATAATGCCTTAGATATTCATAATAGACGATGTAAGAATCCTTTATCGCATGCAATGGATGAAAAAACTTTTATATTTACAACTTTCGTGACTAGAACAGAATTTTACGAATATCTTAGAAAAGAAAAAATAGTTCTCTCACAGGTAGTACAAATTATTAAGCATTATATTTCATAGCAATCCATATCTTTTTTGTTAATCTCGTGGTAAAATTATTTATTAATGTACCTTACAAAAGGAAGAATAAAGATGTCAGACTACAACGAAGAAGCATATGAGAACGCGCTAGTTGAACTGTTTCAGAAAATGGGATGGGAGCATGTTTATGGGCCTGATGTTGAACGCGACTGGCATTCTCCTCTTTTTGATTCTGTTCTTGAAGATTCTATCAGGCGGCTTAATCCAAAGGCTGCACCTGGCGCAATTGATGAGGCACTTCTTAAACTCCGACATTTTGAAAATGCTGAACTTAAAAAGAAAAACGCTGTTTTTATGGAATACCTTCAGAACGGTATTGAAGTAAGCTATCATCAGAATGGGGAAACTAAATCAGATATCATCTATATTGCAGATTTTGAAAATGCAGGGACACCTGGTGACAAGAACTCTTATATCGTCGCAAATCAGTGGACATTTATAGAAAACTCAAACAAACGACCAGATATTCTGCTTTTCTTAAACGGACTTCCAATTTGTCTTTTTGAGTTAAAATCTCCTAGCCGTGAGCAGACAGACGCAAGCGAAGCTTACACGCAAATTCGTAACTACATGCAGGAAATTCCTAGCATGTTCATTTACAACTGTATTTGTGTAATGAGTGACCAGCTTACAAGTAAGGCGGGAACCATCACCAGCGGCGAAGACCGCTTTATGGAATGGAAAACTAAAGATGGTAATCTTGAATCAAATGCCTTCGCAGATTTTACAACTTTCTTTGAAGGAATTTTCCAGAAAGACCGCCTGCTTGATATCATCAAAAACTTTATCTGTTTTAATAACGATGGAATTAATTCATATAAGATTCTGGCAGGCTATCATCAGTATTTTGCTGTTCGCAAAGCAGTTGAGCGAACAAAAGTTGCTGTAAATGGTGATGGAAAAATCGGTGTTTTCTGGCATACCCAGGGATCTGGAAAATCACTTTCTATGGTTTTCTATGCGCATCTTTTGCAGCAGGCAATTGATTCACCGACTATAGTTGTTATTACAGATCGCAATGATTTGGATAATCAGCTTTATACTCAGTTCTGTAATTGTGCAGATTTTTTACGTCAGGAACCTGTTCAGGCAAAGAGCCGCGAAGATTTGAAAAACCTTCTTGAAGGCCGTAAAGCAAACGGAATTATCTTCACTACCATGCAAAAATTTGAGGAAGGTGAAGGAGCTTTAAGCGACAGACGAAATATTATCGTAATGGCAGATGAAGCTCACCGTGGCCAGTACGGACTTACAGAAAAAATCAAAACTTCAAAAGACGAAAATGGAAATCTGATTGCTCATCGCACAATTGGAACTGCACGTATTATCCGTGATAGTCTCCCAAACGCAAGTTATATCGGTTTTACAGGAACTCCAATTTCCCGCGAAGACCGCAGTACTATCGAAGTATTTGGTGATTACATTGATGTTTAT
This sequence comes from uncultured Lachnospiraceae bacterium, assembly GCA_902786205.1. GTDB lineage: Bacteria > Bacillota > Clostridia > Lachnospirales > Lachnospiraceae > CAG-411. Next base: position 12,508 of record CADABQ010000038.1, on the reverse strand, counting down.
GATATGACTCAGGCCGTTGAAGATGGAGCAACACGCCCTGTTTATTACGAAAGCCGAGTTATTAAACTTAAACTTGATGATAAAGTTCTTGCCCAGATTGATGCAGAATACAGCGCACTTGCTAATAATGCTGATGAAGAAGTAATCGAAAAGAGTAAACACGAACTTGGCAAGATGGAAGAAATCCTCGGCCACGAAAAAACAATCAACTCGCTTGTTGATGATATTCTTAATCACTACGAAAACGAACGCCAGTATTTGTATACCGGAAAGGCAATGATTGTTGCTTATAACCGCTCTATTGCGATGAAGATTTTTAATCGTATTCTGGAATTGCGACCGAGCTGGGCGGGGACAACTTCTCAAGTCACAGTCGGTTCAAAGCAGATTACAGTTCCAGGTGACGATGCCCGCATCGCTGTTGTTATGACAGAAAGCAACAAGGATCCGGAAGAATGGCGTGCAATAATCGGCAACAAACATCGCAAGCAGGAACTTGCAACCCGCTTTAAAGACAATGACAGCCCTCTTAAAATTGCAATCGTTGTTGATATGTGGCTTACCGGTTTTGATGTTCCTTCCCTTGCAACCATGTATGTTTACAAGCCAATGGAAAGCTACAATCTTATGCAGGCAATTGCCCGTGTAAACCGAGTTTTCAAGGATAAGGAAGGAGGCCTTGTTGTTGATTATGTTGGAATAGCAAGTGCCCTCAAACAGGCAATGAACGATTACACCGTCCGCGACCGCCAGAACTACGGCGAAATGGATGTTGCAAAACGGGCCTTCCCTAAGTTCCAGGAAAAACTCGAAATCTGCCGAAACCTTTTCTTTGGTTATGATTACACTCCATTCTATGAAGGCTCAGACTTACAGCGCGGTATGACAATCAGCGGGGCAGTAAACTATATTGTCGCTCCAAATAAGGAAGAACAGAAACAGGCATTTATAAAAGAAGCCTTAATGCTCAAACAAGCCCTTTCTCTTTGTTCATCTATGGTAAAAGAGCACATGCGTCTTGAAGCCGCTTTCTTTGAATCTGTCCGCGTTCTTGTGATGCGTATTTTGTATAATCCATCTGGCAAGAAATTCTCTCTCAAAGAAATTAACGACCGCATAAACGAACTTCTTAAACAGTCAGTTAAATCAGATGGCGTTATAAATCTTTTCTCTGATGTTGGCGAAAAAGTAAACCTCTTTGATCCGACCTTCCTCGAAAATATTTCAAAGATGAAAGAAAAGAACCTCGCCGTAGAAATGCTCAAGAAATTGATTGATGAACAGGTAAAAGTTTATAAACGTACAAACCTTGTAAAATCAGAAGCCTTCAGCGAACTCATTCAGCAGACACTGAACCGCTACCTTAACGGAATGCTCACAAATGAAGAAGTAATTCAGGAACTTTTGAAACTTGCAAAAGAAATGCTTCATGCAAGCGAAGAAGGAAACAAGCTCGGATTAACTGACGAAGAACTTGCTTTCTACGATGCACTCACAAAACCTGAAGCTGTAAAAGATTTCTATTCAAACGAAGACCTTGTTGCACTTACAAAAGAACTTACCGAAACTCTCCGCAAAAACAAAACAATCGATTGGCAGAAAAAACAATCCGCCCGTGCCAAAATGCGCATGATTGTTAAGAAACTTCTGAAGAAATATAAATATCCGCCAGAAGGTCAGGAAGATGCATTGAAAACTGTAATCAGCCAGTGCGAACTTTGGACAGATAATGTTGCCGATTTTGATGAAGCAGTAAATGAAACTTCATATTCAATGAATGATGAATATGGTACATTGAAAGTAGCTGAGAAAAATCCAAACTATGGAAAATAAAAACCATTTTTCTAAGTATTTTACTTAAATTATTGCCAAATTTGAGCAGCGGCCGCCGGTTTTTTTCGCCAAAAACCCGGCGGCCGATTTAGATAAAACTAACCACGGTTTGTACCAAACTTTTTAAAAATCTTGAGCCAAAAAGCAGAATTTTGGGCGGAAAGATACTACAGTTCCGCCCTCTGCAATTAAGGAAAAACATTAAGTAAAAATATGGTTTTTCTGAAAATATCTGAAGCATTTTGAATTGCATATATAGAAGAAACGTGCTAAAATTCCAATAAATAAGACAAACAAGAGTAATTTGAAGCGGGAAAGAGCTCCCAAGTGCCCCCTCATAACCCGGAGGCCGCAGGTTCGAGTCCTGCCCCCGCTATAACAGACCACTCAGAAATGAGTGGTTTTTTGTTTTTAACTGAAGCTTTCTGAACCTCAATAGACAAATAAGACCAAAAATAGTGGTATTCAGCCCATGGATACCTACAATATAACACTAGATTTTAAAATTAGCAATTCAATTAAATCCACCTGAATTCACTGAAATTCAACTTTTACTTAAACTCTTTACTTTAAGTTCGTGGGCCGTAGGTTTTTGGCCTACGGCCTTCGTTAAAAATATAGAAGTGCCGTTCCTTGTCACCCTATGAGTATATAATATCTATAAATAATTCTATTTTTGATGTATAATACTTATTTATAGGGGAATAAAAATGTCTGCAAGACCGTTCGTAAAATGGGTAGGTGGTAAAACCCAGCTTTTACCAGAAATTCGACAACGCTATCCTGAAATTATAACCAAATATTGCGAGCCATTTGTTGGTGGTGGAGCTGTATTATTTGATGTGCTTCAGACATTTCATCCTAATGAAGTTCTTATCAATGACATTAATCCAGAATTAATAAACCTCTATGAAAAAATTCGTGATAACTGTGAACCTTTAATTCAGATATTGGAACACTTTCAAACAGAATATCTTGAGACTCCCGAAACAGGCCGTCAGGATCTCTATCTTGGAAAACGTGCAACATATAATCATTTTATTGTAGAACGAAATCCTGTACATGACCTTGAAAAAGCTGCCCTTTTTATTTATTTGAATAAGACTTGTTTTAATGGTCTGTATCGAGTAAATCGCAATGGTTTATTTAATGTTCCATTTAATCGTGCAAAAAATCCTTTAATTTGCGATGCTGAAAATATACGAGAATGTAATCAACTTCTTCAGAATGTTCAGATGCATGTAGGTGATTATTCATACTGCCGAAATTTCATAGATGCAAATACATTTGTTTATTTGGATCCACCTTATAGACCTTTAACAGAATCATCTTCATTTACATCGTATAATGAAAATGGTTTTTCTGATGTTCAGCAAATTGAGTTAGGCAACTTTATTACTGAAATGGCACATAGAGGAGCCTTAATTGTTGCAAGTAATTCAGACCCTCACAATGCAAATGAACAGGATGAGTTCTTCGATAATTTATATGCAGATTTTAATATAGAAAGAGTTCAAGCTGCACGAATGGTAAACAGTAATGCCAGACGTCGTGGCCCGATTAATGAATTATTGATTAGTAATATCGCAGCTGTTTTCTAGGAGAGTTTTTTTATGGCATCAAGAAATTTTAATACTTGGCTTTCAAGTTTCAGATATAGCATAGCTGACTTTGGTTATTATATTGATTTTGCAAAAGTTTATAAAAATGTTGATGCAATCAAAATTGAATTGAATATCTTAAACTCATTAATTGGTTCCAAAAACATTGAAACATATTTCGAGAACTTAATTGCAAAATATCCAGAAACATTAAAATGTATCCCAATTTTACTTGCTGTCCGTGAATATGAAATCTTTGCAGGTGAAAATGGAGATGTAAAACTCTACACCTTCAATAAACAAATAAACACAGTCGAAGATTATAAATTGTTTATGAGAAAGACAGGACTTTTTGACCTTCTTTCAAATCACATTATCAATAATCTGTATGACTATGTTACTGGCGTTGAAACTGGTCTTGACTCAAATGGTCGTAAGAACCGCGGCGGTCATCAGATGGAAGATTTAGTCGAAAGTTATATTCAGAAAGCCGGATTTAAGCGTGATGTAAACTACTTCAAAGAAATGTATGTTTCCGAAGTTTCCAGAAAATGGAATATAGATTTATCTGCAGTTTCAAACCAGGGCAAAATGGAAAAGCGCTGGGATTTCGTAGTAAAGACAGATAATTGTATTTATCTTATTGAAACCAACTTCTACGGAAGTGGTGGTTCTAAATTAAACGAGACAGCACGCAGTTATAAAACTATTGCAACTGAAATGAAAAATGTAAAAGGTGCAAAGTTCGTTTGGTTCACAGATGGAGCTGGATGGAAATCAGCTGCAAGAAATCTTGAAGAGACATTTGATGTTCTTGATGATATTTACAGCATTAATGATATGCAAAATGGGATTATGAAGGAGCTCTTTAAATAACGATGGCAGATAGTAATTCATGGAAAGCAATATTTGATTTTAAAAACATCAATTCTCATGATTTTGACAAGGAACCTTATATACTTGATGCAGATGATATAAAGAAAGCTTGTCAAAACTTTACAAAAACATCACAAAAAGAAGTTCGTATTCTTTGTAAGCAAGATTCTAGAAAGAAAAGACCAGATATATTTGTACAGAAAAATCTATTTATTTTACCTAAAAAAAATGGTTCATATTACATAATTAAGGGTGAAGGCTATGTTGATATTCCTGATATTACTACACCTATAAAAGATTATGTAAGCAAATTAGATTTTGACTTAATTAGTTCAGGCGTTGGTGATTCAGAAATGCAATATTTGGATTTCGCTTATGCTAATTCTTTAATACGAACTTTTATGGAAGATCCTTCTTTAGTATTAACAATTCGAGGTAGAAAATACACACCAAGTTTTTCTTTTAAAGTTAATGGTTTTAATTTAGATGTAGAAGGTGTACAAACTGAAGTTGATGCCGGTTATGAAGGGAAAAATTCATTAGTTCTAGTAGAAGCAAAAAATTCAAAAACGAAAAATACTATTATTCGACAATTATACTATCCATATAGGCAATGGTATGAAAATACAGGAAAAACAGTTTATCCTCTTTTCTTTGAAAAAAGAATAATTAAGGGTGAACAGATATATTATATTTGGCAATATGAATTTACGAATCCTTTGGATTATAACAGTATTCACCTTGTAAAATCAGGAAGATACAGAATAGTAAAAAATGAGCATTAAGGCATATTATCGTTCAGAGAACTTAGATTTTACTCTTGCAAAAGGAAATTGTCTTGAACTTCTTCAAAATATAAATTTTCAGTTTAAAATGATTTTTGCTGATCCTCCGTATTTTCTTTCAAATGGCGGCATTTCAGTTCAAAGTGGTAAACAAGTTTCTGTGAATAAAGGAGATTGGGACAAATCTCAAGGTTTTGAAAAAGATAACGAATTCAATCGTCAGTGGTTAAGCCTTTGTCGAGAAAAGCTTACTGAAGATGGTACTATCTGGATTAGCGGAACTTATCACAATATTTTTAGTGTTGCTCAAATGCTTAATGAATTAGATTTCCGTATTTTGAATTGCATTACCTGGGCTAAAACTAATCCTCCTCCAAATCTTTCTTGTAAGTTCTTTACACATTCAACAGAGTTTATTCTCTGGGCCCGAAAAAATAAAAAAGTTACCCACTATTACAATTACGAATTAATGAAAGAAATTAACGGTGGAACCCAGATGCGTGATTTATGGTTTCTTCCGGCAATTGCAAAATGGGAAAAGTCCTGTGGTAAACATCCAACTCAAAAACCACTACCACTACTTGCACGAATCATTTTAGCCTCTACTCAAGAAAATGACTGGATATTAGATCCTTTTACAGGTAGTTCAACAACTGGAATTGCAGCGAGTTTATTAAATCGACGTTTTTTAGGATTAGACCAGGAAGAATCATTTTTGGAAATATCCAAAAAACGAAGAGAAGAAATCAACGATATTAAAACTCGATATGAATATCGTGAAAAGATAATGAAATATTCTGACAAACCTTTAACAGGTATTTTTGAAGTACATGAATCAATGCCTTATTATGGACCTGATTTACCATTAGATAAATAGGAGTGAAAAAAATGAAAGCTACTGAAACAACTATATTAAAATTCATAGGTGGAGAAGATAAAGTATTTATAATTCCACCATTTCAGAGAAATTATGAATGGACAATAGAACAGTGTGAAGAGCTTTTCGACGATATCCTGAACGCAGTAAAAAGCAAAAAAAATCACTACCTCGGTAACATCATTTATTATGAAGGCGAAAATAACGGAGCTTCATTTAGTGAAAATATTCTTATTGATGGCCAGCAACGTGTAACTACAATTCTTTTGCTTTTATGTGCTATTAGAGACATAACTACTGATGACACTTTAAAAAAGAAAATTGACAGAAAATATCTTAAAAATGAAGATTCTGATGATTCATATCGTGTTAGATTAAAGCAAACTGACTATGACGAAGGTTGTTTTGAAAGACTCGTAGATGGCAACTTTGGAACAGATGAAACTGGAAAAATCGCAGAAAATTATAGAAGATTCAAAGAATTAATTATTGGAAGCAATATTGATCCAAAGGATTTGTTTGAAATTATTCCAAAACTTGAAGTTGTAGAAGTAAACCTTCAGACAAGTGCACTTGAAACAGTTCAGACCGTTTTTGAAAAAATCAACTCTACAGGAAAACCTCTCTCAGCTGCAGACTTACTCCGCAATTATCTTTTGATTACAAATAATGCAAAAGAACAGGAACGTCTTTACAAAAACTACTGGGTAAAAATTGAGGAAATCATAACTACAGAACATATTTCAGAATTTGTAAAAGACTACCTTATCATGAAGATTTGTGAAGATGTTGAAAAGGCTGAAGTTTATAAAGACTTTAAAAACTATGTTTTATCATACAATCTTTCACATGAAGATGTCCTTAAAGACATGCGAGATTATGCTCCATTTTATAATGCAATCCTAACAATTGATTCTAAAAATGCAAAGTTGGACCGTGAACTCTTAATCTTAAAATATTTAGCATCTTCTGACATGTATTGTCTTTTCATGTATATACTAAAACGTTGTGCTGATGAAAAAACAGATATCGTTCCTATCTTCAATTTAATACGTTGTTTCCTTACTCGCTTCCGAATTGTAGGAGCTTCTGGCGGTGGTGGTGCATTACGTTCTGTTGTTCATACATTGATAGAGAAAATGCAGGATAATCAAATAAAATGTACTTTCGATGATATTCAATTTGAATTATCTAATAGCTCAAGTAAATCAGGTCGTTATCCAGATGATACTGATTTCAAAGAAGCTTTGATGATATCAAAAAAACAAAATCATAGTTATGGACGTGCAATTCTTCTTTCCATCGAAGAATTTGAAACAAAGAATCTTCCTGTTGATTTTGATGATGTAACTATTGAACACTTGATGCCGCAGACTCCTTCTGATTGGTGGATTAAGAATTTAGGCGGTAAAGATAAAGCTGAACACACATACAATAACTATTTAAATTGTATTGGAAATTTAGCCCCTCTCTCAGGTGCTTATAACAGTGAAAATTCAAATAAGCCTTGGCCAGAGAAAGTCAAAATAATGAAGGATGTGCAGTTCAAGACTACTAAAGAAATTCTTACTAAAACAGATTGGAACGAAGCTGCAATTATTGAAAGAAATGCCAATTTAGCTGATAGAGCATGTAAAGCAATATTAGCACCTATTCCACGAACAAGACCATACTCAAGTCAAAAATCATTTGACGATTTTGTACCAGGAATTTATCCAATAACAGATTTGGATACAGACATGAATGGTACTGATATAAAATCTGTGACAATTGAAGGAAAAGAGTTTGCTCTTGAAAGTTGGAATCAGCTTTTAGTCAAAGTTAGTGAATATGTTCTTAAAATTGATTCTGCAAAGTTTGATAATATAGTTAAAACAAACTTACTCCATAAAGATAAGAAATCAAAGAATCCTCCGGAGTTTGACCCAATACTTTCTGAAGATAAAACTTTAGTTAATGCAGGAAAAAAGATTGGAGCATCTAAATATTTTGCTGAAGGAAATATTTCTTGTTCACGAGCAAGATTTTTTACCAATCAACTTATTCAACAGTATGGATTAGCTGACTCTTGTACGATTACGGTTGATATAAAATCCGAATAGACTTTTGGAGTTATAATGAAATGCCTGTAATAAAACAGCATTATGTACCTCGAGAATTATTACGAAACTTTTCATGCGATGCTGAGAAAAAACGTATCAACATGTTTTATTTAACTGATAATAAAGAGATAGAAAATGTTGATTTATATAATCAGGCATGTGAAAAATATTATTACGGAGAAGACCAAAGATTAGAAACCGCATATTCAATTCTTGAAGGTAATTTTGCATCTGCTTTAAGAAAGCTTATTAATGGACATACTGATTTAACAAATGAAGAAGATGCTGCTGTAAGGGTGTTTATGGTTTTTCAATTGAATAGAACCCCTGAAGCTGTAAAACGAACTAATAGTTTTATGTCAGAGACAATGAAAGAAATTTTAAGAAGTGCTACTACTTTAGAAAAATCGATAAAAGAACATATTGATGATTTTTATGTAACGCTTACTCAACCTCATGACTATTTATTCGGAATATCTTTGGATATTGCGTATACCGTTTCTGATTTAAAAATGTCACTTTTAGAAAATCCAGATGAAACATTTATAATTGGAAAAAGCCCTGTTTTTGTATTGAATCCATTTTTGTATGAATTAAAATATGATGGTGGACTAATGGGTATTGGATCAAAAGGGGCTGTTATCCTGATGCCAATATCACCTAGATATACTGTGATTTTATATGATTCTTTAGTTTATAATTGTAAAAAAACAAATGGAAAAATCATTCCTTCTAACACAGATATTCAAAAAATTAATTATTGTCAATTCTTAAAGACTACAGATTGTGTTTATTATTTTAAGGCAGATGTTAGTGAATTAAAAAAAATGAATTCTGATTCTTATAAATATCGAAATACTGATGATGCTTTTTCAAAGAAAATAAATGTTTCTAAAGATGAAAAAAGATATTTTATTTGGACCAGTTATAAACAGTTTCCGATTATACAACAACTAGATTTTATTCGTTTAAGAGAAAGTGCATATAGAAACAAATTGGGACCATTTAATTCCATTGAAAGACCGACACTTGCTGCTTTGCGTTTACAAAATGAACAAATGAAAAAAAAACAGGAAGATAGCAATGAATAAAGAAAGAATTGAATTATCAGCAAGAAGTACATTGGAAGGTTTCTTAAATCGCATAGGTTATATTACTACTGATATACCTTCAAATGATAAAACTCCAAGTTGGGATGGTCATATAAGACTTTATAACTCTAAAGATTCTTCGGCAAAAAAGTTTCTTGCAAAAAACATACCCGTACAATTAAAAGGTCATTATGCAAATCCACCTTATTCAAATTTGATTTCTTTTAGTATCGAAACTGATGATTTACGGAATTACTTAAATCATAATGGAGTTATATTCTTTGTTGTTTATTTAAATGAAAATGATGATTACAAAATCTATTATAATACTCTTTCTACTCTGAAAATTAGAAGATTGCTAAAAGGAAAAGAAAATCAAGATACTATTTCAGTTCACTTAGATGAGTTTCCAAACGATAAAGACGAAGCTGTTGATGTTTTCTATAATTTTGCTAATGACATGAAAATGCAATTACCAGAAAAAGATTTTACATTAGAAGATGTTTTTAATAATAGAATACCTGGTTTCGATAGTTTTAACATTACTTATAGTGGAATAAAATATAAAGATGATCCAATTGGTTATTTCTTAAATCATCCGGCTACTGTTTCTCTTAAGCATACTGTAACAGGCATAACAATACCCTTAGATACAATTTTCCTAGCGTCTTTTGGTTCAAATCTTAATAAACCAATTTCAGTTAATGGGAAGAAGTTTTATGACAATTTTGAATTAATCAGATATAAAGACGATATTTTTGATATGAAATTTGGAAAAAGCTTTTCATATAAATTACAGAAAATTGGAAACACAGTAAAAGGAAATTTTCATTATGATTTGCAAGGAAATTTACAGGAAAGAATACATGATACAAAATTTCTTATAGCATACCTTGAAAACAAGGAATTTGAGGTTGATAAGCATAAAGGTTTTAATTTAAAAGATTCTGATATAAATGATAAAAATATTAATATAGAATACTTCAAAAATAATCTTAATCTTTTAGAAAAAATAGAAGAGCTATTAAAGAAACTAAAGATAACTACAACATTAGACTATGATAAAGTTACCGAAAAAGATGAAGAAACTTTTGTTAATTTAATAAACACCGTATTATTAGAGATGCCATGTAGTCCGACTAATCCTGATAAGCTTTATAAAATATCAATTGCCAATATTACATTTTTACTTATTGCAAAAAGAATTGATGAGAATAACTATAAAATAATCAATTTCTTTTCTGAAGAAAATACAGCTGACTGTGCATTTGCATATAGAGATGAAAATAAAACGCAAACAATGTTTAGAATTCCACCATCATTTGTATTAAGGAGGAATGACTTTACTACACTAGATAATATTGATTATGACCTTCTCTATAATGACATTGTTAAAAATCAGAGTTCAGACGAATTAAAAGAATATACATTCTATCTTATGGATGATATTATTTCAGGATATAAAGAAAGAACAAATAACAAAGCACAGATGAAAGATTTCATAATAAAGGCTCTTCAATATTTATCTCAAAATGTCAAAGAATATGATTATAAAAATATTAAAAATGATTTTTGCAGCTATTAATCAACTTTCCCTAAAAAGTTATGATTTTTGTGTAGTTGTACTTTAAGATTCAAATATATCTTAAAGGAGGCTGATGTTATGAAGTTTACGGCAAATAACATTATTAAACTTTTTATTGACGCAATTGGACAGGATGGCTTTGCTGATTTCTATGACTACAATTGGCAAGCTCGCAAAAAAGAAATCCAGAAATTATTAAAAACAGATTTCAATTTTGATATTGTAAATGACGATAATTTCAAGCGATTTGTAGATATCTTAAATGAATTTGTAGATTGGGCTAAGAAAAAAGATTATATAAACAGCTGGGACAAAGGCGCCATTCTGGATTTACTTATTCCTTATATGCATCTTATTCAGTTTACACCACAAGATGTAATACCAGAAAATGAATTAATTGAATATACAATCATGTATTCAATTTGTTATGCTTATAAACTTTCAATGCAGGAATTATTAAACTTCAAAGAATTTAACAATAATCGGCCTGCTGCAATCGTTTCTGCTATATTTCAGTTTAATTTCTATCTTCCAACTTATGAATACACAAAAATTGTTGAACCATTGGAAGGAGTCTTTGATTTATTCCTCGCACTTGTAAAAGATAAAAAGCAGCTCTTTCAATATTGGAATGATAAGAAATTTGAAATTGATGAAAAGGATTCTACTGACTTAAAAATCCTGATTCAACGATGGACAAAAAGTAAGACTTCCAGACCAAGCTGGAAAGTTATTAAACTATTTATGAATGAAGATTTGCTTCCAGAGGATAATTTAATACTCCAGCCTTTCCCAGATATTTCAGGAAAAGAACAATATTTAACTTTCAGAAGAAAAATATTTCCTGCTTATTTTATTACCAACTTCTTTGATTCCTTAGCGGAACAAGGCTTTATAACTGAAGATTCAAAAGGAATGATTCAAAATGGAATCAGATTATTTTACAGGCATTTTTTAGTAACAAAAGAACCAACTCTTTCACAGGAAGAAGCACAAAATCCTATGTTCTGTATGCTGTATAGATTCCTTTTTCAAGATGATATGGGCTATGATTTTAATACTGATACTGCTCAATGGTTTAAAAGGTATTTGTTCTAGTTTAGTGCACTTTTTTTCTGATTAGTAAATTATACAAAAACGTCGGCGATAAACTCACAAATCGGCGATAAATCGGCGATAAAGTCTGAAAATGGCGATAACTTTAATGAATCGGCGATAAACTACAAAAAAAATATGTGAATACTTGTCTTCTCAAACAGAAGCTAGAACTCAAGATATCGCATTGTTTATAGGATTAAAGCAATCTCGAACAAAAGACTATCTTGCAGAACTTGTTGGAGAAGGAAAAATTATTCTCAAATGGTGCAAACAGGAACAGAACCTATTCTATAAGGAAATGACACCAGACGACATAGAAGACGACAACCGGCGACACAAACGACATTCTACCATTCAATTGTTAATTTACAATAATTTCTAAAATATTCTTAGTGAGTTGTAAAAAAATTTTAAATTATTGGTTTAATGAATTTTGTTTTACATATTATAAAATTATGAGTGAGGTAAAACAAAATGAGTTACATGATGGATAAAGCAAATGATATTGAATATTTCATTGAAGGCCTTTCTGCTGTTTGCAATGACAAGAACTTAATTACTAATATTAGAGCTCGCCTGAATTAGCCACAGATAGTTCAATTAGAAAAACCAAAAATTAGTTCAAGAGAAACGACCAGAAACTCAGTCTCTTCGAACTTA
>CADABQ010000037.1 GCA_902786205.1 uncultured Lachnospiraceae bacterium | reverse complement strand
CAATTATACCAAAACCATTGGTTTCATGCTATTTTTATGCCAGTTATTATTGAATTTTCAAGGTGCATAGGCACATTTTAATGTGCGAAGTTTGAGTTACATTATCAGAAGAATCTGTAAAGAATACAGTGGACTCTGTAAATGCAGTAAAGAAACAAAACGAAGAAGGAATGGATGCAATCGGCGAATTATCCGTCAAATTTCAGGAAAACATTTCATCTACAAGAAAGGCTGCGGAAGGTGTTGTGGAACTGTCTCATAAGTCAGGACAGATTGGTACGATTATAGAAAGCATTAATCAGATTGCAAGCCAAACCAATTTATTAGCATTAAATGCCGCAATAGAAGCTGCCAGAGCAGGTGAGGCAGGAAAGGGATTTGCGGTTGTAGCAGAAGAAATAAATGAATTGTCAAAAGAATCTGCCGATGCAACCAAACGAATTGATGATATTTTAAAGGATATTATTGAGACAGTAGATGCTACAAGTAAAATCATGGATAATAATGGAAATATTGTAGAAGAAGCGAACGATAAACTTCAAAATACAATCGAGGTATTTAGGTCAATGATTAATAGTTCGGATGAAATCATAAAGACCACGCATGTTTTACAGGATGAATTAACTGGAGTAGGTAAAATAAAAGAAGAACTGCTTGGTGCAATGAAGAATGTAGAGCATATGTCCACAGAATCCGTAGAAACGGCTTCTGTAATTTCTTCATCAACAGAGGAACAGGTTGCTGAGATTGAGGAAGTGGTTGTAAATATGAATGAAATGATGAAAGCTATCACTGAATTAAATACCGTGTTTAAAACAGAAGAGAAAGATAGTTTTGATTGATTCACTTGCTAAAACTGGATTTGGAAACTATTCCCAACTTTTGGAAATGTGTCGCATTTGGGCGAAAATTGACAAAATGGAAAATTACTATCGAAAATGTGTAAAATATAAAAAATATTTTGTAAAAACGAAAAAGTTACATTTACAAGTGAAAAAAACAATGGTATAATGAGGTGTATTGTAAGAACTAGAGAGGTGAGAGACGTGATTAAAAAAGAAATGATAGCTATGTTGCTCGCAGGTGGACAAGGTTCACGTTTAGGTGTTTTGACAGCTAATGTTGCGAAGCCGGCAGTTTCATTTGGTGGTAAGTATCGTATTATTGACTTCCCACTCAGCAACTGCATCAATTCAGGTGTTGACACTGTAGGTGTTTTGACACAGTACCAACCGTTAAAATTGAATACTCATATTGGAATTGGTATTCCTTGGGATTTAGATAGAAATATTGGTGGTGTTTCGATATTGCCACCTTATGAGAAAAGTGGAAATAGTGAGTGGTACACAGGTACTGCGAATGCTATTTATCAGAATCTTGCATATATGGAACAGTATAATCCAGAGTATGTATTGATTTTAGGTGGTGACCATATTTACAAGATGGATTATGAAGTGATGCTTCAGTTCCATAAAGAAAATAAAGCAGATATTACGGTGGCAACTATGCCGGTACCAATGGAAGAAGCCAGTCGTTTTGGTGTTGCCATTACAGATGATAAGAGACGTATATCTGAATTTGAAGAAAAGCCGGAACATCCAAGAAGTAATCTGGCTTCTATGGGTATTTATATTTTCTCATGGCCAGTATTGAGAAATGCATTGATCAAATTGAAAGATCAACCGGGCTTGGATTTTGGTATGCATGTACTTCCTTATTGCATGGAAAAGGGAGATCGTTTATTTGCATATGAATTCAATGGATATTGGAAAGATGTTGGAACACTTGCTGCATATTGGGAGGCCAATATGGAGTTGATAGAGTTGATTCCAGAGTTTAACTTATATGAAGAGTTTTGGAAGATTTATACAAAAGCAGATCGTATACCACCACAGTTTATTTCTGGTGAGGCAGTCATTGATAAGGCGATTATTGGAGATGCCTGTGAGATTTATGGTGAAGTACATAACTCTGTCATTGGTTCGGGTGTATATATTGGTCCTGGTGTTGTGATTCGGGATTCTATCATTATGAGTTCTACTTCGATTGGAGATCGTACAACCGTAGACAAGGGTGTTATTGCAGAGAATGTTGTGATTGGAAACGATTGTCATATTGGTGTAGGTGAGGAAGCACCAAATGTATTAAAGAAGGATGTTTATGCATACGGATTAGCAACAATTGGAGAGGGAAGTGTGATTCCTGGTGGCATTCGTATCGGTAAAAATACAGCAATATCTGGAGTTACAGAACCAGGAGACTATCCAAATGGAATATTGGAAAGTGGACAGGTAATCATCAAGGGAGGTGACAGATAATGAGAGCAGTTGGAATCGTACTTGCCGGAGGCAATAGTAACAGATTAGGTGAATTATCAAACAAGAGAGCAGTTGCAGCCATGCCAATTGCCGGCGGATATCGAAGCATAGATTTCGCGTTGAGTAATATGTCAAACTCTCATGTGCAAAAAGTAGCTGTGTTACCTCAGTACAATGCAAGATCCTTGAATGAACATTTAAATTCAGCAAAATGGTGGGATTTTGGTCGTAAGCAAGGCGGATTATTTGTATTTACACCTACCATTACAGCAGAAAATGGAAATTGGTATCGTGGAACGGCAGATGCCATTGCACAGAATCTTTCCTTCTTAAAAAGCAGTCATGAGCCTTATGTTATTATTGCATCTGGAGATGGCGTGTATAAGATGGATTACAATAAGATGTTGGAGTATCATGTTGCAAAAAGAGCCGATATAACCGTTGCCACAAAGACACTTCCATCAACAGCGGATTCTACACGTTTTGGTGTGATTCGTACCGATGCAGATGAGCGTATTGTAGAATTTGAAGAAAAACCAATTGTAACAGATTCCAATAAGGTATCGGCGGGTATTTATGTAATTCGAAGACGTCTTTTGATTGAACTGATTGAAAAGGCGATGGAAGATGAACAACATGACTTTGTAAAAGATATTTTAATCCGATATAAAAACTGGAAACGTATTTATGCATATGAATTAGAGGGATATTGGAGCAATATTTCAACCGTTGAGTCTTATTATAAGACCAATATGGATTTCCTACAGAAGGATACGAGAGATTATTTCTTTAAACAGTATCCGGATGTATATTCTAAGATTGATGATCTTCCACCTGCCAAGTATAATGTTGGCTCAAATGTAAAAAATAGTTTAGTATCCAGTGGATGTATTATCAATGGTAATGTAGAAAATTCTGTATTATTTAAAGAAGTGTACATTGGAAAGAATGTAACCATAAAAAATTCCATCATTTTAAATGATGCGTATATTGGTGACAACACTTATATTGAGAACTGTATTGTAGAAAGTAGGGATACGATACGTTCTAATATGACATATATAGGTGATGCAGACAACATTCGAATTGTTGTTGAGAAAAATGAGAGGTATGTTTTATAGACAACCTGGTTGACAGCAGGGTGACAAAAATCTTTGAGAGGCAATGAAGGGAATTGTTTTAAGTGTATTGCATCTTAGAGTTTACTTCATGATACATACCAGAAGACTAAAATTAAAGGGGGCATATGTAATGCAGATTACAGACGTAAGAGTGAGAAAAGTTAATAAGGAAGGAAAAATGAAAGCAGTTGTATCTATTACAATTGACAATGAGTTTGTTGTACATGATATTAAGATTATTGAAGGGGACAAGGGCTCATTTATTGCAATGCCAAGTAGAAAGGCTGGCGATGGAGAATACAGAGATATCGCTCATCCAATCAATTCAGAAACGAGAGATCGTATTCAGAAGATTATACTTGAAAAGTACGAAATTGCTCTTGCAGAAGAGGAAGAAAGTGTAGAATAGAGACAAGCTTTTCTACAAAAGCTTTTGAGACACAGTTTGTGAATGCAGACTGTGTCTTTCGTTTACGCCAAGAAAAAGGAGAGAAATTAATTTGAGAAAATTCCAGATTTTTTTAATATTGTTAGGGAGTATTCTTCTATCCGGACTTTATATGGAGGAACGATATCGTTTGGTATCCGGATATCTGAGAGGAAATATGACGGAAACGGAGAAGCAGGAATATGTTTCACAACTGCATGACAAAATGTGTGAAAAACAGAAAAGAATTACCCTACGCTACAGAGGAAACAAGGAGAAAATGCAAAATTTTGTACAGGGGAGTATCAACAAGGCTTTTCTGATTGACGATCCTACGACTTCCTCTGACTATGATTATATGCATTTTGTACACAAAGCTTCTCATATAAGTATGAGTGGCGTTGGAAATATATATACAGTTGTTTATGACATGGAATATTTAGAGACACAGGAGCAAACCCGTGAGGTAGACAAAAAGGTAAAGAAGGTTTTAAAACAACGCATTGCTAAAAACATGTCTGCATATGAAAAAATAAAAACGATACATGATTATATTGTTGATACGGTTGAATATGATACTTCAACAAGTTTTAATGCGCCGTATTATGCCATGATAAAAGGAAGTTCAGCGTGTCAGGGCTATGCAACTTTATTATATAAAATGATGACGGAAGCAGGAATACCTTGTCGAGTGATTACGGGAAATGCAAAGGGACAGCTTCATGCTTGGAATATTGTAAAAATTGGAAAGAAATGGTACAACATAGATGCTACTTGGGATGATCCTGTAGGAGCTTTTGGAAAAACAAGTGTAAGATATCGATACTTTTTGAAATCGGATGCAGACTTATTGGATCATGTCAGGGATAAGGAATACGATAAGGTAGAGTTTCGGAATGCCTATCCCGTAGCTATAAAAAGTTATTAAAAAGTGCTTGCATTTTTAAATTACAAGTGTTATAGTTGATGTAGAACAAATAAGATATATGTGTTACTTACTTGCAGCGAATTTTTGTAGCAAAACAGGTTATTGCCTGAATTGTTATAGCCATTCCTCAAGTGTTGATGATAGGAGGTAGTAGTATGAATATCAATAAATTCACACAGAAATCAATGGAAGCAGTACAGAATTGCGAAAAGATTGCATATGACTATGGCCATCAGGAATTGGCACAGGAGCATTTACTTTATAGTTTGCTTACGATTGAGGATAGTTTGATTGAAAAGCTAATCGAAAAGATGGAAATACAGCCCGAAGTTTTTCTGGCACAGGTAGAAGGACTGTTAAAGAAACGTCCGAAAGTATCTGGTGGAAAAGTGTTTGTTGGAGATGGATTAAATAAAGTTTTAATTTATGCAGAAGATGAAGCGAAAGCCATGGGAGATGAATATGTTTCTGTAGAGCATTTGTTCCTTAGTATGTTGAAACATGCGACAAAAGAAATGAAAGGTCTGTTCCAGTCTTTTGGTATTGATCGAAATCGTTTCTTGCAGGCATTATCCAGTGTAAGAGGAAATCAGAAAGTAACATCGGATAATCCAGAGGCAACCTATGACACATTGGAAAAATATGGTTATGATTTGGTGGAACGTGCCAGACAGCAAAAGCTTGACCCTGTCATCGGACGAGACAGCGAGATCCGAAACATTATTCGTATCTTATCCAGAAAGACAAAGAACAATCCAGTCCTGATTGGTGAGCCTGGTGTTGGTAAGACCGCAGCGGTAGAAGGACTTGCGCAACGTATTGTGCAGGGAGATGTACCAGATGGATTGAAGAATAAAAAAGTATTTGCATTGGATATGGGTGCATTGGTAGCAGGTGCGAAGTATCGTGGTGAATTTGAAGAACGTCTGAAAGCCGTATTGGAAGAGGTAAAGAAAAGTGATGGAGAGATTATCCTCTTTATTGATGAGCTTCATACCATTGTTGGCGCAGGAAAGACGGAAGGTAGTATGGATGCAGGTAATATGCTAAAACCAATGCTTGCCAGAGGTGAGTTGCACTGTATCGGAGCTACTACATTAAATGAATATCGTATGTATGTGGAAAAGGATGCAGCTTTGGAGCGTCGTTTCCAGCCAGTTATGGTGGATGAACCTACGGTAGAAGACACGATTTCCATTTTGCGTGGCTTAAAGGATCGGTATGAAATTTTCCATGGTGTAAAAATTACAGATGGTGCATTGGTATCCGCAGCTACTTTATCCAATCGTTATATTTCGGACCGTTTTCTCCCAGATAAGGCAATTGACTTGGTCGATGAAGCCTGTGCGTTGATTAAGACAGAGCTTGACTCTATGCCAACTGCTATGGATGATTTGCGAAGAAAGATTATGCAGTTAGAGATTGAAGAGACGGCGCTTAAAAAAGAAGAGGACCGTTTGAGCAAAGAGAGATTGGAGAATCTGCAAAAAGAATTGGCAGAATTGCGAGAAGATTTTGCACAGCAAAAAGCAAAGTGGGACAATGAAAAATCCGCAGTAGAAAAAGTACAAAAATTAAAAGAGAAGTTAGAAGTTGCACATAATGAATATAAAATTGCAGAGCGTGCTTACGATACCGCAAAAATGTCTGAATTGCAGTATGGTGTGATTCCACAGTTGGAGAAACAACTGGCAGAAGAGGAAGAAAAGGTACAGACACAGAAGAGAGAATTGGTACATGACTGTGTTAGTGAGGAAGAGATTGCCAGAATTATTTCCCGTTGGACGGGTATTCCAATTGCTAAATTGACAGAAAGTGAAAGAGCAAAGACCTTACATTTGCCAGAGCAACTTCACAAGAGAGTAGTGGGACAGGACGATGGAGTACAAAAAGTAGCAGAAGCGATTCTTCGTTCTAAGGCAGGGATTAAAGATCCAACAAAACCAATTGGTTCCTTCCTATTCTTAGGACCAACAGGTGTAGGTAAGACAGAGCTTGCCAAAGCATTGGCAGAAAGTTTGTTTGACAATGAAGCTGCCATGGTTCGTATTGATATGAGTGAATATATGGAGAAATATTCCGTATCTCGTCTGATTGGTGCGGCACCTGGATATGTAGGATATGAAGAAGGCGGACAATTGACGGAAGCGGTTCGTAGAAAACCATATTCTGTTGTACTGTTTGATGAGATTGAAAAGGCACATCCAGATGTATTTAACGTATTATTACAGGTATTGGATGATGGCCGTATCACAGACTCTCAGGGAAGAACCGTAGATTTTAAAAATACCATTTTGATTTTAACTTCTAACATTGGTTCCAGCTATTTGCTTGATGGAATTGATGAGGATGGAAATATTAAAGAGGAAGTACAGAAGATGGTAGAAAGTGATCTTCGTGGACATTTCAGACCAGAGTTTTTGAACCGTTTAGATGAAATTATTATGTTTAAGCCATTATCAAAGGAAAATGTAGGCGGAATTGTAGACCTGCTTGTAGCAGATTTGAATAAGCGACTGGCAGATAAAGAACTTAAAATTGCATTGACAGGTAGTGGAAAACAATTAGTAATTGAGCAGGCGTATGACCCGGTTTACGGTGCAAGACCTGTGAAACGATACCTGCAAAAGAATGTAGAAACATTGGTAGCAAGAATGATTTTGGCAGAACAGGTATCTATGGGAGATACGATTGTGTTGACAGATAAAGCAGGACAACTTGGTGTGCAGGAATAAAAAAGAGGGTGTTGCCACAAAATTAAGGTGTGGCAACACCCTTTTGTATGTTTAAATCCATCTTTTGTAACAGTTCAGCCGGGCAGAAATGATTGTACAAATTGCACATGACTGCTAGCAGGCTAAGTTCAATTTGTACAATCATTTCTATCGGGCAGACGCCCGACATGAGTAAAGTGTCCAGCCAAAAAGAATATTTTTAGCCAATTTGTATATTATGGCACTTTATGAATGACCCTGGCTGAACTGTTACCATTTTTTACCATCTATCAAATTCCAGATTGTCTGTACATTTTTTATGCGTTTGCCCTTTGCTCTCTTTTCTCTTGGCCAGTGCATTGCATCGGATACATATTCTAACACTCGTTCCTCTGCAATGTTTGACAGGGTAGCAGCAGTATTGGGATTTGGCACATTAGGTACAAAGCCCGCCGCCATGGCATTATGTCCACCGCCATCACCAAAATTTTCCAAAGCCTGTCGAACGACTTCAGAAGCATCTAAGTCAGAGCGATTGCTGCGGACGGTATATTTCACACCATTATCTCGGTAAGAATGAGCAAAAACCAGGTCAATTTCCCGAAGGGTTAAAATAAAATCAGAAATTTGTCCCATAATGGCTTCTGAACAGTTTGTCCCTAAATCAATCAAAGCAACGGTATGGTAAATTCGCAAATGTTCAATAGCTCGGTGATAAGTAACTAAATCTTTAAATTTTAAGGTACAACTATCCAATTGATGCATAATATTTCGATTGGAATGTTTATACAAATCACAATAAATGTCCAAGTCTAAATCAGAAACAGAGCGGGATAATAAATTAGTATCCATGCGAATGGCATAAACTAGCGTAGTAGCCAATAACTGATCGATGGGAATGTTATTTTCCAGAAAATAAGATGCAATAATCGTTGCGCAGGCACCAACATTGGGGCGAATATCATAAAAAAGATAACTGGAAGGATCCTGCAATTGATGGTGGTCGATACAGCCGATGACTTTTCCACAGTAAGTTTTCACATTGCTGTTTCCCTTTTGGCAATCCACCAAAATTGTTTCATCATCTTCCCGAAACTCAATACTGTCAGCAGGTGTAATATCCAGTTTTAATAATTCGATCATTTTAATCGTGTTATACTTATCAATCTCTCCTTTATAGCAGATAACAGCCTGAATACCAAAATGCTCCAGCAATAATTTTAATCCCTGGGCGGAGGCAAGGGCATCCTGATCCGGATAATTATGAGTCTGGATAAAAACGACTTTTTTTGAGATTACTTGTAATAATTGTTCCAATTTTGTCATTTTTCCATCTGCCTTTCTTGAAAAGGAAATATATTAATAGGTAAGATTGCTAACTACGTACATTATAACCTAATTATAGAAGAATGTGCAATAGTAAAAATAATAAAAACGAAAGTTTTATTAAAAGAAATTTTGTATATGTGAAGTTCTGGCTTGCTATTGTGTGCGTAATAGTTCGGTCAAAGGGATTTTTTAGTCAAGTTGTATATTCTGGCATTTTATGAATGACTCTGGCTGAACTGTTACTTGTGTGCTGTAAAATAGTGGATTTTTCCTTGACACTGTAATTCATTATGTGTTATATTAAGAAACAGTGTAACTATTTAAAGGGTGTTGTTCGCAAAATACAAAATAGAAAGAATGACTAAAAAATCTAGTCATTGTTTGAGCATTTTGCTGATAACGGGTGAAAATAGTTATGTAAATTTATGGATACTTGGTTAATGAGGGCACGGCTGAGGTTTTATATGCTGGGCCTTTTTTTACTCTATATAGAGATGTACGTTCGGATTTCCCTTGCACCGCTTTTGCGGCTGATTTTTTGCAAAATTAGGCACAAAGAGACTCCGAGAGTACATTAGAGTGTAAATGGAGGAATTGTTTTGGAAACAGTAAGATTTGAAGATTTAGATTTGATGCCACAGATTCAAAGAGCAGTAAAAGAGATGGGATTTGAGGAAGCCAGTGCGATTCAGGCAAAGGCAATTCCTGTTGTTATGTCTGGATGCGATATGATTGGTCAGGCACAAACAGGAACAGGAAAAACCGCATCTTTTGGTATCCCTTTGTTACAGAAGGTTGATCCAAAGAATAAGCATTTACAGGCAATTGTATTGTGTCCGACCAGAGAGCTTGCCATTCAGGTAGCAGAAGAGATTCGCCGACTTGCAAAATTTATGCATGGAATTAAAATTTTACCAATTTATGGTGGACAGGATATTGTAAAACAGATCCGTTCGTTAAAAGCGGGAACACAGGTAGTGATTGGTACTCCTGGACGTGTGATGGATCACATGAGAAGAAAAACCGTAAAGTTAAACGATGTACACATGATGGTGTTGGACGAAGCGGACGAAATGTTAAACATGGGATTCCGTGATGACATTGAGACGATTTTAAGTGGGATTCCAGAAGAAAGACAAACGGTATTGTTTTCTGCCACTATGCCACGTCCAATCATGGATATTGCGAAGAAATACCAAAAAAATGCGCAGATTGTAAAAGTGGTAAAAAAAGAACTTACTGTACCAAAAGTAGAGCAGTATTATTATGAAGTAAGACCAAAGAATAAAAGCGAAGTATTGTCACGTTTGTTGGATATTTATGATCCAAAACTTTCGGTTGTATTTTGTAATACAAAACGTGGTGTAGATACCTTAGTAGAAGAGTTGAAGGGTAGAGGGTACTTTGCAGAGGGATTGCATGGTGATATGAAACAGCAGCAAAGAGACCGAGTGATGAACCGTTTCCGTAATGGAAAGACAGAAATCCTTGTGGCAACCGATGTAGCTGCCCGTGGAATTGATGTAGATGACGTAGAGGCAGTGTTCAATTATGATATTCCACAGGATGATGAATATTATGTACATCGGATCGGAAGAACCGGACGTGCTGGAAGAAAAGGAATTGCTTTCAACTTTGTAGTAGGAAAAGAAGTATACAAGTTGCGTGACATTCAGCGTTACTGCAAGACAAAGATTATTGCTAAGAAGATTCCTTCTGCAAATGATGTGGCAGATACAAAGATAGAGAAAATCTTTGGAAAAATCGATGAAATCATTCAAAATGAAGACTTGAGCCGTATGATTGACTTGATTGAACAGAAGGTCAATGAGGAGGATTACACTTCTATTGATATGGCAGCAGCATTTCTTCATGCCGCAATGGGTGAAAATAGTCAGCCAGAGCAGGCCGTTGTTGACTTTGGGGATACTGGAGCAGAAGAAGGAATGGTTCGTCTGTTTATCAACATTGGTAAAAAGCAAAATGTACGCCCTGGCGATATTTTAGGAGCAATTGCAGGGGAAACTGGAATGCCAGGAAAACTAATCGGAACCATTGATATGTTTGATAAATATACGTTCGTAGAAGTGCCAAGAGAATATGGAAAAGAAGTCATTGAAGCAATGAAGAGTGCAAAAATAAAAGGTAAAAATGTAAATATAGAACCAGCAAATGCGAAGTAATTATAATAGTACAAGAAAACCCACTGCCTTTAGGCGGTGGGTTTTCTTATGCGAGATAAGCAGCTTGCCTCGTATCTCGCAAGGCACGTAGTGCTGCTTTTAATGTGCAAGTAACAAATCAGCTTGCAAATATAATCGTATAGATTGTATACATACAGATGTACGCATTGAAGCATTACACAATTTTGGACAAAAAGTTTTTTAGGCGGTCACTTTCTGGGTGTTCAAAAATATCTTCTGGCGTTCCCTCCTGTTTGATTCCTTTTTCGTCAAAGAACATAACACGATTAGCAACCTCTCTGGCAAAATCCATTTCATGTGTGACAACAACCATTGTCATACCGTCTGTTGCCAAATCCCTCATAAGATTTAATACTTCCTGTACCATTTCCGGGTCCAATGCGGAAGTTGGTTCATCAAATAGAAGAATTTCAGGTTGCATGGCGAGGGCGCGAACAATGGCAATACGTTGTTTTTGCCCGCCAGATAATGTGTCAGGATATGCATTTGCCTTATCCTCCAAACCTACGCGTGTCAGCAGAGACATAGCTAATTTTTCGGCATCCTCTTTTGAAATTCCCTTTGTTTTCATAGGAGCCAGTGTAATATTTTTCAAAATAGTCATGTTCGGGAAAAGGTTAAAGTGCTGGAAAACCATACCCACCTTTTGGCGCATTTTGTTAATATCGTGTCCCTTTTCCAAAATATTTTCTCCGTCAATATAAAGCTCTCCTTTGGTAGGTTGCTCCAAAAGATTTAAGGTGCGGATAAAAGTGGATTTGCCACAACCGGAAGGACCAATAATTGCAATAATATCTCCCTGTTTGATTTCTGTATTTATATTTTCCAAAACCACATTGTCTCCGTAGGCTTTTGTCATATTTTTTACACGAATGATTGTATTATCGCTCATTTTTCTTCAAGCTCCTTTCCAATTTAGATACCAATGCACTTAATCCCACTACAAGAAGTAAATAAATGCAAGCGACTGCAATGAGAGGGAAAAATGCCTGATAAGTTGTACCACGGATAATATCTCCACCTCTGGTAAGATCCAGCAAACCGATATAACCACTGATGGAAGTTTCTTTAATAAGTACAATAAATTCGTTAGCCAATGCTGGCAGCGTGTTTTTAAATGTCTGTGGAAGAATAACATAGCACATAGTCTGCGTATGGGTAAGTCCCAAACTCCTTGCACCTTCAAACTGTCCATAATCCAAAGACATAATACCGCCTCGGATAATTTCTGCTACATAAGCCCCAGAGTTTAATCCAAATGCCAGTATTGCTACAAAAATTTTGCTAATATCCACAGAAGCAAAAATAACAAAGTAAATAATCAACAACTGCACCATAGTAGGCGTACCTCGAATAATCGTAAGGTAAATCCTGCAAAGAAAATTTAACAATTTTAAATTACCGGTCATATCATGAGTGGCACGAATCACTGCTACGATAAATCCTAAAAAGATACCAATACAGACAGCCAATAAAGAAATCAGAATGGTATTTCCAAGTCCTTTTAAAATATACTCATAACGATTGTCGTCCACAAAACTCTGTTTAAAACTTTCCTGAATAGAAAGAGCATGTTTACCTTCACCAGTGTTTACAATAATCACCTGTCTTGAGGTGGTATAAGAGTTGGTAAAATCAATATTTTTCAGGCGGTCTTTCGTTACCGTCATTCCAGCAATACCAATATCTGCTTTACCACCCTGTACGGCTGTGATAATAGAATCAAATTCAATATCCAGTATTTTTAATTTTTTGTCTAATTTATCCGCTAAGGCTTGCGCCATATCCATATCAATTCCTATGATTTCACCATTGTCGTGATATTCGTAAGGTGCAAATTGTGCGTTTGTGGCTACGATTAGGTTACCATTTTTGTGGGATAGTCCCTTTTGGGCTTCATAGCGTGTGCCTTCCCCTTTTAAATAGTAGGTTTTAATTGCATCCAGTGTACCATCTGCTTTTAACTCATCTAAAGCAGTATTTAAACTTTCTGTCAGTTGTGGTTGTGTTTTGCTGACACAGATGGCATAATCTTCTTCCACAAATTCTTCATCTAGAATTTTTAGTTCCTTATTTTTATCTACAAAAGCTTTGGCAGGCTGCTCGTCAATGATAACGCAGTCGATTTTACCATTTTTTAAAGAAGAAATGGCATCTGCCCCCTTATTGTAGCGTTCAATTTTTGTACCCTTCTTATCGTCTTCATATTCATCGGAACAATAAATTTCTCCAGTAGTTCCAATTTGTACACCGATTCTTTTTCCAGGAAGATCACTTGCTCCGTTGATTTCGGCTGACTTAGCAGATTTCCCGCAACCCGCCAAAACAAAAATCGAAGTAATCAGCATAAGGAGATACCCGTATTTTTTTACTAAATTTCCCATTATTAATCCTCGTTTCCTTATTGATTTATTTGTGCGTGCAGTATATCTGTTACACGCTTATCCCTTGTATCATAGCATTAGTTGGAAGGAAAGTCCATGAAAGAACTTCAACTACAGATATTTTAATAAAAAATTGACATATGGTTTGTATTAATATGATGAAAAACAAAACTTATTGACATATATATACTGAAAATGTAAAATTAAAAAGTAAAAAATTTAAAACGCATGGAAAAGTTATAAAAAAGCTTTGTTGTATCATTGAACAATGGAAGCGGAAAAGAAAACAAAAAAAGTAACGTTATGAGAGAGTGTGTAATGGGTGGATTTAAAAAGGAGGAGATGCTTTATGAAAAGTAATAAAAATAGTAAATGGATAATAGTGTTTTCCTTTGTTGTTATAGTAGGTTTCATTTTTGGGAAAGGTAAAAGTTACGCAAAGGTAAATTTTCAGGCTGTAAAAATAGAAATTGATTTTTGCGATGAAAATACATCAAAAGCAAACACATTATACTGGGGATCTGAATTAGGGCTTTCAGCAAAGAACACTTCAGATAAAAAGATTAAATGGAAAATTTCTAATGACGGTTCAAAAGAGATAGAGCTTTTGACCACCGAATACTCCGATAAAAAGGGAAATCGGTGCATAAAGTTATATGCACCATTTGGTTATTGCGATAATTTAACAATAGCTGCAATATCTGAAAAGAGTAAAAAGGTTCTTGCTACATATTCTTTGAAAGTAGTAAATGGTACGAAATGGAATGGAGAAACTTTTTTTGAATTTGATATGAATATACCAGAAGAAAAACAGTTAGATGGGGATAAACCACAGATTAATGAACAATGGGATATAGATACACAACAGTATAAGATTACGTTACCTGAACCATCTTGTAAAGTAGAAGGGTATACGTTTATAGGCTGGAAGGATAAGAATGGTAAAGTGTACAAACCAAACGAAGAGTTATCAGTAAAATATACAGGTGAGTCAGTTTATTATACAATATGTGCAGAATGGAGGAAAAACAATAGTTCTACAAATGTGACTGCACAACCGGAAGAAAAAAAGAATTCTGAAAAGGAAGAAAGTATACCTACAGCAAACAATATATTTTTAGGTGGAATTATTGGAGTAGTAGTTATTGGAATATTGATTGTAGGGGCAGTTGTAATAGTTGTAAAAAATAATGGAAATAAACAATAAATAGGATAGTGTTTGAAAGGATGAATAGAAAATATAATGAGCGAAATCTTTTTTTTAGCAAGTAATCAACCAATAAAGGAACTATCCAATCAAGCTCAAGAAATATTGGAAAAAGGAAATCCTATTATTTCCGCATGGAAAAATAGAAAGATGGATACGATCGCATTGGGACAACCAAAAGTTTATAAAGTGGATTGTAAAGAGTATGAAAACTTACCTATTAACAAGAAGTATGTGTGTGGTTTGGATTTTCGGTGGAGTGAAGAAAATGTAAAGTTATTGCTTACATATATAAAAAAACATGTGGATAATTATGGAGAGTTAGAGTTATGGAGCGAGTGGCTGGATGATACAGAAGATGATGCAGACGTTTATCGTAAAAAAGTATTGTTGAGGGAATTGGATTATTCATTTTTGGATAAATTTTTTGAGCAGGAATCTAATGTAAAAATGTTGGAGATAAGGGATAAATATTATTAAGGGTGAAAAAAGTAATGTAAATTGGTCTGAAAAGGTCATTTTAATATAAGCGTTTAATGTGTATCCATGTCGGGTGTCCGCTCGGTTGAAATGTTATATAAAAATCAATGTTGGAAAAAAGTGCTGTGAAAGAGTTGGATACAGTATCATTTGGGGAGGCCAGGGAAGTAAAATTGGTTATAAATCCTATTCTGGAAAGAAGGTAAGCTGGCCAAAGGGAACTTATTATGTTAAAGTTGAGACTTCAGATAAACTTGGAAATGGTACAGTAGGTATTAAAGTGAAATAATATTTTTTGCAAACAAAGATAAACAAAAAAGGATAGAGGTGATGTGCCCTATCCTTTTTATAATGTCTTATACAAAATGAAGGAGATGGCATTTATGGAAGGAATAAGAGATTTTAAGCATTTTATAGAAAAGAATAAAGATAAATTATATGCAATTGCTGAGGATGCGAATAACATAACCATAGAGGATGAATGGATGCAGGATGATCAGTGGGATGAAGTTTATATACAAGAGGAGAAGGTTGAAAAAATATAATTTAGGTGAAGTATGGTGGAGCAAGTTCTCGTTTCAAGAAGTAGAGGATGCTTTTAATTGCTAAAAACTAGAAAAGTCTAATAAAGAACAAAAAAGAGGAACAAGTATTGAATACTCATTCCTCGAATATATCTTTATTTTTTTCAATCTAACCAAAATATCTATCCAATAACCCTTTCAGAGCCTTACCATGTCTAGCCTCATCACGAGCCATTTCATGAACGGTATCATGAATGGCATCCAAATTATTCTTCTTAGCACATTTTGCAAGTTCAACCTTACCAGAAGTTGCACCAAACTCACAATCTACACGCCAAGCAAGATTGTCTTTTGTTGTAGCTTTCATGTTAGCTTCCAAATCAGAACCTAACAACTCAGCAAATTTAGCAGCATGTTCTGCTTCTTCATAAGCTGCTTTTTCCCAATATAAACCGATTTCAGGATAACCTTCACGGTGTGCAACACGAGCCATGCAAAGATACATACCAACTTCAGAACATTCTCCCTCAAAGTTTGCCTTTAACTGATCGAAGATAAACTTCTTGTCCTCGTCGCTAATCTTGTCATTGTTCTTTACAGTAGAACCATAAACACCAAATTCATGCTCAGCAGCAAGAGTAAGTTCTCCTGTAACTTCCTTAAACTGATCTGCACCAACATGACAGACTGGACATTCTGCTGGAGCTGCATCTCCTTCATAAACATAACCGCATACCTGACATACAAATTTACTCATAATAATCTCTCCTTAAAAATATTTAAAATTTAATGACTGTGTAGAAAGTGTCCCTATACACTCATTCTCACAGTTGCGTATCGTAACTGCACGGAAATAATAATTCTACAAGTTTCTGGCAGTTTTTTTTGTTTCTAAAACAGTAATCATTACTGTTATGGCTTTATCATACATGAAAATAATAAGAAAGTCAACCCTTTTTGAAAAAAATTCTTAAAAAACGGTCACAGTTCAGCCGAGGACATTCATAAAGTGCCAGAATGAGTATTCTAAATAAGGCTATCACAATTCTGCGATAGCCTTATTATTAAATAGAAAACAATTATTTTGTGTTACAAAGTGGACAAATACCCATGTAAAAAGTAACACAGGTATCAATGACGCCTTTGAAATCAAGCTCATCTGTCAAATGACGAAATTGAGGCATAGGTGTATCAATATCACTGACTCTATGACAGCATTTACAATAAAAATGCGAATGTGGTTTCGCATTTCCGTCATAGTGTTCTTTATTATCTCCACAAGAGAGTTTTTGGATTTCTCCTTGCTCTGTTAGAAAATTTAAATTTCGGTAAATCGTACCCAAACTGACATTTGGAATGATTTGACGAATATTTTCATAAACTTCATCAGCAGTAGGATGTGATTTTGTACCTGCAAGATACTCTTTGATAGCCTCTCTTTGTCTGCTTCGTTTGATCGTGGCCATAAAAACCCCTTTCCTTTTATTTACGCAATATCTATAAAAATATGATAAAGCAAGACGAAAAAAAGGTCAAGTTACAAAAGTATGAAGTTTTTAGTAACTGTTTTAATGATAAATATGCTCGTGTTAAACCAAACCAAGGTTATACCGTAATTGACAGATAGTAAAATCAGGTGTAGAATAACGAAGGATGCCTCTGGAAAGGTGCGTCACATGAAAACACAAAGGCGTGTGTATGTATCAATGGACAGAGGATTCTTTTTTATGAAACTTTGTTATATTTTTAACAATATCAGAAAAAAGAAAGTGCAATCCAATCCTTTTGAAAATACGCAGGCATTTACAAAAGGATATTATAGGCGGTAAAAGGAATCGTGTATAGACTTACAACAAAGCGAATAAAATGGATTGTCAGGAATG
This sequence comes from uncultured Lachnospiraceae bacterium, assembly GCA_902786205.1. Lineage (GTDB taxonomy): Bacteria > Bacillota > Clostridia > Lachnospirales > Lachnospiraceae > CAG-411. The sequence continues at coordinate 7,266 of CADABQ010000037.1, read as the reverse complement.
AGATTGTAAACAGGCTGAAAAGAAAGAGGTGCCATATGATAGAAGAAAACGCAACATTAGAGAACGTAAAACATGAGATATTGTTGGAGGTTGCAAAACATGCGTATGAAGGAGATTTAAAAGAAGTAGAGCAAATGCTACCATATGAAATGTTACCAGGACCTCAGGCAAAATTTCGTTGCTGTGTTTACAGAGAACGAGAAATTGTAAGACAAAGAATACGTATGGCACAGGGGCTTCCGCCGGTAATTGGTACACAGAATCGCAATACCATACAGGTGATTACTTCTGCTTGTGAAGGCTGTCCCATTACACGATATGTTGTTACGGACAACTGTCAAAAATGTACAGCAAAGAGATGTCAGCAGGCATGTAATTTTGGTGCGATTACAATGCATATGGATCGAGCACATATTGATTCTCAAAAATGTAAAGAATGTGGAAAATGTTCCAAAGCCTGTCCGTATAATGCCATTGCGGATTTGATGCGACCATGTAAGAGGAGTTGTCCGGTCAATGCCATTACTATGGACGAAAATCATATTGTTGTCATTGATGATAAAAAATGTATTCGTTGTGGACAATGTATTGAAAATTGCCCGTTTGGAGCAATTTGGTATCGTTCTTCTATGACGGATGTAATAAAACACATTCGTGCAGGGAAAAAAGTCTATGCTTTAGTTGCGCCTGCAGGAGAGGGACAGTTTGGAAAAAATATTACCATGGCAGCACTTGGAAAAGCATTGAAACAATTAGGATTTACAGAAATGTTGGAAGTTGCCATGGGCGCAGACCTGGTAGCGGATTCGGAAGCAGATGAATGGACAGAAGCTTACAAAGAAGGAAAGAAAATGACAACTTCTTGTTGCCCGGCATTTGTCAATCTGATTAAGAAACATTATCCACAATTACTGGAAAATGTTTCCACTACCGTATCACCTATGGCAGCTATGGCAAGATATATTCATTCGCAGGATGAAGATGCCATTGCTGTATTTATAGGACCATGCATTGCTAAAAAAAGTGAGGTATGCAATGAACGTGGACAGGGAAATGCAGATTATGCGCTTACATTTGAAGAGCTTGCAGCTATGTTTGATGCAAGAGAGATTGTTTTAGAAGAAGATGTAGAATATGAGCAAGGGGCAAGCATTTATGGAAAACGGTTTGCGTCCGCAGGTGGTGTAACCAATGCAGTTTTAGAATCTATGAAAGAAAAAGGAAGCGATACAGCGGAAATAAAAGTACGTGGCTGCAATGGTACAGCAGAGTGTAAAAAGGCATTGATGCAATTGAAATCTGGAAGATTACCGGAAGATTTTATTGAGGGAATGTGTTGTGAGGGCGGATGCGTAAATGGACCTGCCAGTGTGAAATTTGCAATGGAAGCAAGAAGAGACAGAGAAGGGCAACTTTCCAAGGCGGATGACAGAACCATTGCACAGAGCATAAAAACAGTGACCGATACATACCACTTTGGTATGCACCGGTCAGCAATTGAATCGTAAGGATGCAAAAAACGCAACCTTAATTGTACTATTTACATACAGTAAACTTTATTTTTTCTTAGCATTAAAACGGTTCATAGCCGTACTGATGTCGTCGGTTAGTATGCATTTGCATGCTTCGGCGGCATTTTTTATGCTTTCGGAAACAGTACCAGACAATTCTTTTGGAAAAGCGCCAAGTACATAATCTGCCAAATCCCAACCTTCTGGTTTTTCTCCTACACCAACTTTTACGCGTGAGAATTCTTGTGTGCCCAAATGTGCGATAATACTTTTAATACCGTTATGACCGCCGGCACTTCCCTTTTTTCGAATGCGCAGTTGCCCTACATCCAGACTAATATCATCAAATACAATTAAAATATCTTCTGGCGGAATTTTATAAAAATCAGCTAATTCTCGTACACTTTCGCCGCTTAAATTCATATAAGTTTGTGGCTGTGCAAGAATTACTTTTACTCCTTCAATATAGCCACTGCCGTAGATTGCTTTATGTTTCTTTTGATTCAGCGGAATCTGATGTATTTCTGATAACTGATCAATGACACGAAAACCAATGTTATGTCTGGTATTTGCATATTCCCTTCCGGGATTACCAAGTCCAACAATTAAGAACATAGAAACCTTCCTTTCCCTACCTAGTAAACTAATGTATCAAAAAATGAATACCGATACATACTTATAGTATAAGTATAAAGTTAGATTTGTAAAGAGAAAATAAGAATAGGAGTATTGATTTATGGGGGTAACACAGATAGAGAATAAAAAGCTCAAGTCAAAGGATGGAGTAAGTGAATTACATGTAGTAATCTGGAAACCGCAAGGACAGGTAAAAGCGATTTTGCAGATAGCACATGGAATGATAGAGTATATAGAATGTTATGACAGATTTGCAAAATACTTAAACAAACAGGGAATTTTAGTAGTAGGAAATGACCATATTGGTCATGGGCATACTTCAAAAGAAAAAAACTTGGGATATTTTGCACAAAAACATATGAGTGCTATTGTAGTGTGTGATATGCATCGAGTAGCGAAATGTATGAAAAAGCAATATCCGGATGTACCATACTTTATGTTTGGGCATAGTATGGGATCGTTTATGCTGAGACGGTATCTTATGACATTTGGGGAAGAATTGGATGGTGCTATTTTGTGTGGTACGGGAAGGCATTCAAAAATAATATTAGATATAGGAAGAATTGCAACGGAATTGGCAAGAAAAATACATGGGGATCATTATCCTTCCCGCTTTTTAAAAGTATTATTTTTCGGAACCTATAATGCACGTATACCAAGAGAGGAGCGAAGAAATGAAATTGACTGGATTACAAAGGAGCCGAATATAAGAAAAGAAAAAAAGAAAAATAAACTAAGCAATTTTTCTTTTACGGTAAACGGATATCGGACTCTTCTGGATGTATTAACTTACATTCAAAAACCGGAAAATATAAAAAAGATTCCAAAAGATTTACCAATTTATCTAATATCCGGACAGGAAGATCCTGTGGGGAATTATGGAAGATCCGTAAGATGGGTATATAAAGAATTAAAATACAATGGATTAGTGGATGTGGATATTAAATTATATCCGGGGGATCGACATGAGATATTAAATGAACAGAATTGGAAACAGGTCCATCAGGATATTTATATGTGGCTGCAAAAGAAAATAACCACTTAGACAGGATGGTTAGCCAGGTTCGCTTCAGCGAGTACAAATGTCATTTTATCCTGTTATTTTGTAAATAAATGTTACGCATACAACGTTCTGGACAAAAATTGGGAAAAAATAAATAGAATTTTACCTGAAATGCAGGGACAATTTAGAATAAAATGCAAACAATTTGTGAACAATGCGTTAAAAATAGTGAAAATACTGCAAAAAACTTGTACTTGTGTACCAAATTTGATATAATAAAAAACAGATGAAAATAGCTGGGCAAACAGACTTTTGCTTGGCGAATTTGTTGTTTATGTATGTCTGAACCGTAGAATGTGTCATGATAGAAAGTTCGTTGCATATATTCGAGTACGGAAGAATAAAATAAAAAGACGGTCTATATGGAAATGCAGTATTGTCAAACTGTATTGTTAGAGTACAGTTCGGCAGATGGGAAAACTGTAGATATAGATAAATGCTATCATGGCATGTTTGACGGCTAAGGACAACATGCTTGGGGAGAAACTGACATAATTTATGACAGAATGAGGAGGTATGCTTATGCAGGGAAGTATTATTGTTGGGCAGTCAGGAGGACCTACTGCGGTAATCAATTCCAGTTTGGCGGGAGTAGTAAAAACTGCCAAAGATAGGGGAGCAAAGAAAATTTATGGAATGTTACACGGAATTCAGGGATTTTTAGATGAAAAATATGTAGATTTGTCAGACTCTATTCAAACAGAGTTAGATATTGAGATTTTAAAGCGTACACCATCCGCATATTTAGGATCGTGTAGATATAAGCTACCGGAGATACATGAAAATACGGAAATATATGAGCGAATATTCGCTATGTTAAATAAACTTGATGTAGAATGCTTTATTTATATTGGTGGAAATGACTCTATGGATACGATTCGTAAACTGAGTGATTATGCCATTGTAAAAGGGTATCCACAAAAATTTGTAGGAGTACCAAAGACGATAGATAATGATCTGGCGATTACCGATCATACACCAGGATATGGAAGTGCAGCAAAATATATTGGTACAGCTACAAAAGAGGTAATACGTGATGCGATTGGATTGGCATATGACAAAGATATCGTTACGATTATTGAAGTGATGGGAAGAAATGCAGGATGGCTTACCGGTGCAGCAGCACTTGCAAAAGGAGAGGATTGTCCGGGACCGGATTTAATCTATCTTCCAGAGGTAGCTTTCGATATTCAGAAATTCACAAAAAAAGTAAAGAGTTTATTAGAAAAACAAAAATCGGTTGTTGTGGCAGTATCAGAGGGTATCAAGACAAAAGAAGGAAAATATGTATGTGAACTGGGAAATGACAATGGATATGTGGACGCATTTGGACATAAGCAGTTGACAGGAACCGCTACATTTCTTGCCAATACCATTCAGGCAGAATTGGGATGTAAGACGAGAGCAATTGAATTTAGCACATTACAAAGAAGTGCAGCACATTTGGCATCCCGTACAGATATCAATGAAGCATTTGCAGCAGGTGGAGCAGCTGTAAAGGCAGCATTTGAGGGAGATAATGGAAAGATGATCATCTTAAAGCGTGTTTCGGATGATCCATATCAGTGTACAACAGATGTATATGATGTACACAAGATTTCTAATGTAGAAAAATTAGTTCCAAAAGAGTGGATTACGAAAGATGGAACCTATGTAAGTGAGGAATTTATCAGTTATATTGAACCATTGATTCAGGCAGAACTTATTCCATTACCGGTAGAAGGATTGCCACGTCATTTAGTATTAGACCTTACAAAAAAGTAACAGTTCAGCCGTACATTCATAAAGTGCCAGAATATACAACATGACTAAAAATATCCTTTTTGGCTGGACACTTTATTCATGTTTGGCGTTAGCCCAATAGAAATGATTGTAGAAATTGCACTTAGCCTGCTAGCAGTCATGTGCAATTTCCACAATCATTTCTGCCCGGCTGAACTGTTACACAAAAAAGTAGAAAAAGAGAGTATAGTATTCCTGCTGATAGATAGCCTATTGGCAGGAATATTTTTACTTTATAGGATGCACCTTCGTATAGCGTAAAAAAGGTGCTTGTTTTTTGGATTTGTATATGTTACACTCATAAGCAAGTGTAAAAGTTCTTTTTACACTCTAATATTCAGCCGTATCGGCAAACATTCCAATAAGGAACGTAACAGAAAACATAAGAAAGTAGTAAAAAAAAGTAGATATAGAATGAAAGGTGATTTTCTGCTATACTAAAAGAGAACAGAACGTTCCTTTGGTAGAAGAAACGACCATTCGCTTATCCGATTGCTTTGAAATGGATGAGGGAGAAGAACCATGTGTGGAAGTCGTGGCAAGAATGCTAAACATTAACTATGGGAAGAATAAAGAATTGATGGAACACTGCAAACCGTTGATGGACTACGCAGTATTTGTAAAAAAGGTGCGTGATTATAGAAAAGAGTATGATTTTTTGGAAGCGGCAGTCAATCGTGCAATTGACGAGTGCATCAAAGAAAATCGTTTGCGGGAATTTTTGGAGCAACATCGAGCAGAGGTGGTGGAGATTATGTTGGATAGTTATTCATTAGAGAATTATCAAAAGATTGTAGAATACGAAAAAGAACATATGGAGCAGGAAAATCAACAGTTGAAAAGTGCAAACCAAGAATTAAAAGGTACCGTGGAAAGTATGAAGAATACCATGAACGAAATAGAAAGTGAAAAGCAAACACTACAAAATGAAAAACAGACGCTACAAACCCAAAACAAGACTTTACAAAATGAATTAAATAAAAATATTCATGAAAATATTCTTTCGATGATTCAAATGGCATTGGAATTTGGAGCGGATGAAGATGCTGCTATACACAAAACAGCGGAAAAATGCAACATGAGTGAAGAAGATATAACCCAGCTATGGAAGTCGCATTAAAAAGTAGATAAAAACAAAGCGGGAGCGGAATACCTTTTACCGTTCCTGCAATCACAAAATCATAGGTCATTCGACCAAATCTCCCAGAAGAAAAGTGACAAATCAAGGAAACATTAACGAATGTACTAAAATTAATACAAAGTTTCTTCTATTATATAGTTTCCTTGCCACATAAAAGTCAAAAACAGAACATAAATATGGATTGTGCGCCTTAGAAAAGAAAAACTATTGTAAGAGAAGTGACATATACGTGACACAGGGAAAAAGGATAATACACCAGGTAAAACAAAAATAACGAAAGAAATACATTATATCTAAAAAAATAGGCAAGCCACATTTTGATATACATGAATAGTGTACTAGTGGAATAAATACAAGAAAAATGTAGTGCAAATTGCTATTCTTGATGTTGTCTAAAAACCAGAATGCTTTTTAGACAAAAAAAGCACATTTTTTTCAAAAAAGTACATAAAATTATGGTTTCGGGAATAAAAATCAAAAAAATTTCTTGATATGTCAAAAAAAGTAAAAAGCTGTAGTCCCTTTAAAATAAAGGGTTGTGACGTGTGGAGTAGCAAAAAAACACCTCACAAAATTCAAGAAAAACATCACATTAAGAAAAAATTCGTGAAAGATATTGAAATTTGTGAAAAAAGATGTTAGAATGATGTAAAGTATTAGTTGGGAAGTACAAATAGTTGACTCTGGAGTGAAAGAGGGAAAGAAGAATGCTATTTGGAAAAACTAACTATTCTTTCGAAAGGGAACTTTCCTTTGTGAATGGTTTAACCTTTTCACATTTTGCAACATCCTGTATGCGTTAAACGCTTCGGATGTCCCACTTTTTCCCTCGGGAGATTTCGCGAGCGGTTCACCAGATAGGTTGAGGCGGAAAGGAGAAGATGGATTAAGAAAAATTAGTAATATCCCGTGGAACGGATATTACGGAGGAAGTAACTTTCAAAACTTCAAATGTTAGAATGGAAGTCGAACAATTTTGTTCAGGGGAGATTCTAACGAGCCTGTCAAAAAGACAGAGCAAACACAAAAATATTTAAGGAGGACATGTATATGTACAACAATTTTTCATCAAAGAAGACTAAAAAAGTCATTTCAGCATTACTTGCTTCAGCTTTAGTAGTGACTTCTGGTCC
>CADABQ010000036.1 GCA_902786205.1 uncultured Lachnospiraceae bacterium | reverse complement strand
CTGGGGAGCAGATGTAACCTTTGATACAAGAGTGGATCATTTACTGTACATGAGTGGAAAGCCTGGACTTGGAAGTCCTGGAATTTTCAAGGCGGCAGGCGCAGATGGTCTTGTAGACTATGAAAATAAGGAATCCTGTAGCTTGTTTAAAGAGAAAGGCATTGAGTATGACATGGCAGAGGGATGTCTGCCAAAGACGATTATGGGCTTAGAAGGATCCCAGAGTGTGGACGATGCATACGATGCAAGCGCTTACAAAGATATGATGGCAAAAGGACACGATACACAGTATGATTCCTTCTATGAGATTAGTATTCCATTATCTGAACTTGGTGTTACTAAGGCAGATGTTGAGGCAAATGGTATTGGAGCCATGGTAGTGGCAACAAGAGGATTATCCGCAATTGACTGTATTCCACATGATCCTTCTATGTTGGATAATGTAACAGGAGATTGTGCAGTAGATCCTTCTACTTCACATGAAAAAGATGATGCGGATATCATTACGGTACCGCTTGCAGCAATCGGTAATGCAAAAGCCGGCGGCGAAGGTGGCGGAACGGTTACTACACAACCAACAAAAACAACGGAACCAGAAAAGACTTCTGACGTAAAGAAAACAGCATCACCAGAACCTACGAAAGAAGTGAAAGAGACAGAAGTACCTGCAACAAAAGAGCCAACCAAGGAGCCAGAAAAAACAAAAACACCAGCAACAGAGGAACCAAAGCCAACGAGCAATCCGGGAAGCAAATTTACAGTAAACTTTGGTGCAGATCGTTCTTCACCACAGTTGAGTACAACAGAGTTGACATTAAAGGCAGTTGCATACGGTGGAGAAAAAGGTTATAAGTATGAATTTATGGTAGATGGTGAAACGGTGCAAAAAGCTTCTACAAAATCTTCGTATAACTGGGCACCAAAGAAAGGTGAGCATACGATTAAGGTAGTAGTGGAAGATGCGGATGGAACAAAGATTTCCAGTGAAAAAGAGTATGTGATTGAAGAGGAAGAGAATGCTGTGGTAACACCAAAAGTTACTCCAACAACACCAGCAAAAACAGCTACTCCAACAGAACCGACAAAGACAGCAACACCAACATCTACACCAAAAGAAGATTCACCAACAGAATTTTTAGGAAGAATGAAATTCTCTGTAGCTTCTCCACAGAAACTTGGAAAAACAATTGGTTTGGAATTGGTAGCACAAGGTGGCACTACACCATATCAATATTCTGTTGTAATAACAGACAAGAATGGAAAAGTCGTTCGTTTGTTAAATAATTCCAGTGAGAGTAAGGTTACTTGGAAGCCATCTAAGACAGGTACTTACAAAGTTTATGGAAGAATTGTAGATGCAAATGGAAAGGCGGTTGTGAAAAATACAACCTATACAATTACAGCAAATAAAGTGGCGCCAAAGATTACGGTAAAAACATTCAAGGCAAGTAAGTATACCGTTGCAAAAGGCAAGAGTGTTAAAATTGTAATGAAAGCTACTTCTTCAAATAAAGGAAAAATACAGTATAAACTTTCTGTACAGAAAAAAGGTACAAAAAAGAAGAGTGTTATTCGAAGTTATTCTACGAAAACAGCATATACATGGAAAGCAAAGAAAAAAGGAAAGTATACCATTTATATGACGGTAAAAGATGCAAAAGGAAAGACAACAACGAAGAAGTTGAAAAAGCAAATTGTAGTAAAGTAGAAATGTTATAAAAATAGAAAAGAAGAAGTGAAAGCAAAAGTGGAAGCTTCTTCTTTTTTTATGTATAAGTTCTTTTGAATAGAAAAATTGTGAAAAATACACAACAAGTATAAAAAGCTGCAAAAGAAAAAATAGTGAAAATAGTCATATAAATGTTTCAAAAGTATTTCGAATTTGTTGAAAAAACTGAAAAGAAGTGTTAAAATAAAGAGGAAGCGTAAAAGGGTGCGAAAGTAGGAAAAGGCATCACTTTATTAAGAGGAACGGAGGAAATTTTTATGGTAAGAAAGAAAGTCATAAGTGTTGCACTTGCAGCATTGTTGACAACGGGGACTGTTTTTGGAGAGCATCCTGGATTGTATCAGTCCATGTTTGCTAAGGCAAAAACTACCACAGCAAGCGAAACGAAAGTAACGATGGATGAAAAACAGGTAGATGCAGATGAGTATGGTTTGGCAGACAATATTCAGGATGGAACCATTCTTCACTGCTTTGACTGGAAGTACACAGACATCAAAGCTGAATTAAAGAATATTGCAGAAGCAGGATTTTCAGCAGTACAAACTTCCCCTGCACAAAGAGGAGATGGACTGGTTTGGTATTGGCTGTATCAGCCACAAACATTTTCGATTCAACCCAATGCAATAGGAAATAAATCGGAATTGGAAGATCTTTGTAAGGAAGCAAAAAAATATGGAATTAAAATTGTGGTAGACGTAGTTGCGAACCATACAAGATCCATTGGAGATGACGGATTAGGTGGAGATTGTTTCCATCAAGATAATGGGGATATCGATTATACCAATCGTTATCAAATTACGCATTGGCGTATCGGTATGCCGGATTTAAATTCTGAAAGTACTACGGTACAAAATAAAGTAAAGGGTTATATTCAGGAGTTAAAAGAGGCTGGTGTAGAAGGTATCCGTTGGGATGCGGCAAAACATATTGGTCTTCCAAGTGAAAATTGCCAGTTCTGGCCTGCTGTAACGAGTCTTGGTTTATACAATTATGGTGAAATTTTAAATGGACCATGTAATGGAAGTGGAAACAACGATGCCTTGATGAAAGAATATACAAACTATATTTCTGTTACGGATGATGAATATGGTGATGGCCTTTTAAAAACGATTAAAAATGGAGGCGTTTCTGGAAACAATGGAAACTATTCTAATCGAGGCGTAGCTAAGAACAAGTTAGTTTACTGGGCAGAAAGTCATGATACCTATTCCAATAATGGTGAATATGGTAAACAGACAGCCTATGATTCAGAAAATGCCATTGACCGTACCTATGCACTTTTGGCTGGACAGGGAGATGCAACTTCTTTGTATTTTTCCAGACCATTTGAGAAACAGAAACAAAGTATTATAGCTGGTGTAAAGGGAAGTACGCACTTTACTGCAAAAGAAGTAGCAGCCGTAAACCATTTACATAATGCTTGTGTTGGAGAAAAGGATTATATGGTTGCCGAAAATGGCGTAGCAGCAGTATGTCGTGAAAGTGGAGCGGTTATTGTAAAGGGAAGCGGAAGTGGACAAGTTACCATTAAAAATGGTGATGGTTTGACAGAACCTGGTACTTATGTAGATGAAGTATCTGGAAATACATTTACCGTTACAAAGGATACTATTTCCGGTACAGTAGGAGATACTGGTATTGCAGCATTTTATAACGGCGGAAATATGAAAAAGAATCCAAAGGTAACAGCATCAAAGGCAAGCGGAACTTTTTCAGAACCATTTGAATTGACACTTACTCCTGCCAATGCAGATAAAGCAACCTATTCCATCAATGGTGGAGAGGCAGTGGAATTTACAAAAGCAACAAAAGTAAAGATTGGAGAAGGATGCAACATTGGAGATAAAGTTACAGTAAAAGTAACAGCTAGCGGGGAAGGAGATCCGTTTGAGGAAACCTTTACCTATACCATGGCAGACGTACCAGTTGCAAAATTCCTTGTGCGAGTAAAGAAGTCAGACTTTTCTTCAGCACCATATATTTATGCATATTCTAAGGGAGATACAATAAAAGAACATGCAGGCGAATGGCCAGGAACACAGCTGACAGAGGATGGAGATTATTATGTATATTCTAGCGATGATATAGATAGTGCAACAGTAATCTTAAGTGATGGAAACAATGATTGGAGAAATACACAAGAAGGTGAAACAGAAGTTGTTGTAAATGGTATGATGGAATACGATAAATCTTCTAACAAATTTACAACGATTACGATTCCAAAGAAGACACCAGTTGCAACGGTAGAACCAACACCATCCGTAACAGCAACCGCAGAGCCAACGCCAGTGGTAACAGCAACCGCAAAGCCAACACCTGTAGTAACACCAACTACAGAACCAACGGCTACACCAAATACAAAAGTTACGGTAGAAGCTTCTTTAAAAAATGGAAGTACTTTCACAACAGAGACAGCAGATGTAAAGATTACATTGAAAAATGCAGAAAATGGAACCTATCGTGTGGATAATGGTCCAATAAAGAGCTTTAAAAATAGTACAACTGTAACAATTGGACAGGGTATGATCGCAGACAAAGATGTAACGTTAGAGGTAACTGCAATTTCTGGAAAGAGTGAGATAACAAAGAAATTTACCTATCGTAAGGTATTTGACGGAACAACTGCGCAAGTAAAGACAGCAGCAGTTACAAAGATTAAGAGTTTGATGGAAGTGGTAGCAGAGGCCGCACAGAATAGTGCAGAGGACATTTCTGGCGAACCAACTTCATCCTACTTTGCCACAAATCCAAATAAGCAGACAGGTTCTAAAAAGACGATTACGAAAGCTTCTGATTTTACGGAAGATATGATCATTGCACAAGGTGTTGCTAATGATGGAGTAACAAGTTTTAAGGGATCCCATGAAGGTCCGGTATACGATAGTTATGCTATGTTTGGTGCCTACGATGACAGCAATGTATATATTGGAATTCAGTATGTCAATGTGATTGATGTTATCGACCCTGCACAGGGATATCCAATTTCGGACAATGGAAAGCCATATAATGGAGAAATTCCACAGATGATGGTATTTGATACAAAAACTGGTGATTATACAGATGGTACAGCAAATGATACAAAACAAAAAACAGCATGGGACATTGATGTTAAGTTTAGTGGAGATACAAAAGTAGATAAAGTATATACCTACGCAGCAAAACCAGAAGCAAATAACAAAGCATTATTCCCAGTTACAAACGGAATTGTAGATTACACAAAAGTAATGTTCTCTAAAAAGGGAACAGATTCTGGAATTACATACTCTTATGAAGATGGTTTCTTCTGCTCTAAGATGTATGGAATTAATGGAAATGGATATGATGGATACAAACCATCTGATTTAAATGATGAAAGTGCAAACTGGATTGACTTTTTAACAACTTCACATGATACCGAAAAAGATACTTTTATGCTTATGACAATACCAATGTCTGCATTAGGAGTAACAGCGGATAAAATAGAATCAGAAGGTATTGGTGTAATGAGTATTTCTACTTTTGGTGAATCTGGTATTGGTTCCCTTCCACAGGATTTGACAATGTTGGATCATGTAAGTGAAGATTATGTTTCGAAGAAAGGTGACTCTGATCCATCTACATCATTAGAAAAAGCGGATTCAGATATAGTGACAGTACCTTTGGCGCAGTTAGGTGGTACTTATGATGGACCAGTAAAAACAAAAAATCCTTCTACACCAAAGCCAACAGATACAGCAACTACTACGCCGGATAATACAGATGTAGTAACAACACCAGAAGCAACCAATGATGTAGTTATTACACCAGTTGCTTCAGAGGCACCGGGAAGAGCTACACCAACTCCAACTCCTAAAGCAACAGCAGAACCAACCAAGCCTGCTGATACAGAAGCACCGGCAACCGAAGAACCAGAGGCAACAAGCAATCCTGGAAGTAAATTTACAGTAAACTTTGGTGCGGATCGTTCTTCCCCACAATATGCATCAACAAAATTAGAGTTAAAAGCAATTCCATATGGTGCAACAGGAGATTGTAAGTATGAATTTTTCGTAGATGGAAAAACAGTACAGGCATCTTCCGAAAAGGCAACATATTCTTGGAATGGTGAGGTAGGAAAACATACGATTAAAGTAGTGGTTACAGATACGGCAGGAAATAAGATTTCCAGTGAAAAGCAGTATGTAATCGAGCAGAATGGAACAAATCCAACAGTAGTACCAACTGCCACTGCAACTACAACGCCAAAAGTTACCGTAACACCAACAGCGACGGTACAACCAACTGCACCTGTAGTTGAGACACCACAGCCATTAAGTATAAGAATGAAATTATCCGCAGCTTCTCCACAAAAACTTGGTAAAAAGGTATCTATGCAATTGATTGCAAATGGAGGAACAGCACCTTATACGTATTCTATCGTAATTACAAATAGTGCAGGAAAGAAAAAGACAGTATTAAAGAGTACTACTAAGAATACGGTTACATGGAAAGCGGATAAGGCAGGTAAGTATAAGATTACAGCAACAGTAACCGATGCAAATGGTGTTAAGTGTGTGAAGGATACAACATACACGATTACAGCAGTTTCACCAATTACTGTAAAGACATTTAAAGTAAGCAGTTACAAGGTGAAAAAGGGAAAAGCAGTAAAAATTACGGTAAAAGCAACTTCTACAAATAAAGGAAAGATTCAGTATAAACTTTCTGTACAAAAGAATGGAAGTACAAAAAGAACTGTTGTAAAATCTTATTCCACAAAGACAACTTGTACATGGAAAGCAAAGAAAAAAGGAAAATATACCATTTATCTAACAGTAAAAGATTCGAAAGGAAAGACAACAACAAAGAAACTGACGAAACAGATTACTGTAAAGTAGATTATTTTAGAGGTGCCATATTTGTGGCACCTCTTTTCGTTTGAAAAGAAAGGAATTAACATTGAAAAAAAGGGAAGATTAAAGTATAATGATACACAAAAGGCTATAGCCATCAAATGTGTGAAGAGTTAGTTTAGAAACAATTTAGGAAAGGTAGGATGAACGATGACAAAGATAGATATTATATCAGGTTTTCTTGGAGCTGGAAAAACAACATTGATCAAGAAATTATTACAGGAAGGATTTCAGAACGAAAAGCTTGTATTGATTGAAAATGAATTCGGTGAAATTGGCATTGATGGCGGGTTTTTAAAAGATGCTGGAGTAGAAATTACGGAGATGAATTCCGGCTGTATCTGTTGTTCTTTGGTTGGAGATTTTAGTACAGCATTAAAAGAAGTGTTAGATAAATATGCACCAGATCGTGTAATTATTGAACCTTCCGGAGTTGGAAAACTTTCCGATGTAATCAAAGCAGTACAGGGAATTGATGATGCAGATATTGTATTGAATAGTTTTGTTACGGTTGCTGACGCAGGAAAATGCAAAATGTATATGAAAAATTTTGGTGAGTTCTTCAATAATCAGATTGAATATGCGAACACAATTGTATTGAGTAGAACACAGAATATGAAAGAAGCAAAATTAGAAACTTGTGTACAGATGATACGGGAACATAATGAAAATGCTACAATTATCACAACACCATGGGATGATATTTCTGGTGAGAAAATTGTAGAGGCAATGGAAAAAAGAGATTCTTTTACAGAAGATTTAATGAACGAGGCACAGGTTTGCCCAACCTGCGGACATCATCATGAGCATGGAGAGCAGTGTGACCACGACCACGAGCATCATCATGAACATAGTGACCACGATCACGATCATGAGCATCACCATGAACATAGTGACCATGATCACGATCATGAGCAACACCATGAGCATAGTGACCATGATCACGAGCATGACCACCATCATGAACATGGAGACCATTGCGGATGTGGACATGACCACGACCATGATCATCACCATCACCACGCAGATGATGTATTTACAAGTTGGGGAATTGAGACACCTCATAAATTTACAAAAGAAGAAATGGAAGGTATTTTGGAAAAACTTGCAAATACAGAGGAATACGGAATTATTCTTCGTGCCAAGGGAATTGTTCCGGCAGCAGATGGTACATGGATTTATTATGATTTGGTTCCGGGTGAATATGAACTTAGAACCGGAGAACCGGAAATTACAGGTAAGATTTGTGTAATTGGAACAAAGCTTGCAGAAGATAAGCTAAAAGAAATATTCCACGCATAAAACGTAGAGAGGATAACAAATATGGAAGAAAATGAAGTTTATGTATACTTGTTTACCGGATTTTTAGAGAGTGGTAAAACAAGTCTGATACAAGGCACCATTGAAGAACCCGATTTTATGAAAGGGGAAAAGGGGCTTTTAATCTGTTGTGAAGAAGGCGAAATCGAATATGATGAAGCACTTTTGGAAAAAGTAGGCATTGAGTTGGTCGTAGTAGAAGAGGAAGAAGATTTGACACCTGCCTATCTGGAAGAATTAAATAAAAAGTATCAGCCAGATCGTGTATTTATTGAATACAATGGTATGTGGCAGACAGAAACGATTCGAGAAATGCAGCTTCCAGATGAATGGATTATGGTGCAGATTTTAACAACAATTGATGCTAGTACATTCCAAAGTTATATGGCTAATATGGGCGGATTGGTTGTACAGCAGTTTACAGATGCAGATGCAGTGATATTTAACCGTTGCGATGATGATACACCAATGCCTTCGTTCCGACGTTTGGTAAAGGCAAATAATCGTCGTGCGCAGATTATTTATGAACATAAAAACGGAAATATCGTGAATGGTATGGAAGAAGAGATGCCATTTGATATCAATGCAGATATAGTAGAAATTGACGAAGAAGATTATGGAATTTGGTATATGGATGCCATTGATCATCCGGAAAAGTATAAAGATAAGACACTGAAATTCAAAGCGATTATATATCATCCGGAAGGGTTCCCTCCAGAATGGATCGTACCGGGAAGATTTGCTATGACTTGTTGTGTAGATGACATTACCTTTATTGGTTTTAAATGCCATTGTCCACAGGGAGCAGAGTATAAAACGCGTGACTGGGTAAATATAACAGTAAAGGCAAAAGTGGAATATACACCAGAGTACGAAGGGGAAGGTCTTGTTTTAGACACCGTTAAAATCGAACGAACAGAAAAGTCAAAAGAAGAGATTGTATATTTCACATAATTTAAAAGAGCAAGTAGCAGCGCAGATTGCGAATAGTATTGACGTCATAGTCTGTTTCCCTTTATAGGGAAAAGTGAAAGCTATCAATAGGATAAAAATAAGAACACCATAAAAGATAGGAAATAAATTTCTGCTTTTATGGTGTTTTTGTATACTGTCATTTCAATCTGTTTGTAGGTTGCCATGCATAACTTTTTTGCTCTTTCATATATTAAAAAAGAGGAATGTTCCTAATAGGAAAAAGCGTCCTATAGAGTAAGTACCTCATGAAGGAGGGATTTATGGAGCTGAACTGTCACAAATAAATATGTAGGAAGGAACGAAATGACATGGTTGACAAAATATTGGTAGGAGGTCATATATGTGTGGTATTGCAGGATACGTGTCTTATGAAAATGATTTTATAAAGCAACGTGATATACATGAAAATCGAGTCCGAAATATGGGAAAAACATTGCAGCATCGAGGGCCGGATGATTTTGGAACCTATATTGGAAAACATGTGGCTTTTTCGCATACTCGGCTTGCCGTTATGGACCCGGAAAAAGGGAAGCAACCGATGAAGAAAAAAGTGAATGGTAAAGAATTTGTCATTGTATATAATGGAGAAATCTATAATGCAGGAGAGCTTCGAACGGACTTAGTAAAACGAGGCTATGTATTTTCTACCACTTCGGATACGGAGGTGGTATTAAATGGTTATATTGCGTATGGAAAGGAGTTGGTAGATAAATTAAATGGTATCTATAGCTTTGTCATATGGAATGAAAAAGAGAGAACAGCCTTTTTTTGTCGAGACCGATTGGGCGTTAAGCCATTATTTTATACCTTTCAAAATGGAACGTTTTATTTTGCATCAGAAATAAAGGCTTTATTTGCAGGGAAAGCAGTAGAACCAGTTATCAATGGATATGGTTTGTGTGAATTGTTTGGAATTGGGCCTGCCAGAGTACCCGGATGTGGTGTATTTGAAAAAATATATGAGATTTTACCGGGGCATTGTGGAAGTTTTAGTGAAAGTGGATTTGTTCAACATCAATATTGGAAACCAAAGGCAGTAACAGTAACAGATTCCTATTTAGAAGCAGTAGAATATGTTCGGGAAATACTCACAGATGCCATTGAAAGACAGATGGTATCGGATGTACCGATCTGTACACTCTTATCTGGAGGATTGGATTCTAGTGTGGTATCTGCTGTTGCCGCAAAATATCAGGCAAAAAAAGGGGTTGTGTTAGACACCTATTCTTTTGATTATATCGATAACCAAAAGAATTTTAAAGCATCTGGTTTTCAACCGGAGCAGGATCGACCTTATGTAGAAAAGATGGTCAAAGCGATTGGTTCAAACCATACGTTTTTAGAATGTGCGTATGAGGAGTTGTATGACAGTTTGTTTGAGGCGGTGGATGCCAAGGATTTGCCGGGAATGACAGATGTAGATGCCTCTTTACTCTATTTTGCAGGAAAAATAAAGGAAAATCATACAGTTTGTCTGTCTGGAGAATGTGCGGATGAAATTTTTGGTGGATATCCGTGGTTTCGTGCAGAAGAAAGCTTTACGATAAATCGGTTCCCTTGGTCAAGAGACTTGGAATTTAGAAAAGAAGTTTTGCATGTGCAATTGCAGGAAAATTTGCCTTTAGAAGAGTATGTACAGGCACAGTATGACAGAAGTTTACGTGATACCTCTTTGTTGCCGGAAGAGGCAAAAATAGATCAATCCGCACTATTTTCTATGGAACAGTCAGAATTTGCAAAGTTAAATGATAGACAATGGAAACGTATGTTAGAGCGAAGAGAAAGAGAATTGTCACATCTTAATATAAACTGGTTTATGGCAACATTGTTAGAAAGAAAAGATAGAATGACGATGGCAAAAGGATTGGAAGTGCGTGTACCATTTGCAGATCATAGATTGGTGGAATATTTGTATCAAATGCCTTGGAGTTATAAATACTATGATCAGCAAGTGAAAAGTTTATTAAAAGATGCCATGGGAGACTATTTACCAAATGAGGTACGTTACCGAAAAAAATGTCCATATCCAAAGACATATGATCCGAAATTTGAAAAATTATTGAAAGACAATTTAAAGAAAGTTTTGGCAGATTCTTGTGCGCCAATTCGGAAATTAGTAAATTGCGAGTATCTGGACAAATTGATGCAAACTACATCGGATTATGGAAAACCTTGGTTTGGTCAGTTAATGGCAACTCCACAGATGTATGCGTATTTATTACAAATGAATTACTGGCTGGAGAAATATCAGGTAAAGATACGTTTATAGAGAGCTAGTCGTTTGGCTGGACACCTTTACTCTGTACGCTTTCACAACAGCAGTCACATGCAATTAGCAAAATCCTTTCGGCCCGGCTAAACTGTTACAAAGGTCATAAGAAAAACAAATGTTACAGTTCACATATTTGTGAACTGTAACGATGTTTTATTGTTTAAATTTTTCTCCAATTGGTGATATTGCAAGGATAAAAGGGAAGTCAAGCGGATATTCGCAATCCGCTCTGCTACTTGCCCATAACACGATTAGCTGCTAGCGCAGCATATCAGAGGGGGCTTGCTTGATAGTGTTAAAATTGGACTGGTATTTCTAAAAAGGTTCACTGGTTTAAGAAGGCAACGAATACGGACGAAGCACAGGTTGTAGTTGCTTTTCTTCTAATGCCATTTCTAGAGTAGTAGGGATGCAATCCATATGTGCGACTAATGAGTTTGGTTTTTTGATGGAATCATCCTGACCAAATGGAACAAAATAAACATGTTTTACAGAATAAAGGCTTCCTAAGTTTTTAAAATTGAGTCCTAAACTATCGTTACTAGCCAAAGAAAGCACAACGGGACGTTCTGTTCGTAGTTGTGATTTTGCAGCCATTAATACAGGTGTATCTGTAATGGCCATAGATAATTTTGCCATAGTATTTCCTGTACAGGGAGCAATCAAAAGAACATCCAAAAGCCCCTTCGGACCAATGGGTTCTGCTTGAGCAATTGTAAGAATAGGGCGATGATCTGAAATTTCTTCCGCCTTTTCTAAAAAATGTTTATAAGAACCAAAGCGACATTCGATTTCCTGCGGTACATAAGAAAAAATAGGAATAATAGTTGCACCCATTTCTCTTAAAATCTTCATTTGTAAAAATGCTTTTTCATAAGTGCAAAAAGAACCGGTCATGGCAAAACCAATGGTCTTTCCGCATAGTTTCATAGAAATTCCTTCTTTCCTTTTTATTGGTTGAACGTGATGTTTATCACATGGATTTGAGCAATACGATAATCTGTTTTGCTAGTATATCTGCTGCTGTTTTGGGTGACAATTTTCCAGGCAGACCAAGACAGTGAATGGTTGGAATCCCAAGTTTTTCAGCGGTTTCAAAATCTACACCGCCAGGAACGGAGGCAATATCAATGATAACAGCATCTTTACTGATAAAAGATAATCTGTATTTATCAAGAATCCGTGCTGGAACCGTATTAAAAATAAATAAGAAATTGCCAATAGAGTCAGGCAATTGGTCATAAGATGTAGTTTCATAACCGCAACTTTCTGCGTATGCAAGATCGGTATCTTTTCTCGCACAAATAGTAACATTCGCATTTAATCCTTTTAATTTACATGCCAGAGCTTTTCCGCATTTACCAAACCCAAGAATGAGGCAACGGGACTTGTGCAGTACATGAGGACTAGCTTCTATTGCGTGGTAAATAGCACCCTCTGCAGTAGGAATGGCATTTGCAATCGCAATGGAATCACATTTTAATAAATCGTGGCAAGGAATCTGATATTCTCTGGAAAAATCCAATACTTCCTGCGGAAAATGTCCACCGATGAGCATTTTGGGAGGATGTTGTTTTAGATGTTGAAAAAAATAATCAATCGTAATCAGATAATGCTTATTTTCTGTATAAATATGTGTATTGTCCTTTGTAAAAGGAATTCCGGTAATCCATATATCGCTAGGTAGAAGGTTGGCAGAAGAATCTAGGCTTTCTGCGTGCAATTCTCCCTCATTGGTGCTGCTTGGCAATGCAATTCCTGAGACAGAAAAGCCCATTTTCAGAAATTTTTTGTATAGTAAGAGTTGACGGTAATCTCCACCAATCATGGTGATTGTGTAGGAGAGAAAATCACGAGCCATAGAACAAAACCATCCTTATAAAAATGCTATAATATATTGTATGAAATAGAAAAAAAAGAGTTCCCACCAAAAGGTAGGAAAGCAAAGGCATTTACAAAAACTAGATGAAGTGTTTGATTGCTTCACAAGGGGAGAAAAATCGTTTGAAAAGGAGTAAAGTGTCTAGTCGAAAAGAATAGTGTTAGCCGATTTATATATTCTGGCACTGTAGGAATATCCGAGGAAGAACAAATACAAAAAAGATTGAAGATTGGTATGAATATTGTATTTTTGGACAAAATAAAAATGTAACAATTTAGTATAAAATGTTACATTCATAGAAATTTTTTGTTTTATCTCTTTGTACTAGCTATATCGAACCATTTAAAAAAAAACTTAATAGCATTTTTAAAAAATTCCAATTTTTTGTGATACATGAAAAAGCGAAAATGCTGTTTTCACTGAAAACAAACAGCCAAAAGGAGCTGTGTGCTCATTTTCAGCATCACAACTCCTAAATTTTTAATCTTTCTTTTGGAAAAAGTTCCATAAATCTTTTACAAACCCTTCCCCTACATTACATTTCTCTGCTGTCTTTCGTATCGCAGTAGTTTCATCTGCTCCATATTCTAAAGCCATTTGGATCATGGAGAGGATGTTTTGGTCTAATTTATTTTGGAGTGTTTGCTTTTCACATTCTATTTTGTTCATTGCATTCTGCATACTTTCCACAGTACTCTTCAATTGTTGGTTTTCCTGTTCCATATGTTCTTTTTCGTATTCTACAATCTTTTGATAATTTTCCAAAGAATAGCTGTCTAACATAATCTCCACCACCTCTGCTCGATGTTGTTCCAAAAACTCTCGTAAACAATCTTCCTGAATGCATTCCTCAATTGCTCGATTGACTGCCGCTTCTAAAGAACCGCCTTCTTTCAGGTAATCCCGTACTTTTTTTACGAATACCGCATAGTCCATTAGTGGTTTGCAGTGTTCCATTAGTTTTTTGTTTTTTCCGTAGTTGATGTTTAACATTCTTGCTACCACTTCTACGCAAGCTTCTTCTCCCTCATCCATATCAAAGCAGTCGGATAAGCGAATGGTAGTTTCTTCCTCTTGCCAACTGGTCCCGTTATAAAATACAACAAACACTGGTTTGGGTAACGAAAGTAGCTTTGCCCCAAATCGGTTTAACTTGTGTTTCTCCATATACTTATTATAGGATTGCGCAAAATAGATTAAGCCACGCACGCCCATATTAGGATTATAACTACTCTGATGCTCAAATAAGTACAAACACAGGTCCACCAAAAAGGAGATATCTCCTTTAAAGTTCATATATAGGACATTTTCTACTGTAAAAATCTCCAATTGCTCTTCATCTGTGTAATTACTGCCATTCATGGCATTGTACAAAGACAACAAATTTTTCTTATCCTGAAAGATGAAGCGAAATAACCGATCTTTGTATTTTCGGTTTGCCTGCTCTAGCGCAAGGATGCCTTCTTGTATTTCCTCTATGGTATACTGTTTTGTTGTTTCGAAGTCGTTTGGATACTGTTTTTTAACTTCATAATTGCTAGTTTCATACAGTTTTGTTTCTTGGTTCATAAATTCTCTCCTTCGTTCGATGTAGAACAAAAGACATTTTTCAGCCAAAGAAACATTTTGTTTTCTTTTAGTATAGCAAAAATTTGCCTCTCATTCTATATTTACTTTGTTTCTTTTCTTGGAAAAATTGGTCGAATGACCTAGATTTTCTCTCTAAGAATTAAAATTGTGCATAAAGACTTTCTTTGCATATGAAATATTTTACCAAATGTGTGTTTGGAATGCAAGGATATTCTTGCGCTATAGAAAAAACGTCCTGTAGAGAAAAATGCGACTAGTTCGTAACAGAACAAATCGCATTTACATTTTAGTAGGAGAATTAGGAAAATAAGTTCTACATTCTTTTTTTATAGGTTGATTCTTGAAAATAGTTGATCTTTATCATCCTGGTCAATACACAAATATCTTTTGGTAATAGCATAGGAAGAATGATTAAATATAGTCATCAATAATGCAGGTTCTGTTCCTTCTTTCCATGCTTGATACCCAAAGGTCTTTCGAAGGGAATGGCAGCTGATATGTTCCTCAATCCCTAGTGCATCCACTGCCTTTTTGATAATGCGAAATGCTTGCACGCGACTAATGGGTTTTTGTTCCCCTTTTCGGCTATGGAAAATGTAATCTTCCTGGTGAAAAGAATGTAATGTTTTGCGATATAATTGCAACGCGCTTTTTACAGACTGATTTAAAAATATAATCGTATCTTTTTGTGTCTTCTGTTCTGTTAAATAAACATGGGTATAAAAATCCTGTTTTTCTACATTGTATACATCTTCCCATTTCATACTCAAAATATCACTGATTCGTAGTGCGGTATTAAGTCCTACGGTGATTAATGCATAATTTCGATATTCCATTTTGTTATAAAAATAATCTTTTAGTCTTTGGATATCTTCTTTGTTTTTTAATGGTTGGCTTGTACTCATTTCTATCTCTCACTTTCTTTGTTTTGATGCCAAAGGGCATTATGAAATATTGTAATTTTCACCCAAAATGTGCGGATTTTATAGCAAATAATTGTTGTAAGGCAAATATCCGCTAAGGAATTTAAGCATATAGCTTCTGTGTAATATTTCTATGAAAAAGTGGTAATGATTACTTAAATCCCAATCAATCCTAATCTGTCTTAAAGTTTAGTTATCTGGTGAACGTTATGTAACATTTTATACTAAATTGTTACATTGTAAAGATATAGTTTACTCTTTTTCACAGTGAAACTAGGAGTTTATAAAAAACAGGGAGGTTGAGGCTTATGTTGAAACTGACAATCAAACCGGGAGAATACATCAATATAGGAGAAGATATTCGAATCGTATTTTCCGGTGGTTCTGCAAACAATATGCACATTTTAGTGGATGCACCAAGAGAATTGAATATTGTGAGAAGTGGTGTTTTAAAGAAAACACTTCCAGAAGAGGAACGAAGAAAACTTCGTACTTATCACAAGGAGGCAGACCTTTCCGAGGATGCAAAAGCACAGATACAAAAAATTGTAGCAAAAGATCGGTTTGAAAGAAAACAGAGAGAAGCCTTACAAAAAAATAGGTAATACACTGGTGACAAAATTACCCGGGGGGTCACCGGTTATTATATAGAGGCTCGTAGGAGGGTCAGAAACTACAAAGACAAGCACCTGCACGGATGCGGGGAAGCCCGGCAAGACCGGGGCAATTAAAGGAGGAATTATTATGGGTATGGTAGTACAACACAACATGAGCGCAATGAACGCAAACAGAAACTTAGGAGTAACAGCAGGAAATCTTGCGAAATCAACAGAGAAGTTATCATCTGGTTATAAGATTAACCGTGCTGGTGATAACGCTGCTGGACTTGCTATTTCTGAAAAGATGAGAGGGCAGATCAGAGGTTTGGATCAGGCTTCTTCTAATGCAGAAGATGGTATTTCCATGATCCAGACAGCAGAAGGTGCATTAACTGAAACACACAGCATTTTACAGAGAATGCGTGAATTGTCAGTACAGGCATCATCTGATACGAATACGGATGACGATAGAACACAGATTCAGAACGAAATCGACCAGTTAACTCAGGAAGTAGATAGAATTGCTAACACAACAGAATTCAACACAAAGAAATTGTTAGATGGTTCTAGAACTGGAGCTGTATCTGAAAAGGATGGTAAAACATCGGTAGAAGGTAATTTTGGAAATAGTAATGTTTCTGCTACAATATCTGCTGATAATACAGCTAATACAAGTTTTAATGATGTAATTCGTGTGGAAATTACAAAGGACTTTACATCTGGACAGAATATTGTAAAGGATAAAGCTAGTTTTGATGTTTTAGACAAAAGTGCAACATTTACTGATGTTAACACAAAGAGAGATAGTGTTAAAACAGCAGCTGATCAGGCAAAAGCAGGAGCAACAAATCTTTCAACTGACAACACAACTCCTACTAATAAAAATGTAGCCTTAAGTGATAAATCAACAGAAGAATTGCAAGGATTAGCAGATGTATATGCTAAAGCATACGCAGCAGCAGGTGGAAATACAAATGATGCAGCTGTAAAAAAAGCAGATGAGGCATTAAAGGCTGCGTTTAAGACAGATGATACAACAGCACTTACTAATACATCAGTTGTGACTATCAATGGCGGCGCTTATGGGGCAGCTGCTCAAAACCCAACTGGTGGAACAACCGTAGGTGCAGCGGCTACCGCAGCGTATGAAGAAATGGTGACAAAAGCACAAGCTCAGGGACTGGAATTAAAGAAGATTGCAGACAATAATGAAATTGCAGCATCTATTGTTGGTAAAGCTTATGACGTTCAGGTTGCAGATAAAGTAGCGACTGATACAGCAGCTGGAATTGGAAAGAGAGCAGAAGATGCTGGTGTTTTAGCAGCTGGAAAAGTAGCTACTGATGTGGATGATGCAGTGAAAGCGTATGTAAATGCCTATGTTGCAGCAGATGGAGATGCGACAGCTGCCAGTGTAACAAAAGCCAGTGCAGCATTATCTGAGTTGTTTGCAAAAAATCCTACTGGTAAGGTGGCAGCAAATGTAACGTTAAATGGAAAAGATTATACTACAACAAACTCAAAAGCAGATGCTGCAGCTGATGCAATGAAAGAGGCACTCAAGGATGCAGAAAATTTAGGAAGTGCAAAACTTGCTTATAATAAGACAAAAGAAAGCAACATTAAATTACAAGACTTATTTGGAAGTTCCGAAAGTGCTAAATTTAAAGTTGCAGACAAGTTAACAAACGATAATAAGTTAAATATTACATTAACGAATAAGGATGGAAGTTCTTCTACCATTACAATTGAGAATGCAGATAAGTTAAAAGCAGGAGATACACTTACCATTTCTGCTAAGGCAAAGGTTGAATCAAAACCTGCTGCATCTGGAAAAGATGCACTTCGTTTGCAAGTAGGTGCAAATGCTGGTCAGGAAGTTTCATTAGGAATTCAGTCTATGAAGGCTAAGGATTTAAATATAGTACAGACAAAATCTGGATTAGAAGGAAAAGCCTTAGATGTTACGACACAGGCTGGAGCATCCTTAGCAGTAAATGCATATGATGCAGCTATTCAAAAGGTATCTACTGAAAGAGCAAATCTTGGTGCTACTCAGAACAGATTAGAGCATACCATCTCTAACTTGGATACATCTTCTGAAAACTTACAGTCTGCTGAATCTAGCTTACGTGATACTGATATGGCAGAAGAAATGACTCGCTACTCTAAGAATAATATTCTTATGCAGGCTGGTCAGTCAATGCTTGCTCAGGCAAATCAGTCAACACAGGGTGTATTGAACTTATTAGGATAATTGATAGCTTTCAAGAAAATAGAAGGACAGAGGGCTTTGGTTCTCTGTCTTTCTTTGTATCTGCCAATTGTAGGATGTGAGAAAGATTGGCTGGAAAATTTGTTTGAATGAACAAACGGAGTTGTAAAGCTTTAGGAAAGAGAGAGGATAAATATGGAAGAGCAAAGGGTTGATAGAAGCGGGGAAAATGATAGAAAAAGGAAAGCTAAATTTAAAATGGTAATGATTACTACAGTAATTACAGGAATTTTTAGTTTAGTTTCTGCAGTTATTGCAGCTTTTGCAGGAGAACAAATAGGAGAGCAAAAGGTTTATAGAGAATTGAGAAATTCTGTAGGAGAAATATCAGGAGATAATGCGACAGTAACAATTAATGATGTAAATGGATTTGTAAAAGATTACGAGAATACAAAAAAATCAAATGATCGTTATGCACAACAATTGGAAGATACCACAAAGGAGTTACAAGAATTAAAAAAACAGGTAGGCGATACTCCGATTTTTAGATTTCAGGATATGGGTTTGTCTATAGATGGAAAAGAAGTATCGTTGGATTCTAAAAATGCTATGGTAACAGTGGATGGAAGAAAGTATTTAGCAGAGGAATTTACAGAAAATATACTTGATTCCAAAAAAGAATTAACAATAAAGGATAATATGGCATATGTGGGAAAGATTGTGAAAGATAAAACGGACTTGATAGGACAATGGGTTATGGAAGGAGATGGGATGGAGTTTCCAGATAGTGCAACAGATTCCTATGGAAACGTATATACCAATGCAATTAAATTTAATCATAGTGGAGCCTATGGTATGTTTACTTTGAATCAGGACTATGGATTATTTAGTTGCGATATTGCAATGGATGAAGATGCAGATATTAACGCAACAGGAAAAATAACGATAAAAGCGGATAATAAAGTAGTATATACATCCCCTAAGATAGAAAAAAAAGGGAAGCCGTTCCATATTTCGGACATAGACATTAAAAATTGTTCATTGCTGACAATTGAGTATGATGTGGATGAGTCTTGGAGTAAAGTAATTCTTTCCAATGTGTCTGTGTATAACTGATTATATGGGTTTGGTATAATAATGCTGCTTGAAGGCAGATGTGGAGTATAAGATTTAAAAAGTTAATTGAAACGTAAGAATAAGTTAAGAGTAGGGGGATGACAATGGGATTTTTAGATGAGGTTGGAAAAGTGGTTTCGGATGCAAGTCAAAAAACAATACAAAAAACAAGAGTAATGTCGGAAACTGTAAAAATAAATTCGGCAATTGTGGAAGAAGAAAAAAAGATTCAAAAAATGTATTGTCAGATTGGAACTATGTATGTTGAAAAATATGGAAATAATTGTGAAGAGATTTTTTTGGGATTGGTAAGCAGTATTTTAGAAACTGAGGAGAAAATAAAGGAATATCAGGGACAATTGCAAAGGATTAAAGGTGTACGAAGATGTAAAAAATGTGGTGCAGAAGTGCCGTTGGAGATAGCTTTTTGCAATATGTGTGGCACAGAAATGTCAGTAGGACAGAGTAACGATATTGATAAGAAACAGGTGGATTAATTAATAAAAGAAAACAGAGAATGGAGGAAGTAAAATGCAAAAGACACGATTAGGGATCACGGTAGGTTTGCTTGGTGCAATTATCTATTTTAGTACATTATTTGGTGGTTTGTTTGTTGCGATAATGCTGACAGTTTATGTATTATTGTTTGAGAAAAACGAGTGGGTGAGAAAAAATGCGGTAAAGGCAATTATAGTATTCATTTTGTTTTCTATTATTTCAACAATTATCCAGCTTATACCAGATGTAATTGCGTGCATGAATTATATAATAGGAATTTGGGGAGGATATATCAGTGCAAATCTTTTGACGAAAATAGCTGATGCTATGCTTTCATTGGTTAATATTTTTAGAAACATAACACTAATTTTGCTTGGAATAAAGGCATTAAACCAAGGAACTATTTATATTAAGACGGTTGATAAGCTGATTGATAAATATATGGGTGAATAAAAGTACGAGCGAAATAAAGGTAGTCTATCAAAAAGCAGTTGATTCTGGTGCTACCTGATATAAAGTACATGCAGAATGGAGAAAATGACAGGAAAGGAGATAGTAACAGAAGGATTTTTATAATGAAAATGGTTTTATAAACTATATTTAATAAAAAATAGTGCCTGCTACTAGAAGAAAATATGAAAAGAAAATTATGGTGTTTGTTTGTAATATTTACATATTGTGGTATTCTGGCTATTAGTTGTGGAAAGAAGGGGGATACAACAGATGCATCGGGAGAAAAAAATAATGGAAAATATGAAACGATTGATTCTTATGATACATTCTATTTGGAAGGGGAAAAAATAACGCTGCCTATATCTTGGTCAGAATTGTCTGGGATGGGATTTAAAATAAATACTTCAGATAAAAAGATAATTTCTACAGAAAAAGGCTATGTAGAAGAAGAAATTTATAATTCTTCAGGAAAACATTTAGGGAAAGTAAGCATTGCAAATAAAACAGATTCAGATATTAAAATTAAAGATGGAATTGTTAATGTGTTCACATTTACAGAAGATGTGGATATGAGTTTATATGGAGGTCTTTCTTTTTCTGCCACTGAGGATCAGGTGTATGAAACTTGTGGGGAGCCAATGTATCATGTTTATGAGGGAACAGAAAAAAAGATACGTGTTTTGAATAAAGAACAGGAAAAAGAATTATACGATGATGAGTATAGTCCCTCATTATCTTATCGATGGTGCAAAAATAACTGGATGACTTCAAATTTAGTGTTTAATTCGGATTTGGGTTTGTATACAACAAAGTCTATATGTCATTATTTAGAAATAACATTTGACGCGAGCAAGAATATTAATAAAATTGTATTTTATTTTGACAGTGCAGATGATGAAGAACCGAAAAATACAGAACAAGATAATTCCTCGGAAATACAAATAATTTCATCTGATAATTATTCTGATGATTATGCATGGATAACGTATTCAGTAGATTCTGCTTCTTATATTGGTTGTATAGATAAATTAGGTACGGTAATAGTTCAATACCAGAAAGAAGAAGTAAGGAAGTATACGGAATTTCAAAATGATTCTGCGTGTGTGTGCTTTGAAGATGGAACTAGCTCTATTATAGATAAGCAGGGAAAAGAAATCTATTCTCCTTCGGCTCATGATTTAGGTGACTTATCAGTTTATGGAGATGGATATTATTGCTTTTCAAAATCATACTCCAATTTTGACGAATCTGGTTTTACTGCCACAATCATAGATGCTAAAGGAAATGTATTGTTGAGTGAGGATGATAGCATGTTATACTTGGGATATGCTGGAGATGGTGTGTTTTATGGTCATAATCTTGATAAAACTACATATTGGTATTATAACGTAGAAAAAGGAATATCATATGAGTGTAACGAAGTGTCTCCTAACAATAGTGACTCAGCAAATATCTTTGAAAATGGATATTCTCAAATTGAATTAACAAGTGGTGGAAAAAATGGGACCAGACAGCAAGCTCTTCTTACATCAGACGGAAAGTTTTCTGTACTTAATATGCCAGGTGAAAATATATCGTCTTGGAAGGTTGGAAAAGCAAGTGAAAATGTAATTGTATATGAGGGGTACAGTGCTTATGGAGATGAGCCAGTAGAAAAATTATGTTATTATGACTTGAAAAAGAAAAAGTTTATTTCTATGAATAAATATGTAGACAAAATGTATAATAAATTAATTTCTGAAAAAAATTTATATTTCTGTGACAATAGGATTGTCATACCCCTTTATGGAGAGGATAATTACTGTTATATTGCTATTTTTGACAAAGATTGGAATGAAATCATGAAACCGACAAAAGTATCCGATTATGAATTAAACCAAGAATATCAAGTAAGTTATAGTTGCGGTAGATTAGTTGTAAATTTTGGGGATGGAGATGTGGTATTAGATCAGAATGGAGAGGAGCTATTTAAAGCAAGTGATTTGGGATATAGTCATTTGGAAGCATATGTTGATGATGTTTCGATGGTGAGTGACGGAAAATATATTGACAAAGATGGGAAATTATTGTTTGAAAGCATTGATTTAAGTCAGGTAAGCAGTGAAAAATCTAAGTAATTTAGGGCAGTGCGGTATAAATACAAAATGCTTCAATTTTTGTGAAAATTAGAAATTGATATAGAGGTTTTATGTTTGAAAAAATGCTTGCAAGTCATTCATAGGTATGTTACCATTGGATAAAATAAAGATGTAGTTTTGGTCTGGGTGAAAACTCTTTGGACCACCGTAGGCGGGAAGAATTTCCCGCCATTTTTAATATAGGGAAATACAAATGAAAGAGGAAAGTTCCTATTGATAGTTTTGGGCAGAGTTTAGTTCATTTTTTAATAATATATTTTCGTGTCATAATAAAAAACTCCAAACTGAACAATGTTATCTTACGTCAGTTTGAAGTCTTACACATACTTTGGGACGCTTCCCATTAACTCTCTTTTTTGGTTTCAGCTAATTGTTCTTCCAACATGCGAATGTGTTCGCTTAATTTTTCGATTTCTGATTTAGATTGTTCCAAATCATTTTGAAGAGATTGATTCTGAATTTCAGATTGTTTTAAATTACTTTGAAGAGATTGATTCTGAATTTCAGATTGTTCCAAATCACTTTGAAGAGACTGTTTTTGTATTTCAGCTTCTTCCAAATCATTCTCCAATGCTGAAATCTTTTGTTTACTCTGTTCTAGTCCTTGTTCTTTTCCAAAATCCAATGCTGAAGCCATATCGCGACGATACCGTTCTCG
>CADABQ010000035.1 GCA_902786205.1 uncultured Lachnospiraceae bacterium | reverse complement strand
ACATTCATTTGTTTTTAAGAACGCTTCTTTATTGTATCATAAAATTTTTTCACATCTGTTTCCTGGCTTTTTCGATTTTGTGACAAAAGTGTGTATTTTAATTGGTAGGATTCTTTTAAATTTGCAGATATCAGACTTAACTTCTCCGTATTTACCCTCAAAAAAAGCTTCTTACAAAAATGTAACAATTCAGCCGAGCAGAAATGTTACAAAAAAATCAATTTTTTTCATTTTTTCTATTGACACTTCTTATAAATTGTGTTATTATATCACTTGTCTTGATAAACAAGCAAGCGGATGTGGCGGAATGGCAGACGCATCAGACTCAAAATCTGACGGGGGTGACCTCGTGAGGGTTCAAGTCCCTCCATCCGCATTAGACTTTATTCCATAAGGAATAAAGTCTTTTTTTTATTTTCTGCTATATCCTTCTTTATAGTGTTGATTTAGCCAATTTACCACTTCTTCTCTCCCTTCTTCCGAAAATTCAATTTCCTTTGTAAGAATGTTTTCCTTCGGAGTAGCGTCATAAGAATATGGTTCATCCCAGACTGACACTAAAAAATTTGCACTCTCATCATCCTTTTTTATTTTTTCAATACGATACCGCATTCCCTTCATACTTCCTGAAAAGATTCCTTTATAATTATAAAATTCCAACGACAATATCTTATCTTTATTTAACATTTCTATTTCCTCCCTATCCGCCTTTTCTTTCAGAAATTTTTTCTTTTTCATTACAAATAAATAGTAGTTGCAAAAATATGCTTTTTGAATTTTGATTGTTTAGCAATATTTTCCAATTTCTCACACAAACTTGGATTTCATCCTGTTGCTTGCTTAAATCAAGACAATTTTCTGACAATGTACCTTGCCTTCTTTAGATTACCACCTTTCTCTTTCTGTAGCAACAAAGCAAATCCTTTTTTTGACTTTTATTTGAAGTATTAGTATAATAATCTTGTTTTTAAAAGCAAAACAAACTATTTAATTTAAGAAAGGAAACTAATTATGGCACAAAATCCAATTGTAACAATCACACTTGCAACAGGAAACGAAATCAAAGTTGAATTATATCCTGATATTGCACCAAATACTGTAAATAATTTTATTTCACTTGTAAAAAAAGAATATTATAATGGATTAATTTTCCATCGTGTAATTCCTGGTTTTATGATTCAGGGAGGCTGCCCTGACGGAACTGGTATGGGTGGTCCAGGTTATTCTATTAAAGGCGAATTTTCACACAACGGATTTGAAAATAACTTAAAGCATACCGAAGGCGTAATCTCTATGGCTCGTTCTACTATGCCAAACTCTGCCGGATCTCAGTTCTTTATCATGCATAAAACATCCCCTCATTTAGATGGAGAGTATGCCGCATTTGGTAAAGTGACAGAAGGAATGGAACATGTAAATGAAATTGCCGAAACACCAACCGATTATTCCGATCGTCCTATCACAGACCAGGTTATCCAATCTATGACTGTGGAAACTTTTGGTACGGAGTATCCAGAACCAGAGAAATACTAGACTTTTATAAATTCGGTACATTCTAAAAAAGAACAGCAAAATTTGAAAGTTTTGCTGTTCTTTTTATATCATCTATATGTATATAACTGTTGATAACTTGCAAACCAAAAGAGATTCACAATTTGCTTTACTGCCCACATTCAAGCTCTCACAATTCTGTCTAATGTAAAAATAGATCTATTTTAAAACACGCTTTAAATTCTGGATTTCAGTTTTGGTTTTACTTGAAACCATATTATCATATCTATAGAATACAAAGCCACTAACTTTTTTATATTTTCTAGCTGTAACCACTTGCTTTTTCAATTCCTGCTTACTTTTTGACCAACCGATATCTCCAATCGCTCGTGCCTCACTTTTACTAATTCCAGCCCGGTAAGCCGCCAAACCAATAAACAGTTTTACATTAGCACTTTTCTTTATAGAAGCCCATCGTTTCACTGTACTTGTATATGGACAATATTTATTTGTAAATGACCAGTAAACTTGCGGACAAATATAATCCACATACCCGGTCGTTCCCATCCATTTCTTGACATCACAATAATATCGATCCGATGCATATAAATTATTGATATTCCCAGCCGGACTCACCCCAAAACTTACATTTTTATCAATTTTCTTTATGCTACTATAAACATCCTTAAGTAATAGATTTACATTGTTTCTTCTCCAACTGATAATTGACATTGCATTTTTTTTATTTTTCTTACATGCATTTTTGTAAGCATTGTATTCTTTGGCATCAAAATTATTTTTATAATTGCTGCCAAGTGCCGGATAAAAATAATCATCAAAATGAATTCCATCCACATCATATTTTTGTACAATTTCTTTTACACCATTGACAATCAAATTCCGAACATCCCTTTTCGCAGGGTTATAGTACTTTGCACCATCAAAAGATAACACATTTCTTCTCTTTGTACTGCTTTTTGCATTCATCCATTTTTTAGCCGGATTTGCACTTGCTAAATAACTTGTTTTCATATTATTTGACATAACACGGTAAGGATTCAACCAAGCATGAATCTCTAAGCCTTTTTTATGAGCAGATTGTACCATGTATGCCAAAGGATCATATCCAGGATTTCTGCCTTGCTTTCCAGAAGCTACAGCGGACCATGGAAAGTAATTAGACTTATACATTGCATCTCCATAAGGACGCACTTGGACAATTACTGTATTCATCTTTAAAGTTTTACATTTATTAAACACTTTATCAATATACTTTTGAAACTGCCCTTTTGACATCCTGTTCACACCTGCCGTTTGAAATTCCAAATAGGAAATCCATACTGCACGCATTTCACTTTTTCCAGAAACCCTCGCTGCTTCTACACTTTCCGAGGTTTCCAAATTATCCCGTTTTATAATATCATCAAATATAACAGGTCCCTTCCACACACCAATAACCAACGCAAAAATAATCAATATGCTTACTATGCCACTAACATTATTATTTTTCTTCATCATAGACTCCTTCTTACTATTTTTTTAACATTTATACATTACTTTATGTAAAGTGAAATATTATATACCAAAGACTGGATAAAATGCACTTTACTATTTTTATCTGCATGTCTCAAAAAGCAGTCGATTGCCTGATGTTCCCTGCAATCGACTACATTTGTTATCTTCCTGTTGGATATTGTGCAAAAACTTGCTTCGTTGTTTCATATATATTTTTTGCTGTTTTTTTCTGAAATGATGCATCCACAAGATTAGCTCGATCTGAGCTATTAGAAATAAAACCTAGTTCCACTAATATTGCCGGAACTGAATTTCGATAAATTACTGTATAATTTGCACTTTTTACACCTCTGCTAACTGTACCCATAGCAGATACTAATTTTTTTTCAAACATGGATGCCATCTTTTGGCTGGTCAATCCATTTTTTTGTTTTGTGTTATTGCTGGTACTGTAATACACCTCTGTTCCTTTTGCAGCTGTATTAGCAGCTGAATTCATATGTAAACTGATAAACAAATCAGCTCCTACTGTATTTGCATAAGCAGCTCTATCACTCAAGGTAACAAAAGTATCATTATATCTTGTCCAATATGCTTTTATCTCTGAAGTATTGGCATTAAAATATGTTTTTGCATAACGGTATAATATCGCATATGTAACATCCTTCTCATTGTAACCACCACTTTGTGCACCAGGATCTGTACCACCATGTCCACAATCTAAAACTACTATATTTTTATAAATATTTTTAGGATTTCCAACTTCGATCCATAAATCATTTCCACTTATATGAATCTTATATCCCTGCAATTTACTTGTTGTAAATAAAATTTTCGTCTTACCTGCACTTGTCACACTTACTTTACTTCCAGTGACAACTTTATTATTAATATTAATCGTATTTTTCTTATAAAAATCCAAGTAATTTCCCGGAATTGTAACAGAAAATTGCTTTTTATAATAGTAATCCGTATTTTTTACATCTGCTTTTTTTACACCATCCGGCAAACGAAAACTAATAGAGCCATTCGTAACCGTTATTGGAGTATTACTGTTTTTATCTGTTATCTCAGATATCTTATCTTTACTATTCCAATCATATACATATCCTAATTCGTTCGCTGTAAATCTTGCCGGAAGCATCAGGTAATATTTTCCGGTCGCCCGATTTTTCACTCGGATTGGTGCCGTTTCCAACTGTTTATTTTGACCATTTACTACCGCAGTCTTTTTACCAAGTGTATAAACAATGGAATCTTTTTCCTTTTTTACAGTAACAGTCTTATCCTTGCTGTTATAAACACAACTTCCACCCAGACCGTTTGTAACCACCTTTGTCCCATCCATTAAAACCGTTGCATTTTCAATAATTCCCGGCATATTGGCATCAGAAACAACCTTTCCATTATAAGAAATTTTAGCTTTGGTACCTACATATTTTCCCCATTTTCCATCTTTATACAATTCCAGCCAATTATATTTTATTCTACCTTTTTTAGCTTTTCCATCCCACGTATAAGTGTATCCCAAATTTTCAACAACAAAACGTACCGGAACCATAATCTTTGTTTGCTTTTCGTTTTTAAACCGAACCGAACGCATGGAAGTCTCCATTGTTTTCTTTTTTCCATTTACAGTTGCAGTTTTCGTGTTTAATTTTAAAACAACCGTTTTGTCAAACTTCTTTATTGTAAGCTGTTTTTTACTACTATTATAACTACACGTTGCTTGCAATCCAGTCTTAAAAATATCTACATAGTTTCCCATAGCATTATCATCGATTATAATTCCCGGAATATTATTTAGCGCAATATTCTTTCCGTTTACAGTAAAACCGACCTGTGCTTTGGTATATTTTACAGTTTTTCCATCATAAACCAAAGTGAGAGTACTTGCTGAAATCACTTTGCTCTGCGGTAATATAATCATTACAAGCAACAGCAAATATACTACTAATACTCTTCCTCTTTTTTTTCTCATAAACTCACCTCTTATGTGCTTTTTATAAACCCTATTTTATTATATAAAATTGTTAATTTCATGTCAACTTTTCGAGTTTTTTTACGTCCAGTTTCACAAAAAGCAAGATTACACTCTTTTTTCCAAAGTTTTATTGCCTTTCGTGCTAATAATTTACATTTTTGTGATTTTTACCCTTGCGGATTTTAATAAATGCCCTGCATAAAATATTTTTATGGAATTTCATTCGTATTTCAATCTGCAAATGTCATAATTCAGTATTTTGGGGCTTAGCACTCCAACAACCGTCTCTATACAGCATTAGCAAACATCCGTTTGCGAACATCCGTTTGACTTTTTATTGTTGTTCTGGTATACTATTTTATATTAATTGCAAAATATTTTATTAGAAAAATACTATTTATATATAATAAGGAGGCGCTATCTATGGGGTACGGAAAGATTACACCAAAACAACAAGAAATATTAGACTACATCAAAGCACAAATTCTGAACAAGGGATATCCACCTGCCGTTCGTGAGATTTGCGAAGCGGTGCATTTAAAGTCTACCTCTTCTGTACATTCTCATTTGGAAACATTAGAAAAAAACGGATACATTCGTCGCGATTCAACCAAACCACGTGCAATTGAAATAGTAGATGATACATTCAATTTGTCACGCCGCGAAATTGTCAATGTTCCTATACTTGGTACTGTTGCTGCAGGACAGCCTATTTTTGCAGCAGAAAACATTGAAAGTTATTTTCCTCTACTTGCAGAAGACGTTCCAGCTGGCGAAACATTTATGCTACGAGTAAAAGGCGACAGCATGATAAACGTTGGTATTTTTGATGGAGATCAAATACTTATCAAAAAACAACCTATTGCTGAAAATGGCGATATTATTGTTGCCCTACTCAATGATTCCGCAACTGTAAAAACTTATTACAGAGAAGATGGTCATTTTCGACTACAACCAGAAAACGATACCATGGAACCAATTATTGTTTCGGATTTAAAAATATTAGGAAAAGTTGTTGGATTATATCGTCGATATCTCTAAATTTTACCTATATATTTTCCATACATACAAATTGCTCCTCCTGTATTTAGCAGATGTAACAGTAGTAGAGTGATTTCATATACTTTTATAAAAAGAGGAACAAGTCCAATAAATATACTTGTTCCTCTTGCTTATTTCTAGTATTATTTTTTCCTATTCGAAATCTTTTGCCTGCAATTCAACTCCATCTTTCCAGACTCTTTCCAAATCATAAAACAGACGATCTTCTTTTGAAAAAACATGAACAATTATATCGCCATAGTCCATTAAAACCCAATTACTATTTCGAACGCCCTCTATTCTCTTTGGTTCATATCCAGCTTCGCTCATTTTTTCTTCAACATTATCTACTAATGCTGTAATTTGTGATGGATTTGAACCATCCGCAATCAAAAAATAATCCGCAAAACTTGCAATCTGCGTAATCTGTATTACGCGTATATCTTCTCCTTTCTTATCATCCAACGCATGATAAGCAATCTTTGCCATTTCTTTTGCCTTTTCTAATCCCTGTGACATTTTTTATCCTCCTTTTTCAAATCTCTGTAATATTCATATGCTGAATATGTAGTTTGATCAATTTCTTCTTTCGGCTCTTTAGTTTTTAAATACTCTAATGTATTTTTCAAAATTTCATACATTGCATCATCTAAATCTTCAAATGCAAGCTTTCTACATTTCGGAAGATTTTCTAGCATTTTTCGATTTGGTTCAATATAATCTGCAATAAATATGATTTTTTCTAATTTTGTCATCTTAGGTTTACCTGTTGTATGAAAGCGAATTGCATTCAATATTTCTTCATCTTCTATTCCATACTCGCTTTTTGCAAAAAAAGCTCCCACCTTTGCATGTAATAATTGTGGCATCCCTTTTTCAGCTGTCGTAATCTCTATATTGTTTTTCTTTGCAATGCTAAGCAATTGTTCGTCTGAATACTGTTTTGCACAATCATGCAATACTCCTGCAAGTTGTGCTTTTTTCAGATCCACACCATGACACATTGCCATTGCTCCAGCCGTATAACGGACACCTAATGTATGTTCGAATCTCTTTTTTTTCAAAGTATTCTGCAACTTTTCCTGTATAGCAGACAATTCATCCATGTTATTCAACCCTTTCCGTTTGTATACAACCTTTTTTGAGAAATGAATGCCTCGACATCTTTAGGTACTAAATATGAAATTGACTTTTTTGCTGCTCTTCGTTTTCTTATATCCGACGACGATATTTCAATTGTTGGCATATGAAGCAAAGAAATCTGCGCATGGTATTTTTTCTTCAAAAATTGTATTTGTTTTTCCATTTTTTCATAAGAGGCTCCATCTCTCGTTGCTACTAAAAAAATAGTATCTTTTAACAGCTCTTCTGCATACTTCCATTGTTCTAATTGAAATAACGAATCAGCTCCAATCAAAAAGTAATACTGATATTGCGGATACTTTTCATGTAAGATTTTCATCGTATCATAGGTATACGTATTTCCATTTCTTTCATACTCAAGAGTCGAAACAGAAAAATATGGTTTAGAATGTATAGCAATTTCCACCATTTCTTTTCTATCCTCTTCTGATGCAAGATCTTTTATATTTTTATAAGACGGTCTTTTAGAAGGCAAAAAAACCACCTCATGTAAATCATATTCCTCATAAGCACGTTCTGCTAATAATAAATGCCCAAAATGAATCGGATTAAAGGTACCACCCATAATACCAATCTTTTTTTTCATATTCGTTCCACCTTATTTTCCCAATTATTTTTTTGCTTTCGGCAGCTCAATTTTATTCTTTTTCTTTGGATCAGTAGACGGCTTATATAATACGATTTTCTTTCCTATTACCTGCACCACTTGTGACCTTGTACGCTCAGATACAACCTGCGCAATTTCTCTTGGATCGTCTGCACAATTTTTCAGTACACCTATCTTGACCAACTCTCTTGCATCTAATGCTTCTCTAATTCCATCAACAATCTCTGTAGTCAAGCTTGCCTTTCCAATATGATAAATTGGTTCTAACTTCATTGCAAGAGATTTTAAATATGCTCTTTCCTTACTTGTCATGTTTTTCCTCCTCTTTCTTTCGTTACACATGTTTTCTAATTATAGCATTGTAGCTGTTTTTTGTAAAGCAATCCTAACATCATTCCGACCACTTTATGGCTTACAACGTTGACAAGGTTCATATCCCATGGAAATAACTTCATCTCTATTTCCCGTATACTCTGTTTTGTTTCTTCCTTTCATATCTTTCACACTGCTGCAATCTTTTCGATGAAATTTTTTTGTACTTTTATTTAATATAAATATTTCTTTTTCTGAAGCTACATTTTCCTTTGGATTCTGCTTTGTTGCACCAGAACTATTTTTATCTAGCTTACTTTCTCCTGTCGCATAGTCAATCCATACACCTGGTTGACAATTGTATACATAAACATGAAAGCAAACTCCAGCCCCCTTATCTTCAACAGAATATGCTTCTAATTCCACCCCATTAGCCAAAAGATTGTTTCCTTTATAAAGCGGTGTAACACGATATAGAACATGATGATTTGTTTTTTTTACATAATCAGCTATTTCATCCTCAAATGGAAGCATTCCATCAACGTTCATATAACGCGTACCAGTAATCAAATTTTTCTCATTTGCATTTTCTCCTGCCAATTGAAAACCAATCAAATGGCATCGGTTATAAAGATATTTTCCGTCTACACAATTATACTTTACTGTATGCCAACCGGTTGGTTTTATCATACCAATTTTCCCACGTTCCTGGGTTGGCATAAGTTCTTTACAAATATTCGCATAAGCTACACCACATCGTCCCAATGCATCTAATTCACTATAGTTTTCAAATACTTTTGTTGTAATTTCTTTATCTTTAAAAGAAGGTTGATTATTACATAATACTACATATGGATTGCCTGAATATTCTGGTATATTATCCTTTGTAATCGTGTTTTCTTCAGAATACTCCGAATTTTTTCCATAATTACTTCCATGTTTTAAAGTGTCTGAAGGCCCTGTCGCGCAGGATGTCATCAAAAAGCAAAGGAAAAACAACACTCCCCATAAATATCTTTTCATTTTCATTCTATATCCACCACCTATTTTGAAATTATTTCATTTTTACTACCATATATTATCTTTAAATTGTAACATCATCTGATGAGTCAAGCTTAACCCTTCTGTATATACTGGCACCTGTTCTCGCTCAACCCATTCCCCCCAGGATAATTCTTCCCTGTCAAGGGCAATCTGCTCCTCTTGATCCACATCACAAAAGAATCCCATTAAAAGATTACTATCAAACCCCCATGGCTGTGATTTATAATATTGAATGTTCCTGACTTGTAGACCTACTTCCTCCATTACTTCTCTTTTTACTGTCTCCTCAACAGTCTCTCCTATTTCTGTAAAACCTGCAATCAAAGCATATCGTTTATAGGAACGATTTGCATACTTCGTCAATAATATTTTATTATCATTTCTCACTGCTACTATAACTGCAGGTGCTATTTTAGGATAAATCCTGTTTTCACAACATTTACAAAACAACATACGTTCTTTTGTATCTCTTTGTGTTTTACTACCACATCGTCCACAGTATTGATTATCTTTATACCAAGTATATAAATGATATCCTGTCACAGCTGTAAATATAGCTTCCTTTGGATAACATTTTCGTATCTGCTGCATGGTCATCCATTTGTCTTTTTCTATCGGAAGTGGGGATACCTCTTTATTTTGTACCATATTATCATACAAAAAGAAGTTTTTTTCATCTATTGAAAACAAATATATATAGGAACGCTTTTCTTTTACCATACATTCCTTGTATGTATAAAAATCTATTTTTTCTCCTTTCCCTTTTGCCAGCATTTTTACATCATCAAAAATTAGCACATTATCCTGTTCCTTTATTTCTTTGTTTTCAAAATGATTTTTCAATTTTCTTGGTAATATATCTTGTATCATAGTTGCCTCCTTTTCATTTCTATTTCCTATATACTTTTGTTGGTATTATAAAATACTATTGCTACCCATCCGTATAATTTCTTTTTTCTATTATAAGTATACCTATTTTTATTTTTATAAGCAACTCCATTAACAAAAACCAATGTCAAGATACCCGATTCCAAAAATCTATCAATGCTAAATTCATACTTGATTTCTTATATTTTCTTTTGTATAATATATTTAATTTCGATGGAGAGATTGCTACGGCATCTCTCTATTTTTTTTACTTATTATTACGTTATAAATACCAAAAGAGAGGAGATTTGTTTTATGAATAATCGAAGTGTTATTCGACGTATCGACCACCTTGGACGTGTGGTAATACCAAAAGATTTTCGAAGAGCAAATTGTATTCAGGATGGTGATCCTGTAGAAATATCAACGAATGAAGATAATGATATCGTCATTCGAAAACATGATCCACACCACGACTTAGCCCATCATATTAAATATTTGGCAGAACAGGTAGACATTAATAAATATGATTTAGAAAAAAATAAAAAGGTTTTAGCTCTTTTTAACGAAATCATTGAAATATTGGATAACTGACCTTTTCTATCTCAGCTAATTCTTGAGATTATTGTCATTTTGTGGTATTCTGATTTTGTACAGTTTATAGGAGAGTTCATATAATAAAAAAGGACAATATATCATTCAAGAATGGGGGATTTTATTATGAAATGGTATGAAAAGGCAGTTTTTTATCACATTTATCCATTAGGACTTTGCGGGTGTCCATTTGAAAATGATGGCGTTACATCAGAAAATCATTTCAAACAATTAAACGATTGGACTACACACATTGACAAACTTGGTTGTAATGCAATTTACATTGGTCCGCTATTTGAATCTGCTACTCACGGCTACGATACTACAGATTATAAAAAAGTCGACCGCAGATTAGGTACAAATGCAGACTTTAAAGAATATGTAAAAAATTGCCATGACAAGGGGATTCATGTAATTGTTGATGGCGTATTTAACCATGTGGGAAGAAAATTTTTTGCATTTGAAGATTTAAAACAAAATCGCGAAAATTCCCGATATAAAGATTGGTTCTGTAATGTTAATTTTTACAATAACAATGAATACAATGATGGCTTTAGTTATGATAATTGGGGCGGTTACAATGTTTTAGTAAAGTTAAACCAAAGAAATCCAGAAGTTAAAAACTATATTTTTGATATCATTCGTTACTGGGTACAGGAATTTGATATTGATGGTATTCGACTTGATGCTGCGG
Organism: uncultured Lachnospiraceae bacterium; assembly: GCA_902786205.1. Classification (GTDB taxonomy): domain Bacteria; phylum Bacillota; class Clostridia; order Lachnospirales; family Lachnospiraceae; genus CAG-411. The sequence continues at coordinate 12,635 of CADABQ010000035.1, read as the reverse complement.
ATGTACTGGATCATGATTTTATGCATGAAATGCGAAATGTTGCAAATACTGTAAAGGAAGACTTTTGGTTAATGGGTGAAGTCATTCATGGCGATTACTCACAATGGGCAAATGACCAAACCCTTCATTCCGTTACAAATTACGAATTACACAAAGCCCTTTATTCGGGTCATAATGATCACAACTATTTTGAGATTGCACATAGCATCCAACGTTCTCTCACGATTAACGGAAACACTCGCCTATATACTTTTGTAGACAATCACGATGTAGAACGTATTGCAACAAAACTATCAAATAAAGCAAATTTAATACCTGTTCATATTTTATATTATGGTCTTCCAGGCATCCCTTCTATTTATTATGGATCCGAATTTGGAATCGAAGGCAAAAAGGAACAAAATTCCGATGCCAGTTTACGACCAGCCTTAAATCTTTCTGATTATGCAACTGCATACACAGAAAATTCTCTTACAAAATTAATTTGTAAGCTTGGCATGATTCATAAGCAATTTCCAGAGCTTACAGAGGGACGCTACGAACAGTTATATCTAACCAATCGTCAATTTGCTTATGGCCGAATTCTCGATGATAGCGCCATTGTAGTTGCTGTTAATAATGATGAAAATCCAGCGGAATGTTGGATTCATTTACCTCTAGATGCCAAACAAGCTGTTGATTTACTGCAAGCAGATATTTCTGAACCTTCTCCAGAAGAATTATCTGCATTAGAAAACGAACAAAAGGAAGCTTTGCTTACGAAAGGTACTCTTCTTTTAACTACTTTAAAAGAAGATTCCTCTCATTTACAAGATGTTCTTACTGCCTTCGAAGATGCATTAACGGAAAAAGATATTTTACTTGCTTCTAAAAAGCAGGCAGAATTAGAACAGTTTAGTAAAATATTATCTGAACATATTACGCAAACAACCTTGTCTCTGGAAACACCAAAACCAACTATTTCATCTAATACACAAGTACGTATAGAAAACGGACAACTTGTTGTTAAATTAGATGCAAATTCCGGTGCAATGATTCACCTTACGAAATAGCACATTTTATAATCTATCATTTATGACAAAGAGCCATTCAAACAGATATCTGTATGAACGGCTCTTTGTACTTATTTCATTTTATAGAAAATTTATTCAATTTCTTTATAAGATGCAGTTGTTCATATGACATTATTATCAATAATGTTCCTCTTTCAACCTCTATAAAGCTTTCTTGTCCTATAAATTCATTGCTCACGCCAATAGGATAGGAATTTTGCATCTCATACCCTTTTATCTCGTATTTAAGTCCTTGCTCCGTAACGCCTATACTTGTATCACTGATAGAAAATACAGATATATATCCTTTACATTTATCAGAAAACTTAACTTTTCCATTTGTTAGCAAGAATAATGCTTCCTTACGGTCAATCAAAATAATATTTAATTCGGGATAACAGGATAATGTCTGCACATTTGCAATCGTATGCGAAATACGACTACCTCCAGTTCCTCCAATTATAACAATATTTTTATATCCTTTTTCTTTTGCAAAATTAATTGCATACAAAGTGTCTGTATCATCCTTGATTGGATTTAACCGTATCGTCTTACCCTGTGTTATAGGGGTTTGTATCGAATCAAAATCACCAATCACATAATTTGGAATGATGTCCATTTCATATAGCGTATCGTATCCACCATCTACTGCAATAACACAATCCTCTTTTTGCGGAAGAAAAGTATACCCATACCATTCTCCTGCTGCCACAATATAACAAACCGCTTTTTTGTTATTCATTTTCTTTACCTGCTAGATAATTGATAAATTGTTGTGCAGTTCTTCCTGAAATTCCACCATGGCTCAATTCCCATTTATTTGCTTCCTGACACAATTCTTCATCACTTAACGTAATCGAATCGTATCGTTTTGCCAGCTGACAAACAATATTAAAATATTCTTTCTGTGATGGTTTTGAATAGTTAATTGAAACACCGAAACGATTTACTAAGGATAGTTTTTCCTGCATTGTATCAGAACGATGTAATTCATCTTTGCTCATATCAGAACGATCACTCCATGTCTCGCGAATCAAATGTCTACGATTTGATGTCGCATAAATCAATACATTATCTGGTTTCGTCTCCAATCCACCTTCTATCACAGCCTTCAAATACTTATATTCAATTTCAAATTCCTCGAACGATAAATCATCCATATAAATAATAAAACGATAATTACGATCTTTAATTTGCGCAATGACAGTAGATAAGTCTTTAAACTGATGTTTATATATTTCAATCATGCGCAATCCCTGGCTATAATACTCATTTAAAATTGCCTTAATACTTGTAGATTTTCCAGTTCCACTATCACCAAAGAGCAGACAGTTATTTGCTTTTCTTCCCTCTACAAACGCTTTTGTATTCTCAACTAACTTTTGTTTTTGTAATTCATATCCTACCAAATCATCTAACACAATATTGTCTGTATTTGTAATCGGTATCAATTCCACTCCTGCATCCTCATGTCTCACACGAAATGCCTTATTTAAACCAAATTTTCCAACACCATACTTTTTATAAAATCCAGTTACCAAATCAAATATCTCTTCTTCATCTTTTGCAGATTCAATCTGTTTACTTAGTTCCTGTACCTTCTCACTAACATTTTTATTGTATCTTCTTTCTATTTTTTTCACAGCTTTATAATTCAAAACAACAGAAAAGCAATTGATACCTAACTCCTCTTCCATTTTAGAAAAATCATAATCAAATAAAGCTTTGAAAATTTTAAAATCACCTCGTGCAAACTGATTTACGGTTCCGTTGGTCGCACCAACCTTCTCACATGTAATACTAAATGGATTTTCGTTGGTTGCTAATAGAAACGCTAAATAATTATGCCATAAGTTTTCATCAAATCCATATTTTGTTGCCACATCAAGTAATTTGTTAATTTCCACATAAATTCTGGTATTTAAGTCTTCTTTCACATAATTTCCAGATTCGAAGTCCTCGCAAATTCTTGCCAATCGGAACAAAATGCTATCCTCTTTTAAATTACGATAAATTACTAATTTTGATACTTCTCGAAACATAGTTTTTCCTCCAAACTCAGTTTATTCATTCATGCAGAGTACAAGAAGTTAACTCCTATAATACTTTCTGCGTAAAGCAAATTTCCTATAGCGTAAATAATGACACCCAGTATTCCCGGATGCCATGTATTTTACATATACGCAGATATGATGTCTATCGTTTCTGCATATACACTCTCTAATTGAGTTGTCCATTCATTAATCTTATCTAGATCGCACTCCCCACGAAGTTCATCTACAATCTTTTGTGTAAGATCTGAAATTTTTGTCAAGCCTAAATTGCTGGCAACCCCTTTTAATGTATGCACACTTTGCTCAGCATTTTTACAATCGGCAACCTTGATTTCAGAAATGTATTTCTTGAAATTTTGGTCTGTAGGAAATTTTTTGATAAGACGAACACAAATTGCCTCATTATTGGCAAAACGTTTCATCAATTCCGGTATACGATTTCCTGCTTCTTCCAATCGAATTAATAGTTCCTCTGTCATAAGTACCTTCCCTCCATTTTTCACAACACTATATTCTACTCAAAAATAAATATATTATATTTAAGCAACTTCTTCTATTTTAACAAGATTATATTTTGTTTGTCAATATTATTATTAATCTACATTTGAACACTTGTAACAATTCAGTTAGAGCATTCATAAAATGCCAGAACACAAAAATTGGCTAAAATTATTCTTTCTGGCTGAGTACTTTCACTCTTCCCGCTTTCACAATTGTTTCTACACGACCAAACTAACTAAACAAGTCATTCTTTTTTAATATTATTGCAGCCACTGTACAAACACATATAATAAAAGCTAACATAATTGGAAATCCGTATGCACTGTTTACAAACGGAAGACTTTTTTCTAAATTCATTCCCCACAATCCAGAAACAATATTAGGAATAGACAAAATTACAGTTACAGAAGTTAATACTTTCATTACATTATTCAAAGAATTATCCATCACAGAAGAAAACAATTCCCGAGTACCATTTAGAATATCACGGTATATATTAGCCATTTCTATCGCTTGTTGATTTTCAATGATAACATCACTTAATAATTCTTGATCTTCCGGATACTGTTTTATTCTTGCATATCTTGTCAATTTATCCAGCACTACACCATTTACACGTAGCGAAGTAGCAAAATAAACTAAATCAGACTCCAATTCATGTAATTCAATAAGATCTTGTTTTGTCGTTCCCTGCTTCAAGTGCAACTCGATTTCTTCACGCATTTTATCGATACGTCTTAGATAATGCAAATATGCTGACGTATTACTATACAAAACTTGATACACAAATCTGGTTTTTTTAAATGTATGAAATTCTCTTACTTTCTCATTGATAAAGGGACGAAGTACCAATGTATCCTCCAAACATACCGTTAGTATCATCTTATCCATAAGAATGATTGCTAATGGAATTGTTGTATAAGCTTTATTTCCATTTCGTATTTCTTTCGATGGCACATCCACTAATATCAATGTATAATCATCCGTTATTTCAATACGAGATGCCTCTTCTTCATCCAAAGAAGCCCTAAGATCATCTGCATCAATCTTACATACAGCCGAGACCTCCATAATCTCTTCCAAAGTTGGATCTGTCAAACAAATCCAAGAATCTTCTTCTATTGTATGTAGTGTATGTAATCTACCATCCATACTTTTAAATATTCTTAACATTGCTATCACCCTCCCTTTCTATTATTGTTTGTTACTCAAACACTGCAATTATATTATTTTTTTATTTTATCTACTTTGAGTCTATATACACCCGATCCCTTTTTTACATTCTTTTTCACACGCAGATACCATGTACCGGCAGGCCAAACATTTGACTTTGCTGACTTTACTGCATGAATATTTGAAATAGAAAAAATAGGTTTGGATGAAAATACTACCTTGTTTCCATTGGTTGCTCTATCTGGCGGAACTACCTCTAAACTAATTTTAGCATTTCCGGTTGTCGAACCTTCCAACGTAATTCTTACTTTTGACGGTTTTGTCAATACAAATTTATACCAATCATACTGCTTGGTTGAATCATCTATGGTAATCATTCCTAATGCACTTTTCTTTCCTAAGACAAGCTTCCTTGCTGTGCTTTTCTTTTTTCCACTCTTATTCTTCACTGGTGTAAAAGTATAACGGAATTGATATGCTCCTAAAACATTAGAAACTTTTAAATAATACTTTCCTTTTTTTACTGCGTAAGCAGATATGTATTCTGTAGATTCATCGTTTTTTGCTGCAACGCTAATTGCTTTTTTTGCATGATTGTATAATGTTATCTTTGGTTTTCCATAAGACTCTTTATCATAAGAGGCTTCCGCATACAACACACCGTTTTCCGGTGCCTTTACTTTGTAATAAATGGTACTATTTTCACCATTTTGATAAGACTTCACATACTGCCCCTTTGTTAATGTTCTAGATTCACTGGAAATCTGTTGCAGTTCAAATAAAAATATATGATTTCTTATCCAGTCTTCTCCCGCATTCCATGTCAGTTTTATATAATAAATACTGTTTTTTTGTACTTCAAACAAATTGGAATATATCTGCTTTCCCTCCAAAGCTATATCAGTTTCCTCTGTCGTTCCAACTAATTCTGTACAAGCACTATCCTTATAGACTGCCACACTTACTTTTTGTCGTTCCTCCCCATTGGAACCTAAAATACTCCCTCCTGAAATACAGCTTCCTGAAACAATATCCACATCCGTATTTTCTGAGGATCCTTGCTTTCTTGTATAAATATCACATGACATTATACCTGCATTTGTAACGATAATCGGTATAATCACCTCTTTTGTAGCATAGTCCTGTGGACTAATTTCATACCGATTTACCGTTTGTAAATCCTGAGTATTTCCCGAAGTGCGAAGATGCGGAATCATTTGTACTACTTCCGTTGTTTGCTCCACTTTCACTTGTTCCTGTGCCACACAATTTAAATACGGTGAAGAAAAAAACATACTTCCAGCTAAAAACATAGCCATAAATCCTACTTTTCTCATACAACAATTCCTCTCAAATCTATTTTCAACTTTATCTGTATTTATCAATACCCGTAACCATTGTAAACCGAACATTTCAAATATTGCAAAATATTTTTGCTTTATAAAGTGATCTTTCTTAATAGGGCAAAACAAAATGCCTGTTTTAAGCAGGCATTTCTACTTTCATAATCATCTTTTCTATTATAGCACAATCGTTTTCATTTCTCTACCTTATTTATTGGATTAATGCAACAAGATATAAGAATTCAGCCAGTTATCCATAAAGTACCAGAATGTACAAACGCTTTATACTTTTTTCTTTGGTCGAAAAATGAGGGAGCCGATATATCCAAAAATCAGTGCCGCTGAAATTCCTACTGCGGATGCTGTAAAACCGCCCTTAAAAAGTCCCAAAAAACCATATTTATCAACGGAATCTTTTACTCCCTGATATAAGACATTTCCAAATCCTATAAGAGGAACCGTCGCTCCTGCTTTTCCCCATTTTGAAAAAGGTTCATAAATTCCAATTGCGCCAAGAAGTGCACCTAAACAGACTAAGATCACCATAATCCTTCCTGGCATAAGTTTCGTAGTATCCATCAAAACCTGCACAGCCGCACATATTAAGCCACCAACTATAAATGCAATCAAAAAGTCCATGTCTATTCCTCCCTTTCCAACAATACACCATGTGCAATTCCTGGAACTGTACGTCCCTCATTAAAACTAACTTTAGATAATAGGGCTCCGGTTGGAACAAACAATACTTTTTTCCATTTTTTCTTTCTAAACTGTTCCATTACATATCCTGCTAATGTTACTGCTGCACAGCCGCACCCACTTCCTCCTGCATGTACATCCTGTGTTCTGTTTTCATATATTTCAATGCCACAATCCATATGCTGTTTTGTAATATCAAAGTTTTCTTCTGCCAAAATATCCAGTAATATCCGTTGCCCCACCATTCCTAAATCACCTGTTATTATTTTATCATACTCTTTTGGTTCTGTTCCAAAGTCCTCAAAATGTGCCTTAATAACATTCGCTGCCGCTGGTGCCATACATCCTCCCATATTCATAGAGTCTTTCAAACCAAAATCAGTCACTCTTCCCGTAGTAACCCCTGCAATTTTCACATATGGGCCATGGCCTAATTTTTGTTTTCCAATAATAAATGCACCACTTCCAGTTACTGTCCAAGTTGCTGATAATGGTTTTTGATTACCGTATGCTAACGGAAAGCGAAACTGTCTTTCTGCCGCCTCTGTATGACTAGAAGTTACTGCTATTGTTCGATTTGCAAAACCTCCCTCCACCATCATAGATGCCAATGCCATACTTTCTCCCATAGTAGAACATGCACCGTACACACCAAACAATGGAATTTGATACTTTGCAATCCCAAATGTACTGGCAGTTAGCTGATCCTGCAAATCTCCTGCAACAAGATAATCTATTTCTTTCGCCTGTATTCCTGCCTTATTTAAAGCAATCTGTACAGCTCTTTCCTGCAAGTTTGCCTCTGCCTCTTCCCAGCCAGTACCTCCACACATGGGGTCATCCTCCACATAGTCAAAGTATTTGGCAAGAGGTCCCTCTCCTTCCTTTTTTCCAACTATACTACTGCATCCAATAATATAGGGTGGTTCCTCATAACGTATGCTTTGCTTTCCTAAATGTTTATTCTTTGCCATAGCGCATACTCACTCCTATCAAGAAAAATTTGTGACAGACAAGACCATCTTTTCAGTCTTACTGCAAAATTATAGTCTGCAAAACAGACATACTTCTTTTCTTAGTATGGCTATACTTTTTCTTTCTATACTATTTTTCTTTCTTTTTTAATCCATATATCCGTAAATTCCTCTTACTGAAACTTCTCCACTAGAAACCTCTTCCCTAGTTCCATCCTCATATTCTACTAATAGCCCAAAATTATCCGTTATCTCCAAGGCTGTTGCAAATTTTTCCTCTTTGTTTTTTAGCAATCGAACTTGTTTGTTTGTGTTAACACAGGCCTGACGATAATATTCCAAATACTCCGCTTTCTTTGTTGGCCAATTTTCATACATAGAATCTAATTCTTCTATTACAGCCGCAGCCAACTCTGCGCGATTCACTGTTTTTCCCAAAACGGCATCCAATGAAGAGGCTTTTTCCTGAAGCTCTTTTGGAAAATCGGATGTTTTGTAATGCACATTAATTCCGATGCCTACAATAAGATATTGAATATATCCGCTTTCACCTTCCATTGCCATTTCTGTTAATATACCGCATATTTTTTTACCGCCCATAACAATATCATTGACCCACTTTATTCCAGGTTTTTGGCCAGTCACACGTTCTACAGCTTTTGATACACATACAGAAACCCATGCTGTAATTTCTGGAATATGATTTAATCCATTTTGCGGACGAAATAGGATAGACAAATAAATTCCTTTGTCCTTTCCAGATGTAAAATTTCTTCCCAATCTCCCACGCCCCGCATTTTGAGCATTCGCAACAACTACTGTGCCTTCTTTTTCCCCTGCCTGTGCTAACTCTTTCAAACGTGTATTGGTAGAATCTGTTTCCTCATAATAAATGATCTTAGCTTTTCTTTCTTGTTTCAAATAGGAGCGAATCTCTCCCGCCGTTAAACAATCCACAGATTTTTCCAAACGATATCCTCTATTCGTTGCAGAAACAATCTCATATCCCTCCGCACGAAGTTTCTTTACTGCAGTATGTATTGCAGCACGGCTGACACCTATTTTTCGACTCATTGCCTCACCTGAAAAATAATCGTTCTTTTCTTTTAAAAGTAGTAATACCTGATCTTTTGTCATGATTTTCTCCCTTCTTTTCGAACAAAGTAGATAAGTCCATATGAACTTTTTCCTTTTCTCACCTATAAAGGAACTTGCTCCACCTTGCTTCCTTGCGACAATATTTATTGCTCATCTGTGCATATAAATAGAATGCAAAACATCGCTTAATAAATCCCATTATAACACATCCACATAGTTTTCGTCATTTATTTAACACGGAATAAAACGATAACAATAAGTGACAGAAAAATACCTTCAGAGCAGATTTTCCTTTTCATCTGCCCTGAAGGTATCTTACATAAACAATGTGTTATGATATTTTGTTTTAGAAATGTCTTACAAATTAGTTATTAAGTCATACCACACTACTGTGTCTATAGTATCATGACTAATACTTTTATAAAGCAGCTAATTGCTGTCCTAAATTCTTACACTCTTCTAATGCACTATCATCTGGAGTTTCATGTGCCATGAGTCCTTCTCCGTTTACAATTTGTGCACCAGCGGCTACCATGCGCTCAACCCATTCACGCATCCATTCTCCATCGCCCCAGCCATAAGAACCAAATAATGCAATTTTTTTACCACTTACACTGCTTTCAATTGCTTCTACAAATGGTTCCATTTCTGTTTCTTCTAAAACTTCAGCTCCCATTGCAGGGCATCCTAATGCAAATACAGAATCTCCAGCCAAATCTCCTGGTGTAATATCTGAAACAAAGATTGCCTCTCCTTCTTTACCTGCACCATTAATTCCTTCTACGATTGCATTTGCCATTGCTTCTGTATTTCCAGACCCTGTCCAGAATACTACTTTTATCTTGCTCATGTTTTTTCCTCCTTTTTATAAATAAACAGAATATAAATGACCTTTACGAAGCAAATCCATTGCTTCAATCAAATCTACTCCGTTTGATACAAATAAAATCATCCATTCTTTCGCCTGCTCATATTGCCGAAATAAACGCATCTTTGTTTCTTTATCTTTATACACTTTCCAATATCCACTGCATAAAAAGCTTTTTCCTTCGTTTTGGATAAATCCCTGTACATCTTCTAATGGATATCCTAAAAAAAGTCCCATTTCATGTGGAAAATCTTTTTTTTGGTACATATACTGCTTATATCGAGAAGAAAGTAGTACAAACATTTCTTGTACATCATTCACATTATATCCTTCCCTTTTTAAAAATTTAGATACTTCTGGTAACATAAGATATTGATACAAGGCATTGGATTGATAAATCAAGATAGCAACTCGATTTGCATTTTCAAGCAAAACAAAATAGGATAATTTTGTTCCCTTTAACAGTTTTTTCAATATGCAAACTTTTGCTTTATGTATATTCAATAGATTTGATATTTTTAATCCTGCAAGCACTGGCGCACATTGTAATGCCAGCTGCGATTCTACTGCTTCCATATCCATATTTTGCATGATTTGAAACACTTCCTGACTCATAGAGTTGCCCCTTCCTGTTAGTCTTATCTAACATCTATATCTTACAGAATTTTTTTTTCTACGTCAACTGCCTTATTTGTATAATTTTATCATTTATCCTTCTTTTATTGATACATATTTTCAAATACACACTTCTTTCTAGAATGAAAAAAGACTTTTCTACTATAAATTCTAACTATAGTAAAAAAGTCTTTTGCCTTTATTATGCACAATCACATGGGACAACATTTACGGCAAGTATTTCCTGATTTTTAACATATCCATATTGTTCCAATCCCGCACGCAACACTGCCTTCCATTCTTTAGGTGAAAGATGGCATATTGTATTATCATCTAATTCTATCTGACAGGCCTCTTTTTTATCACAATCCATCGAACATGAAATCTTATACATATTCTTTCTATTGATTGCTCCAACTTCTTCTAACAAGCTTACCATACGATACACAGTAGACTGCCCAATTCCTTTATCTCTCTTCGAAGCTTCGTAAAAAATTTCTTTACAACAAGAGCATTCTTCTGCCAAAATAATATCCAACAAAATTAATCTTTGCTTCGTAATCCTGCAACCTTGTTCCTTCAACCGCTCAATAACCATCTCTTTTTGCATTTTTGTTCTTTCAAATTGTAAATCTTTATCTTTCTTCTTCATGAAATATTCATCCTCCGCAAAAATGTGCGATTTGTTAGCTTTACCTAACTCATTTTATCATCTTTTTTTTGCAAATGCAAGATTTTTATTTCATTATCCTAGTGCAACATCCAGTATCATCATAATAACAAATCCAATACAAAATCCTATCGTTCCAATGTTAGAATGTTTTCCGGTAGATGCTTCTGGTATCAACTCCTCTACAACCACATATAACATTGCTCCTGCCGCAAACGCAAGTAAATACGGCAGTATCAATATCATGGCATCTGCAAAAACAATTGTCAATGCTGCCGCAACCGGTTCTACCACTCCAGATAATGTACCATATAAAAACGCCTTTCCCCTTCCATTCCCCTCTGAACGCAATGGAAGCGAAACAATGGCACCCTCAGGGAAATTCTGTATTGCTATTCCTAACGACAACGCAATAGCAGAAGACAACGTAATGTGAGCTGACTGCGATAACACACCAGCAAATACAACTCCCACCGCCATACCCTCTGGTATATTGTGTAAAGTTACTGCAAAAATCAGCATTGCCGTCTTTTTAAAATTTGTTTTTATGCCTTCTGGTTCATCTGTATTTAAATGCAAATGGGGAATTACATGATCCATAAGAAGCAAAAAAAGCATTCCAACAATAACACCAACTGCTGCCGGAATAAATGCAAACTTTTTCATGTGCATTGACATTTCAATAGATGGAATAATCAGGGACCATACAGATGCAGCTACCATAATTCCAGATGCAAATCCTAAAAGAACTTTCTGTATCACTGATTTCAATTCATTTTTTAAGAACAATGCGCAGGAAGCCCCAAGGGTTGTTCCTATAAAAGGAATAAGCAAACCTATTATAATATCTTTCATTTTTTTATAATGTCCTCCTCTTCTTTCCATACGCCTTACCAATATCTCTTTTTTACTTACATATAGTATATCCAGTTTTTTCAAAAAATAGAACACTATTTTCCTTTTTTGAAAAAAATTCCTCTTTGCATGATAGAATGCACTTCTTTCAAAAAATAGAACCACTCAACTGAAGCAGAAATGGAAAAAACTGCCACAAAATAATGTAGCAGTTTTTTTATCACTCCTCTAATCGATCCAACATATCTTCTGTCAAAATCAAAGAGCAATCCAACATAGCATTATATTGTTCCGTTGTCATCGGCTTTACCTCTCCGTGCATACTTTGTACCACTCGTAGCAATTGCTCTTCTGTATTGCATTCCCTTACCTGTTGAATGAAACTTTCGCAATGTTCCGGTGTGATTTCCAATATAGATTCCATTTGTTCCATAAAATTATTTCCATGAAAACGTAAAATACTAAAGTAACCATATGTATGTGCTAAATAATATTCTCCGCAAAACGGACATGTCCTCAATTCATATTTATTCCCTTCAAACTTTCTTTTATTGGATGGAACCGAAATAAATTGATCCTTTTTAGAACATTTTGGGCACATAGATACCACCTTATTTTGATTCATACCCCTTTTCATCTCCTAGTATAATAATGGTGTAGTCAATTAAGACTACTGGTTAATAAGTTTCTATAAATCAGATAACAAAAGAAGGTGTTCTTCCTTCATCAGATG
>CADABQ010000034.1 GCA_902786205.1 uncultured Lachnospiraceae bacterium | reverse complement strand
TTCGTCACTCCGAAGAGATCCGATCAAATTGCTTCGTTCGACTTGCATGTGTTAAGCACGCCGCCAGCGTTCATCCTGAGCCAGGATCAAACTCTCAAACTAGAATTTGTCCTTGCTAGAAACTTGCTAGCTTTTTATCCTTTACTGCTAAAGGTTTTTGTTCGTGAACATCTTTGATGTTCCATGAAATTCTTTTGAATTTTCAAGGTTGTTTCACTGTTTAATTGTCAATGTCCTAATCGCTGTAAGCCTTATTCTGTAAGGCTTTGAGGTGTTCTTTATTTTCTGTCACCCCCAAGCGACTTGTTTAGTATAGCATTTCGTTTTACTAAAGTCAACACTTTTTTTAATTTTTTTTAATTTTTTTTTATTTTTTTCGCTTTTACCTGTTTTTTAGGGCTTTTCACGGACATCATATTATTCTTTTTTATCCATTTACCGTCTGCAATATCCACTTTAACAACAGATTATTGTTGTATAGCAATGTTAATACTGTACTTTCATTTATACAGCGGTAACATTCCATACCAAATCTTGTACTGCTTAATGCTAGCAAAAATAAAAAACCAACCCAAACCATAACAAATCCAGATATCGCCCCAATTCCGGCTCCTGCAAATTTGCTTGCATCTTCTACACCTGGTATTCTATCTAAAATGCCCAAAAACATAATAATAATTCGCAATCCAATTCTTGCTATTAGAAAAATTACAATATAAGTAATCCCTCTGATAATGATTTTTGCTAACCCTTCACTAATAAACGTTGCAAAATTATGTACTGTAGCGGTCGTTACGTTACTTATGGCATCATCTTTTCCCTTTAATAATGCCTTATTGATATTTTGAGGTAACCCTAATTGCTGTAACAATTCTTCCTGCTGTTGTTGGTTTATGCCCCTATTTATACTGTGATCTGTCATTTGTCCAGTAGCTTTTTGTACGGATGACTCAACACCTAAGCTTTTGTTTACGGCATCCGATACATATCCCACTATAATCTTGCTATCACATAAATGCTGACTGAACACCGGTCCTAAAAATCCGGTAACCACAACACTAAGAATTAGCGCTGCAAAAGATAACATCATATGTATTGCACCTTTTTTGTATCCCCTGTAAATACGGAAGCCTATCAATAACAATACAATTACCAGTAGCCAATTCATCTATTTTCCCTCTCTTCTTCCGTTTAAATGTATTTGTTTTATTTCATCATTGTCTATTATAATGTATTTGTTTGAACCTGCTATTGGGAAAAAATATGACACCCCTGTCTCAAACTGGCAATCTAATTTTTCACTACCTCTTAAACGCACAATGTGGCATGTTGTAGTTGAATACAAGATTACTTCATCCTCTCCCATTTCTACTTTATCAAATTTATAAGAAATTTCTTTTGTAAGAATGTTCTTTCCTTTTGTATTATATACAAGAAGCTTATACGGTTTTTCCGTATTATCACCATTTTCAGTAATTAAAGTTATATATTTCGAATTATAACATACACTTTCTATTTTCTGATCTAGCACAACATTTGCTATATCTTTTGGTGTTTCTTGCATAGAATATAAGTAGAACCCTTTTTCTGTAAATGCACAAACCGTATTATTGTCTAAAAATTGAATGTCTGCTACAATATCCTGCTTCAATGGGCGTGAACCTACAATTCTATCTGTATTGCTTTTTTGATCCGAATCAAAATTGTAAAAATTGAGACTGCTTTCCACCACTCCACCTGTAATATTTATATAGCTGGTTACTAGTTTTTGTGCATCTTCTGACAATGCTATTGCAACCGGATACCCATCTGCATCTGCACTAGTAGATATGGATACTTTCAACTGTTCTGTTGTATCATAGGGATTGTATATATTAATTTTAGAAATATCATTGTCTTCTAAAATTGTTGCTATTACCCCTTGTTTACCAACTGCAATCTGCTCAATGTTTCCTGGCATGGAAATTTGCGTACCATTATCTTTTCCATTAAAAACATATGCACTCTTATCCCCAAGATCCGCAATTGCAACATAATTTCCACAGGTTACTGCAAATGGATTTTTCATATCATAACTTGAATCCCATATTTTTTCTCCATTTAATTTCATGGAAGATGCCCCATCTTTACTATATTTCAATAATTTTTCATTGTACAATATATATTGTGCACTACTACTGTCTGCTCTTTTTACCGCTGAGGCAACAGAATAGCCATTATAAGTTCGATTCATCTGAAATAACACATAAAAAAGAACCCCTAATACAATTGCAATCCCACCACTAAAAATAAGCACTTTTTTTATTCGTCGGATTCTTTTCTTTCTATTTTCATATTTCTTTTGTTCACTACGTTCTGAATAACTTTCCATTTTATATACCAAACCTGCTGCTGAATACATATGTATATCAGGCAGATGTAAACACAACATTTATTGTGTATTTACATTTTCCTTTCATCCGATTTTTTCTCTCTTTTCCTTTTAGAGAACATGTTCTCTTCATTATACTCTATTTTTTTCTTAATGTGAAGTCACTGCTCCATCTAAAATACTGTGCAAGTAACTTCTAGGTTACTGTTCACAGCTAGGTGTTTTTAACAACTTCTATTCATATAATTTTAAACGTTGGCCTGCAACAATTTTATTTTTATCTTGTATAGAGTTTAGTCGCATTATTTCATCCATTCGCTCTAAGGAAGAAAATTCCTTCATACAAATACTCACTAATGTGTCACCAGGTTGTATTGTATAATACTGTTTTTCTCCATATACGTTTTGCATTGTTTGGGAAACGGTTTCCGTTTTATCTGTAGGTATCTCCTCTGTATTCGTTTCCTCCGGATTCTTTTTTTTGTCTTTTGTTTCTGCCGTCTGATTTTTCTTTTTCTGTTCCGGAGCTTTTGTATACTTTGGAGTGTCCAACTGTTGTGTAATATTTTTTTTCTCCTCTTTAAAGGTTTCCACGGTTTCAAACACTTGTTTTTTCAAACCTCTTTGTTGTAACGCAAAAGCACATAAAACAATACCACCTATTACTACTATATTAACACTAAGTCTTTTTCTTCGATTTTGTTTTTTTTGTCGATTTTCCATTTCGCCTAATTTTTTTTTCATTTTTTCTACTACATAATCGGATACCTGCTCTTTTTCTGCATTTCCCTTTTTCTTTAACATATATTCCTGCATTTCAGGATTTTTATCATAATAAATGCAATAGCCTTTTAATTTTATAAAGCTATCTTTTCTATATACAAAAAAACATTCTTCTCTTTCTAATGTATCATAAAGTAGTAATACCTTATCTTTTCCAGAAAAATTTTCTAGGTGTAATTGCTCCAATTGTTTTCCAGGCTCCATATTTATTCCAGCCCTTGTTACCATCCATCCTACAATTTGTTTATTTTTAAAATTTTCTTCTATTTCACGGTAAATCTTTTCCCATATTTCTTTTGAAAAGCAACCCTTGGTTTCTAAATTTATATTTTGTACCAGAACTGCACCGTATATAAATACACAATTTTTCTTTTCTAAGGTTCTTTTTTCTCCAATCAATACCGCTATTCCTACTTCTTCAGTACTGTTTTTTCCAATATAATGCACAAAGGACATAACATAATCCTCTATGTAAACTGCTATATTTGAATGTTCCTGCCCTACTTGTCTATAGTTTCTAGGCAGACAAAACAATTCTTCTCGTCTGTTTTCTTGTGCTTTTCCTGCTTGCTTTTTATTTTCCATCATACTATTTATGCCCCTTCCTTTCTGATTAGATTTCGAAACACATTTTATACGTTAAAAGAGCTTTTTACCCTTTGTATTGTATTTTTATCTCCAATCTTTCCTTCTGTCCTGTATCCTATCATAAAGGAGGTGCATTTTTTGTCAAAAAGAAGAAGGCACCGCAAAAAACTTTGCAATGCCTTCCTTTTATCTACTGCTATCTACTATTTTATACTCTTCTAGGTCTCCATAAACGTGTCTCTTCCATGCCGACATCCCCAACATCTCCACCAGGATCCACAACTTCTTCCTCCTGCTGTTTTGGTGGTTCAGTTTCGGGATCTTTTGGTTTTTCTGTAACAATCGGTTCTTTCTTTCCATCATCCCAATTATCTGGTTCTTTTGTAACTGGTGCTTCTGTATCCTCTGGTTCTTCTGTATCCGTCGGTTCTTCTGTAGCATCTTCTGGAGCTACTGTATACTCTGGTTCATCATATACCGTGTCTTTTGAATCATCCTTTGATTTCTTTCCATTGTACTCATCGTGCAATGCCTGATATTCTACGGATGCATGGATATCTTCCATAAAATTGTGCCAAATTCTACCTGGATAGGTGCTTCCATATAAGTCATTTACTGTTCTTGGCGTATCATATCCCACCCAAACTGCTGTCGTATAATATGCAGAATATCCACAGAACCAACCATCTTTCTTGTCATTGGTTGTTCCCGTCTTTCCTGCCGTTGGAGTCTTTGATAATCCGAGTCCTCTGGCAGTACCTTCTTCTATAACACTTTCCATACAACTTGTCATCATGCTGGTAGATTCTTTCGAGTATACTTGTTTTCCTTTGGATTTTCCTTTGTAAATTGTATTATCACGAGAATCTGTAATCTTTGTTATACAACTTGGTTCTCTGTAATATCCATCATTTTCAATAGTTGCAAATCCAGATGCCATCTCTAACGGACTCACACCATTTGTCAATCCCCCGAGAGAGGATGCTGCATAGTAATCATTTGCCACAATATTAGAAAATCCCATCTTTAAAATATACGATAATCCAACCTTTGGTGTAAGTTCCTGAAATAATTTCCATGCAATTACATTCTTGGACGCAGCTACCGCCGAACGTACAGAAATTTTTCCTGCATAACTTCCATTTGAATTTCTTGGTCCACCATTAAAATAACTATCGTCTACAATGGATTCTGGTGTATAACCATTTTCGAAAGATGGAGTGTATACAATCAACGGCTTAATCGAACTACCAGGCTGTCTGTAACTTTGGAATGCACGATTTAATGTATATCCGTTTGTTGTTTGCTGCTTTCGTCCACCAACAATTGCTACTACACGTCCTGTTTTATTGCTGATACAGACAGCTGCTCCCTGCATTTTGTAAACGCCATTACTATTCTTTTCCGTAAATCCTTGTAGTTCATCATTTACTACCTTTTGCAGTTTCTTTTGTTTCGCCATACTAATTGAAGTATAAATTCGATAACCACCAGTATAAAGAGACTGCTCACATTGTTCGTACAGCTCATTGTATTCTTCCTGGTATCTCTTCTTATCCGAATCAGAACTAAATGAATAACGGAATTGGAAACCTTGTGCCTCCATCAATGCTCTAGTTGCACTATGTCTTGCAAATGTCTCTACATAATCTTGTTTACTTGTCTTTTGTTCTTTTAATTTAATATTTTCTGCTACTGCATACTCGTATTCTTCCAACATAATCTTAGAGTCATCTAACATATTTTTTAAAATCAGATTTCTTCTCTTGATCGTATTGTCATAATGTGTCAATGGATCATATCTGGTTGGTCCATTTGGGATTGCACATAAAAATGCCACTTCTGATAAGGAAAGCTTGCTAGCATCTTTTTTGAAATAGCCATAAGAAGCCGCCTGAATACCATAATATCCATGTCCGAAGTAAACATTATTAATATAAAACTCTAAAATCTGATCTTTCGTATATTTTTTCTCCATTTCCATGGAGTAAAACATTTCTCGAAGTTTTCGATCCATAGTCCGTTCCTGTGTTAGGAACACATTTTTTACCAACTGCTGTGTAATCGTACTACCACCCTGCGTAACACGACCATTTTTAATTCTTGCAATAACTGCTCGTAGAATCGCTAAGTAGTCTACACCACCATGTTCGTAGAATTTTTTATCTTCTATTGATAAAAAGGCTGTCTTTACATAATCTGGTATTTCATCGCCTTCAAGATAGTATACGTCTTTTTCTCCTTTGAGTTCGCTAATCTTTTTTCCTTTTGAATCATAAATAACACTAGTTTCGCTGGAACGGAATGTATCTAATGTAGAAGCTGCAACTGTTGTCTTTGCTTCTTTCTGCATTTTCAAAAGTTCTTTACCATATGTAAAGTAAAATATAATTCCGCCTACAAGAACCACTAAAAGGATGACTAATAAGCTCACCTTTAAAGCCAATAAAAATCTGCGCAAAGCAGGACTTTTTATTCTCGACTTTTTTTGTTTCTTTTCCTTTGCCATTTTTCTACCTCTTTTCCACTGTGTTAACACACGTTTAGAATACGCTATCAAGTATATCTTACTTTTGGGATTTTGTAAACAAATAGCTATCCCTTAAAACGTCTGTATGGGCAATGTAATCTTAAAACACGTTCCTCGCGTATATTGACTTTTTATGTCAATGGTCCCGACATGTTTTAATATTATAAGCTTGGCAATGGACAGTCCTAATCCATGTCCACTTATGTTTCCATTTCTTACATTATCAGACCGGTAAAAACGCTGAAAAATGTGATCCATATCTTTTTCTGTCATTCCCATCCCGGTGTCTGCCACAGTAAGTATGCAGTTTCCTTCTTGTTTTTCGCACCCAATATATATACTATCTCCAGGTTTTGTATATTTTATAGCATTTTCCAACAGAACACGTAACGCTTCCTTGAGCATCTGACGGTCTCCATACAAAATAACAGAATCCATATCTAAGGCTTCCACATTTCTCTCACTGGCAAGCAGCATACTTTCTTTCAAAATTTCCTGCACCATCTTTGTCACATTAAATCTTCGTTTTGTAAGCTTTAATGTTTTTTTGTCATGTCGAGATAAGAACAATAACTTTTCCACCAGCTCTTGCATCGACTGCGCTTCTCCTTTTACGGCCTGTACGGATTCTTCCAAAACTTCAGGATCTTCTGCACCCCAACGATCCAACATATTTACATATCCCTGTATGACGGCGATTGGTGTTCGCAATTCATGTGAGGCATCTGAAACAAATTGCTTTTGTGTCTCATAAGACAATTCTAATCGATCCAGCATACTATTGATTGTCTGGGCAATATCTTTTAATTCATTTTGTATTCCATCCACATTTAAACGATCCTGCTCAAGGCTATGAATTGTAATTCGATTTGTTTGTTTGATGATATCTTCCATTTTTTTTGAGATACGTTTTATGTTTTTGGCAGATAGTTCTACTATGAGAAAAATTCCCGCTACATAAAGTAACATAGCTGCTTTGTATATATATACGATAGAAATTGTCCATTTTTGCCCAGTATAATGAAACGAAAATTCCATTGCACTTAATTCGCTATGATATATGATGTATCCGACTGGTAAAAAGATAACTATTCCCATTAAAATCATCAAAGAGCAGTAGAACACAGATAATTGAAGTTCTAGCGATAAATGAATTTTACTAAAAAGTTCTTTTTTCTTTTTTACAATTGGAAGCCAGTACTTTCGTAGCAGACATCTTACTTTTTCAATTCTTTCCTCACTCATCTTTGATTATATAACCTACCCCTCGTACCGTGTTTATTATTTTTACACCATATACATCATCTAATTTTTGACGTACATAACGAACATAAACATCCACTACATTTGTTTCTCCCATATATTCATAATTCCACACTTCATTCAAAATCCGTTCTCGGGAAATCGCTTCATTTTTATGAGCAAGGAGATATGCTACCAAATCAAACTCTTTTTTTGTAAATAATAATTTATTTCCTAAATAGGAAGCTTCATGTTTTGCCATATCTACTCGCAAATCACCATATTCCATGATATGACTTTGCTTATTTGCTCCCTCCACTGATTGCTGTCGATGGATTGCCACTCGAATCCTAGCTAATAATTCTTCAATTGCAAACGGTTTTGTCATATAATCATCCGCGCCATTATCAAGCCCTGTAACTTTATCCATAACGTCATCTTTTGCCGTCAACATAATAATCGGAGTTCGTATCCCCTCTTTTCTTGCCTTGCTGCATACTTCAATACCGTCCAGTTCCGGTAACATTACATCTAATATAATCAAATCAAAACAATTCTCTAAAATCTTTTGCAATCCATCTTTTCCATTGCCTGCCCATTCTGTTTCATATCCTTCATGTTTTAATTCCAATTCCACAAAACGAGCAATTTTTTTTTCATCTTCTACAATCAGTATTTTGGACATGAATAACTCCTCTCTAAAAATATTCGCTATAATTAACGCGAAACTCTTTCCTATAGAGTAAGAAAAGAGTTGTAGCCCATGTCACAACTCTTTTCCCGAACCTATTCTATTTCTATTTCATGATATCTTTTGCAACTTCAATTACATGTTCTTTGGTAATTCCAAATTTTTCAAATAAGATTGCCGCAGGAGCAGAAGCACCAAAACTATCCATAGTGACATAACCTCCGTCTAATCCTACGTACTTGCCCCATCCAAAACTTGATAAAGCCTCAACTGCAACTCTCTTTCGACATGCTTTTGGTAAGACACTCTCTTTATACTCTGCACTTTGCTGTTCAAACACATCCATAGATGGCATACTTACTACACGTACATCCACAGCATCCTTTTCTAATTCTTTCTTAGCTTCAATGGCTAATTGTACTTCAGAACCACTTGCCATCAAAATCAAATCAGGTACTGCCTTTTTCGAATCATCAACAATATAACCACCCTTTAATGCTTCCTTGCTTGTGCCTGCAAGCTGTGGTAAATTTTGACGAGTCAATACCAATGCGGTTGGTGTATTCTTAGAAATAACTGCATAATACCATGCTGCTGCTGTTTCCTTCACATCTGCCGGACGATATACTGTAAAGTTTGGAAGAGAACGTAACATAGCTAATTGTTCAATTGGTTCATGTGTTGGTCCGTCTTCTCCTACTCCGATACTATCATGTGTAAGCACATAAGTAAGAGGTACTCCCATCAAAGAAGATAATCTTGCCATTGGCTTCACATAGTCAGAGAATACAAAGAAAGTAGATACATAAGGACGCAAACCACCATGTAACAACATACCATTTCCTATACCCGCCATCGCTAATTCACGTACACCAAAATGTAAATTTCTTCCTGCATAATTTTTAGCAGAGAAATCTCCCATTTCTGCCATATTTGTTTTGTTGGAAGGTGCTAAGTCTGCTGAACCACCAATAAAGCTAGGAAGATAATTCTTAATCTTATTGATCAACTTTCCGGATACATTTCTTGTAGCATCTGCCTTGTCCTCTACTGCCCAGAAATCATCCTTGTCCATCAAAATCTCTGCTGCATTTGGATCATGCATCTGATTCCATAACTCTTTCATTTCAGGGAATTTCTCACAATATTCTGCAAATAATGCGTTCCATTTCTGCTCTTCTTTTTCATTTTCTGCTGCAATCTTTGCTGCATTGTCATATACTTCCTGAGGAATATAGAAGTCTTTGTCTGGATCTAAGCCTAAATTTTCCTTTAATGCACGTACATTATCCACTCCAAGTGGCTCTCCATGTGCACTGGCGGTTCCTTCTTTTGCTGGACAACCATGACCAATCTTTGTACGAACCGTAATCATGGTAGGTCTTGTCGTATCTGCTTTTGCCTCTGCAATTGCCTTTCCGATTTCTTCTAAATCATTTCCATCTTCTACAACAAGAGTCTGGAAACCAAAGGATTCAAAACGTTTCTTTACATCTTCCTGGAATGCAATGTCTGTGTCACCTTCAATTGAAATTTTATTTGAATCATAAAGTACGATAAGTTTTCCGAGTTTTAATGTACCAGCCAAAGAAAATGCTTCATAAGAAATACCTTCCATCATACAACCATCTCCACCTAAAACGTAAGTATAATGGTCTACGACTGGATAACCTTCTTTATTAAAACGTGCTGCAAGATGAGCCTCTGCCATTGCCATACCAACTGCCATTGCCATACCAGCTCCCAATGGTCCTGTTGTAGCTTCTACTCCAACAGTATGTCCATATTCGGGATGTCCCGGTGTCTTTGAACCCCATTGTCTGAAATTTTTCATATCATCCATTGATAAATCTCCATATCCAAAAATATGAAGTAATGAATATAATAATGATGATCCATGTCCGCCTGACAAAATAAAGCGATCACGATTTTCCCATTTTGGATTCTTAGGATTGTGTTTCATGAACTTTGCCCACAACTCATAAGCCATAGGTGCTGCACCTAATGGTAATCCCGGATGTCCTGAATTTGCTTTTTGTACTGTATCCGCTGCCAATGCACGAATCGAATTGACTGACATTACATCTATATCACTCATCATACTGTTCCTCCTAAACTATATTCTACTATGCTACTATTGTGTCAACTTTAGTTGCATTTACACACAATTACAACCATTATAAACCATTTTCACAAAAGTGTCCAGCCAATTTATAGGTTCTAGCAATCGAATAAAAAGGATAAGGTTACAGTCCACATACCTGTGAACTGTAACCTTATTATAGAACCAAAATATATTGATAATATAACTTTTGAAGCCAATTTTTCTGTAAATAGAATTCTTGTCGCAATATTTCGTAACTTTCTTTTATAAACTGTACTTCCTGTTCTTCTACCCCATCCTTGCTATATGCATAATGATTCATAATTTGCACAATTGTATGAAAACGCTGCTCCATAATTGGTTCTGTACAAAAGTCTTTTTCTTTGATCAAATCTCTTAATTCCTCTTTTTTACTACTCTTTTTCATAAGTTGCAATATTCGCATTATTTTTTTATAGTAAAGCTTTGTTTTTTCATTTTCATTTGCTCGTTCCTGCTGTTTTGCACGATACCACCATAACAAACATTTTCTAATATATAAGAAAAGAAGCACGAAAAAGATTTCCCCTATTGGCACCAAAACTACCCTTGCTTTCTCCCAGTCAAATGTGGAAACCTTTTCCTGGTTTTCTATATTTCCATTTTTTTCTTTCTGTGTATCCTGTGATGTTTGTGGTTCCATTGTCTTGGTCGGTTCGGTTGTATTGTCTAATAGGTCCTCTTCCTCATCGTCAGGCATTTCTTCCTCAAAATCATTTTCCTCAATCACAACTCTTCCTTTTGTCACTTCAATTGGTACCCATCCATAACCAGAACGATATATTTCCACCCAGGCATGCGCATCATTATCTGTCAATGTGTACAATTTCCCAGTTTCTGTATTTCTAACATACTCAGCATTATCGGTATTCAAAACATAACCTTCTACATATCTTGCAGGAATTCCCATACATCGAAATAGCATAGTAGCTGCTGAAGCATAATACACACAATATCCCTTTTGGCTTTCAAAAAGGAAATAAGAAACTAAATCCTTGTTTTTCGGAACCACTCCTGGATTTAATGTATAGTTTGTATTTTCCGTTAAATAATACTGAATAAAACTTGTAATCGTATCTATATTCTGTTCATCTTCCATTCCTTCTTCTGAAATCAGGGCATTTAATTGTTTTCGCAAATCTTTTGGCACCTGACAATACGCTCTTTTTACAAAACTCTCATAATCTTGTTGTTTCAGATAGAAACGATACATATTTTTCAACACAGTCAACGACAGATCATTTAATCCTCCATATTGTGCATAATCATTTGAATCATCTTGTGTAAGACCTTGCTCCAGATTCATACCAGACTTATAATCCAATATATCTAAATTAAATTCCTCTTTTATACCCTTGGCTACGTTATAGCAATCTTCCCAATCTCTTGCCTCTGGTAAGCTATCACTTTCATGATTAATCACCGAAAAGGAATACTTTGCTACATCACGCAATTTATTTTGTTTCAGTTTTCCGTCTTCATATAAATTCTCCATTGTATCATAGGGCGAAAAAATAGTACTTACTGTTTCGGAAACATTTTGAATACGGTAGGTTCCTGCCATTCCTGTACCTGTTTCTTTGTTTTCTGTAATGTTGGAAAGTATATCGGATGTATATGGCATTTTCATAAATTGCTTCCATTTCTTTTTTGATGAAATTTTTGTAGCACAATTTTCCAACTCCTCCCAGTGATGTGTTCTTTCATCTCCAGTCATACATGCCCATCTTCCGACTTCAAATTCCGACTCTGTTCCATAATTTTCTAGTGCAGTGCTATTATTCTTTTCAAGACGCTTTTTTTCTTTTTTTAATTCTCCGCTTAATGGACTCCATTGATTTTTTCCATATTGACTCCCAATGTATCCTCGCAAGTAAACAACGCCTTCTGTTTTGACATCCTTTCCCAGCTCTACCCTTAATCGCTCCGCTCCTGTATAAGAAATACCATTTACTCTCCCAAGTTCTCCACAGTTGATGCCGCCATTTACCGTTCCTTTATCCAAATTTTTTCGAATATAATTATTATATTTAGTATCTGCCCAGTTTTGCATAACCTGCTTCAATGTTTTACCCTGTATGGTCTGTTCATACTTTTCTTTTGGAAATACAGATAAAACCAAGAAAAGTGATAAAATACCCAACACTAATTGTATGGTTTGCACTCTCCCCAAAAGCACTCTTCTGTTATTCTGTTTTCCGTCACTTCCAATATAGGCTAATGCCACAATAACAAAGGTAATAAAATATATTGCTTTTGGCACCACACCTACCACTTCAGGGGAAAAAACAAAAAGAATTGGCAATAGCAATGTCAAATACACATTACATTTTTTTGCATAACAAAAGGCTTCTATTCCAATTATGATTAAAAATACAAACAATAGAAACAACGTGGCATTTAACGCTTCTCCATCCTTATTTGTTTCATATTTCCACGGAGAAAAATAATAATATTCTGCTGCCATCTCTATTATTTTGTTAATAACACTTGCTAGTCCTGCTGCTATTTTTGCACGAAAATGTATACTGGCTCCGCCATAAAGAACCATAAGGGAAAGTACACCTATGCCCCCCCATTTTCTTACAGAAAAAGCAATAAAAAAACATGTTCCATAAAGCAACATCACACCATAAAAAAGCTTTTTTTCATAAAGAATTCCATAACCCTTTAGAAAGCATTCCGTCATACAAAACATAAGGACCAAAAATACGAAAAGATCCAACATATATGCTACACATACTTCCCATTTTTTTTCTTTTTCACTTACTGCGCGGGCAACTTCTAATGAAATTCCATAATCTTTTTTCTTTTTTTCTTTCATCTTATTCCCCATTCCTAGTCTCTTTACACTTCTTGCTATCTATTCTGTAATAGTTTAGACAAACATTCATAAAGCTCCAGAATCTACAAATTAACCGGACACTCTATTTTTTTGTCCAGACTGTAAATAATATTGTAATTCTGCCTCATATTCCGGATAATTCTTTCCAATCCCCGCCCGAACAATCTGTTCCCATACACAATACAACTGTTCCTCTCTATCCACTTTAGCCGTACAAAACTGTCTGTTGCGAGGTTGCAGCCAGATCACCTCATACGGCCCATCTGTAATCAATTTTTGCAAAGTAATTTCAGCAAATGTGTGTATTCGTCGATCATACCAGGTATAATCCACTTCTGACGCATTCTCGTATAATGCAGAAAACACCAAAATATCTTCCTGCTCTTGTGTATCCTCATATTCTCTAGTCATTAACTGGTTTCGTTTAGCAGATAATTTCCAATGAATCCGTTTTAAAGAATCTCCAGGACGATACTCTCTTATATCCCTTTGTTCCTCACCATTTCCAGCATATAAATCCAAACCTCCCATAATGGCTTCGCCTTGTTGAACTTGCTGTTCAAAATCCTTTTGTTCCTCGAAATTTTCTTCTATCTGAGGTAGCACTACAAGAATCGCTTCTTCCTGTATCTTTTTTGTGGACGCAAATATACCAAAATAATCTAACATACGAACCTTTTCCATCCGAAAGCGGATTACTCCACAGTGATCACAACAAAATGGGACTTGAATTTTCTCTTTTGCTCTTGCATTTACGGAAAAAGCAATCTTAACCTTTCGCTCTGTCTGATCCATTTCATGCTGATAGGTCAGATAGCATGTACCATGCAATATAGGAAAAATCGTTTTATTTTCAATCGTGATCCACATGGCTCCCTTCTTTTTTTGTTGTTCTACTTCATTATCCAATGCAATGGAAACCGAAAGGAATCTTTTCCAAAAAGGCAGAAATATCCCCGAAAGTAAAGGTACAAGGAAAAAAAGCCACAAAACAACAACAGAAGGATATTTATTATATAAAATGGCTAAATATAGCCCTATCACCACAAACAGTATATATGCTATTCTATTTTTACTCACTGCATATCAAACCTTTCCACATCGTATTCTCTTTTCTGTTACCTCTTCCATTGTGGCTTAGCAACCGATGCAAGAATTTCTCGTAAAATTTCCGTCTCCTGTTTATGTGCCATTTTCGCCTTTTCACTTAGCAAAACACGATGTGCGGTTGTATCCACGAAAACACATTCTACATCCTCTGGAATAAGAAAATCTCTTCCTTCCATAAAAGCCGCAGCTTTTGCCATCGCCAGAATAGAAAGCGTTCCTCTTGGACTTACGCCAATCCGAAGTCGTTCCTCTTTTCTGGTAGCCTCAACCAACTGTGCTACATATGCTAACATCGCATCATTTACAAATACTTTCTGCACCTGGATTTGCATTTCTTCTAATATTTCAGCTGAAATCAAATTTTTCACTTCATCTAAAGGATTTTGTCCCTGACGCTGCTTTAACATAGCAATCTCTTGCTCTACCGTTGGATATCCCATAGATAATTTTACCATAAAACGATCCAACTGGGATTCTGGTAACATCTGCGTTCCAATTGAAGTAATTGGATTTTGCGTAGCAAGTACAAAGAATGGTGTCGGCAGTCTCCATGTATTCCCATCTACTGTTACCGTACCTTCCTCCATTACTTCAAGTAATGCAGATTGTGTTTTTGGTGAAGTACGATTTATCTCATCTGCCAAAAAAATATTACACATTACAGCCCCTGGCTTATATTCCAACTCCTGTTGTTTGTTTAACATAGAGAAACCAACCAAATCACTAGGCAACACATCCGGTGTAAATTGCACTCTCTGATAATGTAACTGCATCGTTTTTGCAAATGCAACTGCCAACGTTGTTTTTCCTACACCTGGTATATCTTCCATCAATACATGGCCACCTGCTAATATCGCCATAAACACTTTTTTGATTACATCATCTTTTCCCTTAATTACTTTTTTTACTTCATATTCCACTTGTTCTATTACATTTACGTATTCCGTCATCTTTTCCTCCATCTTTTGCTGTTCAGAAGACACACCTATATATTTGCATTTTGAGAATCACCCCTGAACTATACTATTTTTTTACTTTAACTTAAATATTTTAAAGGTTTCATTTCCTGCCCGATCCGCTGCATATATGGACACATATTTTTCTTTATTGTTTAATCTTCGCTTCCCACTTTTTTTCATAGCCCAATACTTTCCTCCCCCTTTATCAAAATAGTACAAACTTCTTTTGTCATAAGCAAATCGTACCGTTTCTAATCCTGTAACGCTGTCCTTTATACACAAAGTCAATTTATTTCCTTTTTTCAGCACACGTACACTTGGTGATGTCTTATCTATTACAATATTAATTCTGGAAATTGTTTCATTTCCTGCATGATCCCTAACGTAAAACGTATATAACCCTGCTTTTTTTACAGTCACTTTTTGTTTTAATAGAAGTTTTCCCCTGGCTCCCTTTCGAAAATATGCCTTTCCTTTTTTTCCTTTTGTATACAATATGCTGCAAACACCAGAACCGCCCTCATCTTTTGCTTCTATTTGTATCTTGCCTTTGTAATCCGATGATAGTCTGACAATACTTGGTGCTTTTTTGTCTACTACTATTTTACTTCTGTTTTCTATCGCCATTCCAGCATCTATAATTCCCGTACCAGAAACTTTTGTCGTTGGTACCCCCTCCAAAGAACGATAGGAAGAACACAACACTTGTTTTACAACAGAGGGGTATGTTTTTTTCTTTCCCGCATATAACATGGCTGCTATTCCGGAAACAAACGGTACCGACATAGAGGTTCCCGTTGACATACCATAGCCGCCAACAATTGTGCTATATATATTAGAACCCGGTGCCAATATATTTATACCACTTCCATAATTGGAATAGGGAGCTAACTTACCATTGCTTTCAACAGAACCTACTGTAATGACATTATCTAATTCTTTGCTATAGTTTGCCGGATAGCACGGCTGTTCGTCGTTATTTCTCCCATCATTTCCTGCTGATACAACAAATAAAATACCAGAATGTGCAATCGTATTTTTTAATGCTACATCCTCTTTTAGATTCAGACCGCCTCCCCAGCTTGCATTGATGATCTGTGCGCCATTACTCATTGCATAACGGATACCTTTTATCAATCGCGAAGTAGAAGTTCCGCCATTTACGCCACCTAAAACCTTTACCGACATGAGTTTGACATTTACATTGGAGGCCACACCAGCAATACCAACTCCATTATTTGCTACTGCTGCAAGAATACCCGCACAATGTGTCCCATGGTTATCGTTATCTTTGACACTCTTTTGTCCTGTTTTCTTATTATAACTACAAACAGAATTGTCATTATTGTAAAAATCCCATCCATATATGTCATCCACATAACCATTTCCATCGTCATCTTTTCCATTGCCGGGAATCTCTTTTGTATTCTTCCACATAACCTTTTTTAAATCTTCATGCTTGTAATCTATCCCGGTATCCAATACCGCTACAACAACTTCCTCTTTACTTTGAAACTGTTTCCATGCAGATTGCACATTTACATCAATTCCCGCCACAGACTTTACCTGGTCTCCTGAAACATCCGTATACGTATAACTGCCATCATTATAAAGTCCCCACTGCTTGGAACTGGCACTATCCTTTGTCAATGTTTCGTTCTGCAAAAAATGATATTCATAATCTGGTTGAATAGAAAGAATATCCTCTCTGGAACAAAGTTGTGTTACTGCATTTCGAAATGCTTGCTGATTTCCTTTTATACAATAGTATCCGCCACCTAAATCTTCTATTGTACAATCCGAATAAGAAAGTTGTGTCTTGTTTTCTGTTCGAACCTGCACGATTGCCCGATTATTTGTACATTGCCGTATCACACGCTCCAAAGCAACATTTTTTTGCTCCGCTTCTGTTTTATAAGTAGTTCCCATTGTTGTTACTCCAAGTGTTCCCACAAGCAGAACACTCAATATACGCTTCCAAAAAGCTTTCATTCCTTCACAACCTTTCTCGTTCCATAGGTATCAAATCAGAAACTTTTTCCAAAAATATTATGTTATCTTATACTTTTCCTAATCACACTCTCAAATATTTTTTATTGTAACATATTTTGTAAAGGTTTCATAGTTTTCTATAGAGGAACAAAGCATATTACGTAACAGTTCAAGCTGAGTCATTCATAAAGCAAAAAAAGCGATATATATCTCCCCATAGATATATATCGCTTTCTTATATTATAAAATAGTTTGCTACTTAGTAATATAATCCTGTACGTTCACATGCTGGATTGTTACAATATAACACTTCCATCCCCATCGGATTACTCTTACCATCTTTGTCAATTCCTTCGCTCAATAAAATGAACAACTCCTGTCGTAACTTGTCCTTCTCCTCACAAGTTGCAGTTCCCTTCTGTATCATCCTATCACTCCCTTACCATAGTGACATTATAACACATATTTCGCCATTTGTACACAAAAACTTTATTTTTTTCTTAACTTTTGTTTTTGTGAAGTTTTAACTTTATTCTTTTCCTTTTTGACATTTAAAACTTATATTTTATCCGCCTAAATATTCTCTTAGAATATCCTGCAATATTTTTTCATTTTTCTCCGGCGCATTTTGAAAACTTATATTTTCCTCTTTTCTGTTTTCCTCTTCTGCCTCCCTTCTATTTTCTACCGGTTCCATTTTTTGTTCTGCATGCATTGTGCCACAAATCTTTTTCTTTCTTTCATTTGATTGTGGTTTCTTTCTCTTTTCACTTTGCCTTGGTCTATCCTTTTCCTCGTTTTGACTTTTTTGCATTTGCATCTCCTGCTTACGCACTTCTCTCTCTTCTTGTAATTCTTCTATCAATTCCTTTTTTTCCCGTTCTATCTTTTCTCGTCCATTTTTGATTGCTTTTTTCTTTTCTCTTTTTTCCTGTCCCTCTTTCTTTGCTTGTTTGACTATTTTTCGATCCGCTTGCTTTAAGGCAAGTTCTCGACATAACTTTGAAAATTGTTCTGGATTTTCTGTCTCTCTTTTTAATCTGGGAATAAATGTGTTTTCCAAATACTCGGACAAATTATTATGTAACTCTTTTCTTTTTGCACCTAACCCAGATAACAAAACAATCGTTATCCACATTGTACACAACACTAATATTGTTACCAACTCGTTTATCACCACATTTTTTCCACATCCAAAATAAAGCAAGAAAAAGACAGATAATATAGTAAGAAATCCACTCACGATTTTTACTTGTCCACAAAGTTTCTCCCATGTGTATAGAAATATACCCATAAATTTTTGCTTGTACACATAGTTATCCACAAAATTATCCACATTATTCACATTTAGTCCTAATTGATAATCTACTTTGAAGCTCTTTTTAAATTGTTCTGTAAATACCTGCTCCCTTTTTCCCATATCCAGTGTTTTTCGTACAAGCTGACTGTACCTTATCCCTAGTAAAAGCTCCATCACCATTCCCAAACCTGCGACTAACAATAAGGCATAATGGAATTCAACGTGTGTCACAACCTGTCCCAACATAATGTTTTTCTCCTTTCTTCTTCACGGCTAACAAAAAAGAAACCTAGAATCTTATTCCGGTTTCTTCTTTTGTATGCATATTTTATTTTCCTCTTCATCATACCATGATTATACATAGTTGAAAACAAAAACCCTTCGACAAATTGTCTATATTTCAGACAAAATGACACTACATCCCTTTGTTTATGCCTCTAAACGTTTCATCATTCCTGTTAAAAGTTTTACCGTATGTTCAATCGCCTTTGCTTCAAATTCACCATAATCCATAGTTGCACTATTATCTGCCTTATCGGATATGGCACGAATGATTAAAAATGGTATTTGATTTAAATAACAAACCTGTGCAATAGCTGCTCCTTCCATTTCCGTACAATATCCTTTAAACTGATCAACAAGCTGTTCTTTCTTTTGATGATCTGAAATAAACTGATCACCACTTACAACTCGTCCTTCAAACGTAGTAATTTCTGGATTTACACTTTCATTTACTTCTTTTGCAACAGAAAGAAGTTTTAAATCTGCCACAAAGACAGAGGAATCCATTCTTGGGATTACTCCCGGTTCATACCCAAATCCAGTAGCATCCATATCATGCTGTAATGCATCTGTGGATAATACAATGTCTCCAATATTAATTTCCTTTTTTAAGGAACCTGCCACGCCAGTATTGATTACTGCATCAACACGAAAATCATCTACTAAAATCTGTGT
Source organism: uncultured Lachnospiraceae bacterium (assembly GCA_902786205.1). Lineage (GTDB taxonomy): Bacteria > Bacillota > Clostridia > Lachnospirales > Lachnospiraceae > CAG-411. The sequence goes on along the minus strand of CADABQ010000034.1, from coordinate 4,510 downwards.
ACAGATTCCTGCATTTACCTTTCCAATTCCGCTTCTTACGATTACAACATCTCTTCCCTCTAAATTTCCTTCATAAAATTCCATACAAGCTTTCTTTTCTACTTTTTTCACTTGCATTTTTTCTTTTAAACGACTTACTTCCTCATCCATTGCTCCAATAATTCCAATTACTTTCATATCTTCCTCCTATATAAAAATCATTTGACTACCCAAAAGTCAAATTCGCTCTGCTACTTGATCGTGTTAAAATGTAAATTTCACAATCTCACAATTTCTAATTCCAAAACCAGCATATTCCTCGTTGGTCATATCTTCAAAATAAGAACGTATCACTCTTGAAATTCCATTATGTGCTACAAGCAGATATGTTTTATCTGCACTCTCTGCTTTTATATCATCCAGCAAATTGTAAATGCGCTGTGCCAATTTCAACATGGTTTCGCCACCATCATAAGAATCAATAAAATGCAACTTTGCCTCTTGAAATTCCTCACCACGTCTTGGTGTTCCCTCATATTTTCCAAAACATTGCTCCCGCAGACGTTCTTCTGCCCTTGCAGGAATCCCAGTAACTTTTGCTATTGTCTTTGCCGTTTCTGCGGCACGTATCAATGGAGAATATAAAATTTCATCAATTTGATACTGATTCTGTTTAATTTTTTCTCCCAATTCTGTCGCCTGTGCATAACCAAGCTCTGTCAATCCCACATCCGTCGCTCCACAAATTTTTCTCTCTACATTCCAAATTGTCTGTCCATGTCGTGTAAAATATACATGTCCCATGAATAAATTCCTTTCTTGTGCATATTTGTAACATAACCTATGCTTTGACTTTCTCTCTACCATCCATTATGTTCGCACTCTAACTTCTATAGTAACATTGTTCTACAGATTTATCCACTATTTTCCGCAACCATTCAACCAAATAAAAATAATCAAGAAAATTGTATGTGACCTGTAACCTCTATTGAAATATTTTCTCTGAATCACTATAATAAAAGTATCGCAGAAAACACATAGGGTCATACCACAGTGTGGAATTGGGGCTTGTTACTCGTGTAAATGAAATGAAACAAATATGGAGGATTTGAATATGATATATAAAACAAAAGGCGTATGTTCAAAAGAAATTCATTTTGATGTAGAAGGTGACATAGTAAAAAATGTAAAATTTATAGGTGGCTGTGCAGGAAATACCGTTGGTGTTTCCCACTTAGCAGAGGGTATGAAAATTGATGACCTGATTGAACGGCTTGAGGGTATTCCATGCGGTTACAAGGGAACATCCTGTCCAGATCAACTGGCAAAAGCCTTAAAAGAATATAAAGAACAGGCATAAAAACAGAAAGGAAAACACTATAATGAAACGTATTGTATTAACTGGCGGTGGAACTGCCGGTCATGTAACACCAAACATTGCTTTACTTCCAGAATTAAAGAAACACGGCTATGATATTCATTATATTGGTTCCAAAAATGGAATTGAAAAAGAATTGATCAGCGAATTTGATATTCCCTACTATGGAATCTCTTCTGGAAAATTAAGACGTTACTTTGATGTAAAAAACTTTACAGATCCATTCCGTGTCTTAAAGGGATGCCAAGAAGCATCTTCTTTGTTAAAAAAGTTAAAACCAGATGTTGTATTTTCAAAAGGAGGATTTGTAACTGTTCCTGTAGTATTGGGAGCCAAACGCCATCATATCCCTGCGGTTATTCATGAATCGGATATGACACCAGGTCTTGCAAACAAAATCTGCCTTCCACATGCAACAAAGGTATGTACTAATTTTCCAGAAACTGTAAAGATGTTTCCAGAAGGAAAAGCTGTACTGACTGGTTCTCCTATTCGAAAAGAATTATTTACCGGAAACAAACTAGAAGGACTCAAATTTTGTGGATTCAATATTACAAAACCTGTTATTTTAATCATTGGTGGAAGCCTTGGCTCCGTTGTTGTTAATAACGCTGTTCGTAGTATTCTACCAGAATTGCTGGAAAAATATCAAATTATTCATCTTTGTGGAAAAGGAAAAACAGATGCCTCTTTGGAAAATACAAAGGGCTATGTGCAATTTGAATACATAAAGAAAGAATTAAGTGACTTAATGGACGCTGCCGACTTAGTCATTTCCCGAGCAGGTGCCAACGCAATTTGCGAACTTTTAGCGTTAAAAAAGCCAAACATATTAATTCCACTTTCACAGGCCGCCAGTCGTGGAGATCAGATTTTAAACGCTGCATCCTTTGAAAAACAAGGATACAGCTATGTAATCAAAGAAGAAGACTTAAACGGAGAAGCACTTTTAAAGGCAATCAAAACAGTTTACGCCAAAAGGGATGATTATATGGAAGCAATGGAGCATAGTCCATTAAACAATCCAATTGAAAAAATTGTTTCTATTTTAGATGATATTGTTAAAAAATAATAACAAACGGTGAATATATCGCATACTTTTGTGAAGTCAAAGGTTGAAATTTTGCAAAAAATAGTATAATATTACAGATAGAGGTCATTTTATGATAAAACGATCTATTCTCTTTTGCAGAAATCCTATTTATTTTTTCTGACAAATGTACAAAAACAGAGATAGATTATTAGAAAGAGCTATAGAATATAGAATGGAGGAGTATATTATGGCAAAGGCAAGAAAATCTACTACAAAAAGGGCTACTACAAAGACTACAACAACAACTGCAAAAACTACAGTTTCCAAAAATGATAATCCAACTACGATTATTCCACGTGTTCCAAGACAACTTCCTTTGAAGCCACTGAGTACAATTCAAAAGAAAAAATCTGCAACTTCAGCAGTTGCTTCCGAAGAAGTTATTCTTCAGCTTTGGGATAGAGAAATTTCAAACACAGAAATTTTAGCTCGTGTACGTGAAGAATATAATGCTTCTGGTGAAAATGAGGCAATGCATTCTGTAAAGGCTTATGTTAAACCAGAAGAAGGTAAAATTTACTATGTAGTAAATGAAACTTTTCAGGGATCTATTGATTACTAATTAGAAGTATCCAGAAAAAAATTAGGCAATTGCATGATTTGCAATTGCCTAATTTTACGCTGTTCAAGTGGATATTCGCAATCCGCTTCATTACTTGCTTGATTCGGTTAAAAAACATCTTTACCGTCCAATAAATCTTTCAATCCCTTTAAAAGCCGTGAAGAAATCAAACACTCTTCCCCATTGACCATATGAACGATGCGATTTTGTATATCTACTGATTTTATATTCGTTGTATTCACGATAAAAGACCTATGGCAACGATAGAACCGCTGATCCAACTTCCCTTCCAAATCTTTCATTTTACCATAAAATTCCATCACTCGTTTTTTTCCGTGTAAAATAATTCTATGAATACTATCGGAAGTTTCAAAAAATATAATGTCATCATATGCTATTGTAAGCAACCTATCATTTACTTTTACCGAAAAAATATCTTGAAATTTGTTTTTTGCCGAACAGTATCTTTCGTTTGCATTAACCAAACATTGATGAAGCCTTTTTCCTACATTAGAATCAGTATCATCTTTTAAAATAAAGTCCATCGCTTCTAACTTATAAATAAAAGTCATATAACTCATTTCCGAATGGGTCGTTACAAAAACAATAAAACCTCTTGTATCATATTTTCTTATTTCACTAGCAAGTTCTAGTCCGTCCATATCTGCCTTTAGGTCAATGTCCAAAAAATAAATTCCCACTTCTTCTGTCTTTTGAACACGTTCTATAATCTCATTCGGATTGTTTGATGCCAGTTCTACTTCCATATCTAAGTTTTCTATGTAAATTAAATTCTCTATTATTTTCTTCATACGATTTCTTTGTATCTCAATATCTTCACATATATATACCTTTAGCATATTTTCTCCTTTGCATAACGCTTTTCTACAAAATCGTGATAAAATGTTACAGGAGAAGTTTACTTAGAAACTTCTCCTGTGTCAATCCCTTTTCTTCAATTTTGCTCTTCGCTACCTTCGCCCAAAAGTAGCTTTATACAATGCATACTATTTCCTGTTTTTTCTTCCCAATTCACGTTTCATTTTTTCAGGAATAGGTACTTCATGTATAAATAAGAATGCACTCCTTCCACAACTTCTCTCCCCCAAATGAATTGAAGCATTTCCTAGTTTTCGCTCAACATCCTTCATAAATTGTTTCATAAAACAACCCCCTTATTAACTATTTAAATATTTTCAACCTACACCTATATTATATACCATTTTTTCTGTTTTTTTCATTTAGGTAATAAATGATTGGTTTTAAGTAATAAACGTATACCAAAATGTAAATTTGTACAAGTATTTATTACTTTTATTGATAAAACATATTTATTTTCGACAAAAAAATACTCCATTTTTTGCCAATTTTTCTAATGCATTTATAAATTGGATTCAAAAACTCAAACTTCGCACATTAAAATGTGCCTATGCACCTTGAAAATTCAATAATAACTGGCATAAAAATAGCATGAAACCAATGGTTTTGGTATAATTGA
>CADABQ010000033.1 GCA_902786205.1 uncultured Lachnospiraceae bacterium | reverse complement strand
TAACATCTGATGAAGGAAGAACACCTTCTTTTGTTATCTGATTTATAGAAACTTATTAACCAGTAGTCTTAATTGACTACACCATTATTATACTAGGAGTTGAGAGCATGAATAAGAGAAAAGCAGGAAAAATCATCGGTGCATCTATAGTTGGCGTAACAGCTTTAGCAGGATGCATTTGGATGGGCAGTAAGCTGGTCGGGTTTACAGGAGGAGAAAATGCAACAAAATTGGATACGCAAATGGCAGTTAATGCATTGCAGGATAAAAGTGTAATATCCGGAACAAAAGTATCCACTGCGGCAAAAGATGCCATAACGGTACATTTTCATTGGACAGGTGCACAGCCACATATCAGTTATGAGATTGCTGGAACGGGATTAAAATCTACATATCCTGGTATTCCTATGAAAGATGAGGGAAATGGATGGTATTCTTGTACCATTGCCAATGCAAAAAAAGCAGACGTTGTTTTGAGTATTCCAAAGGTAGGATATGAAACGACAACATTTACCAGAGAAGCAGGAGAATACTGGTATGACTTTGATGCAGGTTGGTCTGAAGAGGCACCAAGGGATTACAAAGAAACAAAGCAAACAAAAGAACAAAGTGTTGAAAAAAATGAAAAACAGGTAGCTGCTAACACAGGGATTACGATTCATTACGCCGGAGGCATAGAGGCAAAAACCATTTATTACTGGAATGCGTTACCAAAGGATATTGAAACGGATTGGCCTGGAGAAGAGGTCAAAAAAGATGAAGATGGATATTATACGTATCAATTTTCAGATGTGACAAAAATTAACTTTTTATTTGCAAATTCTTCGGAACAAACCGATGACTTTACGATAAAAGAAGCAGGAGAATATTGGTATAAGGATGGAAAATGGAGTAAGACAAATCCGAATTCATCCAGTAATCCAACTGCAACACCGATTAATTCTGCACGTCCAACTAGCACACCTACAGCTACAGAGCGTACCGATTTTCGTGATGAATCCATTTATTTTATTATGACATCACGTTTCTATGATGGTGACAGTAGTAATAACTGTGCAAGTTGGAGAGATACTGGAACCGATGATAATAAAAATAATCCGCACAATGAAAATCCGGTTTGGCGAGGCGATTTTAAAGGGTTAAGAGATAAGTTAGATTATATAAAAGCGCTTGGTTTTTCGGCAGTATGGATTACACCAGTTGTAAAAAATGCATCGGATTACGATTATCATGGATATCATGCAATCAATCATGCAGAGGTAGATGTTCGCCTAGAATCTAGTGATTATGGTTATCAGGACTTAATCAATGATGCACATAAGAAGGGAATTAAGATCATACAGGATATTGTAGTAAATCACTGTAGTGATTATGGAGAGGAAAACTTATTCCCTGCTTATACTAGAACAGATGATATTTCAAAACTTGATAGATCTGATACGGCTATGACAATTACGGATTTAGGAAAGAGCATTGGAATGACAGATGCTACAACTACAAATGAAGGACAGCGCTGTGCAAACTTAAAGAGTGATACGAACGATCCTAATTTTATTTTTCATCATGAAAAGAATTGCCAATGGGAAGGTTATACGGTACAAACAGGACAAATGGGTGCACATTGTGTAGATTTAAACACAGAAAACCCTGTAGTATGTAATTATTTGAAAAAAGCTTATTGCAATTACATTAATATGGGTGTAGACGCATTCCGTATTGATACGGTAAAACATGTTTCCAGATTATCTTTTAATAAAGAATTTTTACCTGCATTCCAAAAAGCAGGTGGAAAAAATTTCTTTATGTTTGGCGAGGCGTGTGTACTTAGAAACGAAATATTTAATGCAGATTTACCTGGTATCTCTGTTTGCTTCTACACATGGAAAAACGGAGATGATGCATACCCATGGAAAACAGATGAGACATTGGAAGCTACAAAAAATAATATGAACTTGGTAGAAAAACATTTTACAGATCATTCCTCTGTTGCGGATCAACCAACGAGTGATAATGCATTTTTGAATGGAAATAAATATCATGAACCAGATTATAGTGAAGCTTCTGGAATGGGAATGATTGACTTCTATATGCATCACAAATTTGGAGATGCAAATTCTGCATTTGGTGTAGCGTTGGAAGAAGATAAATATTTTAATGATTCTACATGGAATGTAATGTATGTAGATTCTCATGATTATGGTCCAAATGAAGGTGGTTCCTTATACACAAGATATAACGGTGGAACACAGGCATGGGCTGAAAACTTAAACTTGATTTTCACCTTCCGTGGAATTCCATGTGTATTCTATGGAACAGAAGTAGAGTTCATGAAGGGTGTTAAAACAGATGACTGGTATAATCAGTTGGACAAAACTGGACGTGCATACTTTGGAGATTATCTGGAAGGAAGCGTAAAGACAAGCGATTATGGTGTATATTCTGGTGGAACTGGAAAGATGGCAGAAACATTAAATGCACCATTGGCAAAACATATGCAACGCCTTAACATGCTTCGTAGAAAAGTACCTGCTTTATGTAAGGGTCAGTATTCTACAGCAGATGTATCTGGAAGTGGCATCAGTTATCGCAGACGTTATACTGCAAATGGTGAAGATAGTTATGTGTTAGTCAACCTGTCAGGGCAGGCAACTTTTAACAATATCGAGAGTGGAACTTATGTTGAATTGATAACAGGAAAGACTGTGCAGGCATCTGGAAGTTTAACAACCGATAAAGTGGAAGCTGGAAATATGCGAATTTATGTATTACAGAATAGTACAGCAGAAAAGTATGGTGCAAATGGAAAAATTGGTGAAGATGGTACATACTTAAAATAAGAAACAAAAAATAGGCTTTGTGAGCTTTGATAGTTTAGCGGTAGTTGCAAGACTTCATGCAAGCATAGACTTTGGCTTGTTACTAAAAAAATAGTACAAAGAATGCAGGGTTGAGATACGACCCTGCATTCTTACTCTCTAGGAAAATGTGTTTGATAGAGTAAAAATGCTTTGTTTGAAATGAGAAATTTAGCCAGTTCATATTTTTGCAATAAATATGTAATCTTATAATTGACTTTCACAAAGTAAACACAATTATAGGATAAAATAAATTGAATTGAAAGTGCAATTGTTTAATCGACTGTTTTCTTTCATCGGAGATAGTACTGTTTTTCAATAGAAAGAAAAGCGGGTAGACAATTAAAAGATTACCCAGAAGGGAATATATAGGAGGGTTTAACATTGATTGAAGTAAAAAACCTAGTAAAAAAGTATGGAAATCATACTGCGGTTGATAATTTGAGTTTTACAGTAAAAGATGAGCAGGTATATGGTTTCCTCGGTCCAAATGGTGCAGGTAAATCGACTACGATGAATATTATTATTGGTTATTTGTCTGCAACGGAAGGAGAAGTTATTATTAACGGTCATGATATTTTTGAAGAACCGGAAGAGGCAAAAAAATGTATCGGATATTTACCGGAACTGCCACCTTTGTATATGGATATGACGGTAAAGGAATATCTACAATTTGTAGCCGAGTTAAAAAAGGTTCCCAAAAAAGAACGTGCAGAACAAATTGAAAAAGCAATGCAGATGACAAACATTACGGATATGCAGAAGCGTTTGATCAAGCATTTATCAAAGGGTTATAAGCAGAGAGTTGGACTTGCACAGGCTATCATTGGCTTTCCGGAGATTATCATATTAGATGAGCCTACAGTAGGACTTGATCCAAAGCAGATTATCGAGATACGTGATTTGATTAAGAAACTTAGTAAAGAGCATACGATTATTTTAAGTTCACATATTATGCAGGAAATCAGTGCAGTTTGTGATCATATCCTTATTATCAATAAGGGACAGCTTGTGGCAGAAGGTACACCAGAAGAACTAGCTGAGATGACACAGGGCACACAGGAAGTTACGCTTCGCGTGAAGGCACAAAAGGCTACAGTAGAAACTATTTTAAATAGTGTAAAGGATATACATAGAAAAGAGTACTTAGAGCCTGTAGAGGAAAATACAACAGAAGTTGTTGTATATGCACAAAAACAAAAGGACATTCGAGTAGATTTGTTTAAAGCGTTTGCAGCACAGAAAGCTCCAATTCTTTCCATGTCTTCTTACAGTAAGAGTCTGGAGGATATATTCCTTGAAGTGACGGAAGATCATGCAAATAAAAAGTATTTAGCAAAGGAAGAAAAGCAGACAGACAAAATCAAGGAGACAGAAGAAAAAGAAGAAAAACAGGAAGAAAGTGAGGAATAGAGCATGAAAGCAATCTATAAAAAAGAATTAAAATCCTATTTTACTTCTATGTTAGGATATGCAGTGATTGCATTTTTCCTATTAATAGTGGGAGTATATTTTTGGGGTGTAAACTTAAGTGGTGGAAGTGCTGCGATTGGTGATACACTGGGAAATATTTGTTTTGTATATACGGTAGTATTACCGATTTTGACCATGCGTCTTTTAGCAGAAGAACAAAAGCAAAAGACAGACCAATTATTGTTTTCAACCCCTGTTAGTATTTGGGATGTTGTAATCGGTAAATTTTTGGCTGTTGTTACGATCTTTACCATACCGGTTCTAGTAATTTGTACTATGCCATTGGTATTAAAACAATTTGGTACTGTTTTAATGTTGAAAAGTTATTCTACTATTTTTGCATTTTGGTTGTTAGGATGTGTAATGTTAGCATTCGGATTATTTATTTCCTCTTTGACAGAAAACCAGATTATTGCAGCCGTTGTATCATTTGCTTTTAATATTGTAATCTTGCTTATGGCATCCATTGCAAGTATGATGCCTGCTACAGCAATTGCTTCTTTAATTGGTTTTACTATCTTGTTGCTAATAGTGGCCGTATTTATATTTGTATTTGTTAGAAATATAATAGTAGCAGGTGCATGTTGGATTGTTGGAGAGGGTGCGCTTGTAGTTGCTTATGTATTAAAAAAGACTTTATTTGAATCTGCATTGGAAAAAGTATTAGGAGGTATTTCCTTCTACTCAAGATTTAATGATTTTGTAAGTGGAAACTTTAATATTGCATCGATTATATATTACATCACTTTTATTGTATTGTTCTTATTCTTGGCAGTGCAGGCAATACAAAAGAGAAGATGGAGTTAGGAAGGAGGAAACAATCGTGGCAAAATTGAAAAAAGATAAAAAACAAAGAGGAAGTAATAGTATTTTTTCCTTCAAAGGTAGTCGGTTCCGCAATGGAAGTTTTAGCGCAGCAATGATTGTGATTGCAATTGCACTTGTAATTGTTGTAAATTTAGTTGTATCAAAGTTGCCTGCAAAATATACGGAAGTTGATGTAAGTGGAAACAACTTGTATTCTATTGGAAAAGAATCAAAAAAATTGTTGCATAATATGGATCAGGATGTAACGATATATTATTTGATGAGTGCAAGTGCAGAAAATTCATACGCTTCATTAACAAGACTTCTTGAAAATTATAAAGAAGAATCTGGTGGAAAAATTAAGATTGTAAGAAAAGATCCAGAACTTTATCCGAATTTTGGAACAAAATATAATGCATCACAGAATACAGCATTGATTGTAGAAAGTAAGAAGCGTTATAAAACAATTGATGGAAGTGATATGTATACAGTGTCAAATTCCGAGGATGCATACTATTATGGCGAGGATCCTATTTATACCTTTAATGGCGAAGGATTGATTGCCAATGCCATTGATTATGTTACAACAGATAGTTTACCAAAAGTTTATGAATTAGCTGGAAACGGAGAAGTTAAATTAGATGATAACATTAAGAATCAAATAACAAATGCCAATATCAGTGTGGAAGAACTTAATCTTTTAACAACTGGAAAAGTGCCAGATGATGCAGATTGCCTGATGATTATTTCGCCGGAAAGTGATTTTAGCAGGATGGAAAAAGATGCAATTCTTAAATATTTGAAAAAAGGCGGGAATGCCATTATTATACCATCAAATTATTATGAAAAAAATTCGAAACACGAAAATTTAGATGAAGTATTAAAAGCATATGGTGTGAAAATTGAAAATGGTATTGTTGTGGAGAGGAATAAGGATTATATTTCGGGTATAAATAATAGCCCGATTGAAATTGTTCCTGATACAGCCACACATTCAATTACCCAAAATATGAAGTCTAGTAATTTTAGATGTTATATGCCATCGGCACAAAGTATCAAAACATTGGATAATATTAAGGATACTTTGAAAGTAAAGAGTTTATTAACTACCTCTACTTCTTCTTATTTAAAATCGAATATCAATACAGAACAGTCAAGTGGTTCTTATGAAAAAGAAGACGGAGATGCTACAGGACCTTTTGATGTAGCAGTAGCTATTACAGATAGCAAAACAAGTTCTGGTTCCTCTGATACAGAAGGTACTTCTGATACAGATACAGAGGAAGATGAAAAAAATATTAAAACAAAGTTAGTGGTATTTGGTACATCTTCTATTATTGATGAGAGTGTGTACAAGATGGATCCATATAATGTTTCGTTGTTTACAGCTTCTTTAGGTTGGATTTGTGATCGCAAAGATAGTATTACAATTACAGCAAAAAATCAAACAGAAAGTAAATTGTCTATTACAAGCAGTAAAGTAACAAACTATGCAGTTTTATATTTAGCAGTGATTCCGATAGCAGTATTGGGAAGCGGTATTGTAATTACCATTCGCAGAAGAAAAAGATAATAGATATTACGATGTTAAATAATTTTCATTTGCAACAAACTAATAGAACCGTTCAGTCAGGTATATTCGTAAAGTGCCAGGCTGAACGGTTACTACCAAATAGGAAAGAATGATACAGAGAGGAGCCATGTTCTTTATGAAGAAAAAAAGAAAGTGGATAAGTTTTTCTATAATGCTTGTAGCTCTTATAGCTTTTACCGCTGGCTATGTGTTTTTGTCCATGCAGCCGAAAACGGAAGAAAAAACAGATACTGAGGATAGTTTTACTGTTACGAAGACAAATAAAGATAAGATTACGAAGATTGTTTATACACAGGGGAAAAAAGGTGAGAAAATCGAATTAGATTTAAAAAAGAAAACCTGGTATACACCGAATGATACGGAGTGTCCGGTTAATGAATATACAGTCAGCGCAATGCTTAGTGCGCTTTCAGAAATAAAATCGACTAGAAAAATTGAGAAAAAGGATGTTGATGAAGAGGAATTTGGCCTAAAGAAACCAAGTAAAGTGATTACGTTTACAACAAAAGATGGGAAAGAAATGACGTATACACTTGGGGTATTGAATACAGCAGTTAATAAATACTATTTCCAAATGTCTGGAGATGAAAATGTATATCTGGTGGACACAACGATGTATAATTCATGTGATTATGACCTGACTGGTTTGGCAAAGGTGGAGGAGTATCCATCTGTTGGTAATCAGGATCTTTATGAATTTACATTGGAAAAGGGCCAAAAAACGTTATATTTTAAAGATAAAGCAGACGCAGCACATAAGAAGAATGCTTCTAAAATTCCTGATTGTAAATGGTTGAAAGGCACAACACAGACCAATGGAAAGGCTATGAAGGAAGACAGTGCCAACAAGTTAGTGCAAGCTGTAATAGGACTAACAAATACGGAATGTGTTACCTATAAAAAGACAGATGCAGATATGAAAAAGTATGGTTTGGAAAATCCTTCTTTGACACTTACTGTAAAATATACAAAGACATCAGAGAGTGATAAAAAAGGAAAAAGCAAAATAAAAAATTGTTCTTTTAAGGTATATTTTGGAAAGAAAAACAATAAATCAGGAGAGTACTATGTTTATATGGATGGCTCCAAAGCAATTTATACTATGAATATAAGCAATGTGGATACATTATTAGGTGCCTTTTAAGAAATGAAAAAAGAATCCGTTGTACTTGACGGGATACCTCTTAAGTAGACAAGGTATATAACCAAATCTATTTAAGGGGTTTTTTACTTTATAGAAAATTTTTCTCTGTAAAGAAAAAAACGTTTTGTGAGCTGTGCGGATTAGTTTTCTATAAAGAATTTTGCAGGCAAAACTCTTTATAGAAAAGAGAGGAATATCATGCTATAATAATATGCAGGGAAAAATTGATATAGTTAAAAAAATGTCTAAAATAGTTTAGAGCAGAAGGGAGAAAAATGAGAAGATTTAGAAAAATAGTTACAACAATGTTAATAGCCTGTTTATTGACACAGACAGTATCTTTTTCTAGTAATGCAGCGGAAAAGGAAGGGGTTATGGTACCGAACCATACAGTAGATGTTCAGCAGTCTACATTAGAAACAGATGTGCAAATGCCAAAAGCAGGAAAAGTAACAATAGGGGAAAAAGTAAAGGATTCTGAGATAAGTACAGATGGCATTCATGCGATGGGAAATACTGCTGTTGTAAAAACGAAGAGTGCGTTTATTAAAAAAATGTATGCTTATATGAATGCAAGAAAAACAAGTTTTACGATTGTTTTCAAAGGAAGTTATAAGAAAATTTATGTCAATAATAATATTCAAAAGATGTTTGCGCCTGTTTGGGCAATGGACAACAAAAATACAAGTGATGATTTTGATTATTTGTATTTGACGATAGATTCCTATCGCTTTAGAATACCGGCATATTCCAACAATAAATCTGTTTTTAAATTCAATATAAAATATTTAGAGAGTAAGACACAGGTGAAAAAGGTAAATACAAAAGTAAAAAATGTGCTTGCAAAACTCAAATTGTCCGGTAAGAGCAGAGTAGAACAAATTCGTGCAATACACAATTATATTGCAGAGACGATTACTTACGATAATAGTCTTAGCAGATTTTCCGCGTATGATGGATTGGTTAGTAGCAAGCATACAACCGTTTGTCAGGGATATGCGCTTAGTTTTTATAAAATGTGTACGGAGGCAGGCATACCATGTCGTGCGGTAACCGGATATGGATATGACAAGAATGGAAAAGGGGTAAGACATGCTTGGAATATCGTGAAAATAGGAAGCCAGTGGTATTATGTGGATACCACATGGGATGATTTAGATTTGGGAATCCGTCCCTACGTATATTCGTATTTTTTAATTGGAAGCAATAAAATGCTGAAGGACCATTCTTTGAATGCAGAGTATAAAACGGCAGCATTTAAGAAGAAATATCCAATTTCAAAAACAAACTATAATTGGTCATTGCCAGAGGGTGAGAGTGAATCATAACAGTAAATATACATGTTAGTGGTTATAGTCTGAAAAAATAAGAAAGGAAGAGGAATACTGTGATGGATTGGAAGAAAATGGACAGTAAGTATTATTATGAGGGGAACGATTTAGGCTGTGTATATACAAAAGAAGGAACAACCTTTCGTGTATGGTCGCCAGAGGCAAAGAAAGTAACTTTAAATTTATATGAGCAGGGGAATGGAGATTGTCTTGTAGAAACGTTTCCAATGCAGCTGGACAAAGCAGGAACCTGGTACACAGAAGTGAAGAAAGACATAAAGGGAATGTACTATACGTATACAATCAATCATGGTGCAGATACACGGGAAGTGATCGATGTATATGCAAAAGCTGCGGGAGTAAATGGAAAACGTGCCATGGTATTGGATTTCTCTGAAACAAATCCAATAGATTGGGATATAGATCAGGGACCTGTGTTGAAGAGAAAGACGGATGCGATTTTATATGAATTGCATTTAAGAGATGTTTCTGCAGATGCAACCGCAGGGATAAAAAATAAATACCTGTTTGGTGGATTGGCAGAACAAGGCACACATAGTCCGGATGGCCTAGCTACTGGATTGGATCACATTAAGGAAATGGGTGTTACACACGTACATTTGTTGCCATTGCATGATTTTGGAAGTGTAGACGAGGAGCATCCGGAGCGAAATAAATTTAACTGGGGATATGATCCTGTTAATTATAACGTTTTAGAGGGTTCTTACAGTACGGATCCCTATCATGGAGAGGTTCGTGTAAAAGAATTTAAGCAATTAGTAAAGAAATTACATGAAAATGGAATTGGTGTTGTTATGGATGTGGTATATAACCATACGTATTATACAAAGGATTCTGTTTTTGAAAAAACGGTGCCGGGATATTATTATCGTATACATGCAGATGGTACGTTTGCAGATGCGTCTGCCTGTGGAAATGAAACGGCATCGGAACATAAAATGATGCGTAAATATATGATAGATTCATTGTGTTTTTGGGCAAAAGAATATCACATTGATGGATTCCGCTTTGATTTGATGGGAATTCATGATATTGATACGATGAATGCGATTGCAAAAGAACTGAAAAAGATAAAACCAGATATTATTTTGTATGGAGAAGGATGGGCAGCAGCAGCACCATTACTTGCACCAAAAAGTTTAGCAATGAAGGTAAATGCAGCAAAAATGCCGGATTATAGTATGTTTAATGATAATATTCGTGATGCGGTAAAGGGCCATGTGTTTGAAGTGGAAGCGAAGGGATTTGTAAATGGAAAAGAAGATATGGAAGAAGAACTGAAATTTGCAATTGTTGGTTCTACCCATCATAAACAGGCTTTAAACGGAAAAGAGAAGGCATGGGCAAAGACAGCAGCGCAGAGCATTAACTACATTTCTGCGCATGATGACTTGACTTTATGGGATAAATTTGCATTAACAAATCCAGAGGATAGTGTAGAAATCCGAAAGAAGATGAATTGTCTGGCTGCGGCAATCATATTTACTTCTCAGGGGATTCCTTTTATACAGGCCGGAGAGGAAATGCTTCGAACAAAACCCGGAACAGAACCAGGGAAAAAGTTTACAAGTAATAGTTACAATTCTCCTGACGCAATCAATAGCATTAAGTGGAATTGGAAAAAGGAATATGCAGATGTAGTTGATTATTATAAAGGGTTAATTGCATTTCGGAAAGAACATATAATGCTTCGAATGATGGAATCAGAAGAAATCGAAACTAGATTACATTTTATGGAACTTCCACCAAATATGGTTGGTTATACGATAGACGGAGAAAATTTAGAAGATACATTAAAAGAATTGTGTATCGTATATAATGCAAATCGTTCACAACAGCAGGTAGAGATACCGGAAGGAACGTGGAATGTATATGTAAATGAGAAAAATGCAGGGACAAAGCCATTGGCGGAAAAGAGTGGAAAAACGATTACGATAGAACCACTTAGTGCTATTGTTTTAGGACGATAGAAAAATATCTGAAGTAGAGTATGATAGGGCATAACGATTTTTTTATAATAAATGTTTGGAAAATGAACTGGAATCGTATGCAAAGTCTTATCGTTACCATTCTGTGGAAGAATGCATCGTGATATCTTTACGATAAATAAGAAAAATGATATAATCTACACAGGTATGAAAGGTATGGTTATATATGAAAAAGAAAACATTTACAATGAAAAAAAGAAAGGTGGACAAAAAGCTTGAAAAATATTTAAGTTGGCCATTATATTTATCCATACTACTGCTTATGATGAACATTATGATATATTGTGTGGATCGTCAAGCGGGAGTGGTGATGACTTTCTTTTTAATTGGATATATTTTAATTGCATTAAGTTTGTTTTTCTCCAGAAATTCTGCTATAACGGCCAGACTGGTATCTTATGCAAATGACTATTCTCAGGTGCAGAGACACTTGATAAAAGAGCTAGCATTGCCCTATGCGATTTTGGATGCAGAGGGATGTATTATGTGGGGAAATGACGAATTTTGCACATTAGCAGACCAAGGCAAATTTTGTTTGAAAAATGTTTCAACATTGATACCGGAAATTACTGCGGATGTACTTCCAAAAGATATGCTAGATACGGAGATACATATCCGATGGAAAGAAAAAGATTTTAAGGTTGTGTTACGTCGCGTAAATATCAACAGTTTTAATCAAGAAGAAAAAGAAGATTTTTTTGATCCAAATACATTAGACGATTCCAATACATTGATAACAATGTATATGCAAGATGAAACAGAGGTCAAAGAATATCTGAAAGAAATTGATGAAAGCAGGCTGATTGTAGGATTGTTGTATATTGACAATTTTGAAGAAGTTTTTGCTGATGTTGAAGAAGTTCGTTCTTCCTTACTGTTGGCATTGATTGATCGAAAGATCAATAAATATATGGCAAGTATGGATGCTATTGTAAAAAAATTGGAAAAAGATAAGTACGTTTTTATGTTTAAGCACAAATATTTATCCCAACTGGAAGAAAGCAAGTTTTCTTTATTGGAGGAGGTACGTGCGATTAACATTGGAAACGAGATGGCAGCTACAATTAGTATTGGATTGGGAATTAATGAGGAGAGTTATCAGAAAAGTTATGAATATGCTCGTGTAGCAATTGATTTGGCACTCGGACGTGGTGGTGATCAGGCAGTAATCAAAACGGGGGATAAAATTGCATATTATGGTGGAAAAACTGTACAAATGGAAAAGAAGACCCGTGTAAAAGCTCGTGTAAAGGCGCACGCTTTACGAGAATTGATGGAAGCCAAGGATCAGGTTCTTATTATGGGACATGCTATTGGAGATGCCGATTCGTTTGGCGCATCCATCGGAATTTATCGAATTGCAAAAACATTAGGCAAAAAAGCCAATATTGTAATTAATGAAATTACAACATCGGTTCGCCCAATGATGAATCGTTTCTTGTCTAATGCGGAATATGAGCAGGATATGTTTTTGAACAGCACACAGGCAATGGAATTGATGAATCCTAACACGATTTTAGTAATTGTAGATGTGAATCGTGCCAATTATACAGAGTGTCCGGAATTGTTAGAGTGTATGAAAACAGTTGTAGTTTTAGATCATCACAGACAGGTGGGAGATGGAATTGAAAATGCAGTGCTCTCCTATATTGAACCATATGCATCGTCCGCATGCGAGATGGTTGCTGAAATTTTACAATATGTGGATGATAATTTGAAATTACGCCAGGTGGAAGCGGATGCTATGTATTCTGGTATTGTAATTGATTCAAATAATTTTCTTACCAAAACTGGAGTGCGTACTTTTGAAGCAGCAGCATTTTTGCGTCGATGTGGAGCCGACATTACAAGGGTTCGAAAGATATTTCGAAGTAATAAGTTGGAATATAAGCTTAGGGCAGCAGCAGTGCATGATATGGAAATTTTTATGGAACATTATGCGATTACAGAGTGTAAGGCAGATGGAGCAGACAGTCCTACTGTGCTGGGAGCCCAGGTTGCCAATGAGTTGTTAAATATTAGTGATGTAAAAGCATCTTTTGTGTTTACTGCTTATAATAATAAGATATATATTAGTGCAAGGTCCATTGATGAGTTAAATGTACAGCTTGTAATGGAAAAACTAGGCGGCGGCGGTCACATGAGTGTAGCCGGAGCACAGTTAAAGGATGTAGATATGGAAACAGCAAAACAAATGGTGCGGGATGCACTTAGAAAAATGATAGAAGATGGAGATGTTTAATTATGAAAGTTATTTTGTTAGAGGATGTAAAGGCACTTGGAAAAAAAGGTGAAGTAGTAGAAGTAAATGATGGATACGCAAGAAATTGCCTCTTAAAAAAGAAGTTAGGTGTGGAAGCTACACCAAAGGCGTTAAATGATTTAAAATTGAAAAATGCCAATGACGAAAAAATTGCACAGGAAATTTATGAAGAGGCACAGGCATTTGCAAAAGAAATCGAAGATAAAACCGTAGAGGTGACTTTAAAAACTGGTAAGGATGGAAGAAGCTTTGGTTCTGTTTCTCCAAAAGAGATTGCAGAAGCAGCAAAAAAACAGTATGGATATGAATTTGATAAAAAGAAAATGCATCTTCCTGAGCCGATTAGAGCACTTGGAACCTATAATGTTCCAATTCGTCTACACCAAAAAGTAACGGCGGAGATTAAAGTGCATGTTAGTGAAAAGAAATAAATCTATAAGAAAAAGAATTAGAAACGAGGGAAAATAATGGATGAAGCGCTGATAAAACGGAGCATGCCTTTTAATGCAGAGGCAGAGCGTGCTGTAATTAGTTCAATGCTACTGGACAAGGATGCGATTACAACTGCATCTGAAATCTTAACAGAAGCAGATTTTTATCAATCACAATATGGAAGTTTGTTTGGTGCCATGGTAGAATTGCATAACGATGGAAAATCCGTGGATTTAGTTACGCTTCAGGATAAATTAAGAGAAAAAGATTTACCACCAGAATTAAGTAGTGTGGAATTTATGCGTGGGTTATTAGATTCTGTTCCAAACTCTGCCAATGTAAAGCAATATGCCAATATTGTCAGGGACAAATCCTTACTCCGCCGTTTGATTAAAACAACGGAAGGAATTACCAATGCCTGCTATCTTGGAAAAGAGCCAGTGGAAGAAATTATGGCAGATACGGAAAAACAGATTTTTGATGTTTTGCGCAATACATCAGGTGGAGACTATGTCAGTATTAAAGATATTGTAATTGAGACAGTTGAAAGTATCGAACAGGCAGCGAAAACATCTGGAAGAGTAACTGGTATAGCCAGTGGATTTTATGATTTGGATTATAAAACAGCAGGTTTTCATCCCTCTGACCTGATTTTGATAGCAGCCAGACCAGCGATGGGAAAAACAGCATTTGTACTAAATATTGCAGAACATGTAGCATTAAAAGAAAATATATCTACGGCTATATTTAGTTTGGAAATGTCAACGACTCAATTAGCGAAACGTATGTTGTCTATGAATTCCAAGGTAGATTCGCAGGCAATGCGTACAGGTGAATTAGATGATGATGATTGGGTAAAATTGGTAAATAGTGCCACTAAGATTGGTAATTCGAAATTAATTTTAGATGACACGCCTGGTATTACTATTTCTGAATTGCGTTCAAAATGTAGGAAATATAAATTGGAACATGACTTAGGACTTATTATTATCGATTACTTGCAGCTTATGAATGGTAGTGGAAGAAACGAATCCAGACAGCAGGAAGTATCCGAAATTTCTCGTTCCTTGAAGGCTTTGGCAAGAGAATTAAATGTGCCTATTATAGCCTTGTCACAGTTAAGTCGTGCTGTGGAACAAAGACCAGATAAACGGCCCATGTTGTCCGATTTGCGTGAATCTGGAGCTATTGAGCAGGATGCGGATATGGTTATGTTTATATACCGAGATGATTATTACAATGCAGATTCGGAAGAAGCAGGTATTTCAGAGATTATCATTGCAAAACAGAGAAGTGGTCCTACAGGAACCGTAAAACTTGCTTGGTTGTCACAATACACGAAATTTGCAAATTTGGAGCATAGTAGAAATTAGCTTACAATAGAATCTCCAATATATAAAAAGATAATAGATAGGATAGATTAGAAGGGGATTGAAATGCTAGAGGGGGCGAGTCTATGGAGCAAAAAGATTTGATTAGAAAGGCGCTGGAAAGTCGTTCTATGGCGTATGCACCATATTCAAAATTTAAAGTTGGGGCAGCTTTGGAAACAGAAGATGGAACGGTATATAGCGGATGTAATATTGAAAATGCAGCATACTCTCCTGGTAATTGTGCGGAACGAACTGCTTTTTTTAAAGCAGTCAGTGAAGGACATCGCAGATTTTGTAGAATCGCCATTGTGGGTGGATATGAAGAGGGAATGCAGGTTTCTTCCTATGCGACACCATGTGGAGTTTGTAGACAGGTAATGATGGAATTTTGTAATGCGGGTACATTTGAAATTATTGTGGCAAAGTCTATGGAAGAGTATAAAGTTTATAAACTGGAAGAATTGTTACCACAGGGATTTGGTCCTGAAAATTTATAGATGCGTTATAAAAACTATTGTTATAATCATGTAATCAACGTACGCTCCACGTACGCCTCATAAATTTGTGCATATCTGACAAAAAACCATTTTGCAAAATCAGGCACAAAGAGACTCCGAGAGTACATTAATCATAGAAGGGAGGGATTCCAATGAGAATGTTTGATTTGATTGAAAAGAAAAAAAACGGTAAAGAATTGACTGAAACAGAAATAAAAGAAATGATTCATTTATACGTAGATGGAGAAATACCGGATTATCAAATGGCAGCCTGGCTTATGGCGGTGTATTTTAAAGGAATGTCGGATCAGGAACTGGGAAATATGACATTGGCAATGGCACATTCAGGTGATAGGATTGATTTATCTCATATAAATGGAATAAAAGTGGATAAACATAGTACCGGAGGTGTGGGTGATAAGACAACATTGGCAATAGGGCCTATTGTCGCTGCTTGCGGAGAAAAGGTTGCAAAGATGTCAGGGCGTGGTCTGGGACATACAGGTGGCACCATTGATAAGTTGGAGTCTATACAGGGATTTCAAACAGAGATTCCCAAGGAGCGTTTTTTTCAGATTGTAAATGACATTGGACTTAGTGTAGTTGGGCAATCTGCTAATTTAGCTCCTGCTGATAAAAAATTATATGCATTACGAGATGTTACAGATACTGTGGATAGTATTCCTTTGATTGCTGCGTCTGTTATGAGTAAAAAGCTTGCGGCAGGTAGTGATAAAATATTGTTAGATGTTACTTGTGGAAGTGGAGCCTTTATGAAAAGGAAAGAAGATGCACTAACATTGGCAAAGAAAATGGTTGCCATAGGAGAACATGCAAAAAAAACTACAGTAGCCTTGATTACCAATATGGATATGCCTTTAGGAGAAAACATAGGGAACTCTTTAGAGGTGATGGAAGTAATTGAACTGTTGCAGGGAAAACGAAAGGGAGAATTGTTAGAAATTTGTATTGCATTGGCAGCAAATATGCTCTATCTTGCAAAGATAGAGAAAGATAAGAACATTACGATAGAAGCTTGTGAAAAAATGGCAAGAGATGCAGTGGAAAACGGAAGTGCATTAAAGAAACTTTCTGCTATGGTAAAAGCGCAGCAAGGAGATGTTTCCTTGATCGAACACCCAGAGAACTTCCCTAAGGCCGCTTATTACTATGATATCGTAGCACAGCATAGTGGTTATGTATTTCATATGGATGCACAACAGTTTGGAATTGCCTCTATGATTTTGGGAGCTGGCCGAGAGACAAAGGAAAGCAATATCGATTTTGCAGCAGGGATAGCATTAAAAAAGAAAACTGGAGACAATGTACAGGTTGGAGATGTACTTGCAAGAGTGTATACAGAAAAATATGATACAGTAAAAGAGGCAGAGGAAATAATAAGAAATGCGTATTGCATAAAAAAAGAAAAACCAAAGCCAGAAAAACTAATTATTGCCAAGGTGACAAAAGATGAAGTAATTTGGTATTAAAGAAAGGAGAGGTTACAGAAGCTAAAAAATCTGTAACAAAAGAAAATGAAAGTATTAAGTGTAGCAATTCCTTGTTATAATTCAGCAGAATATATGAGTAAAGCAATCGACTCACTTATTCCGGGAGGCGAGGATATAGAAATTATTATTGTAAACGATGGTTCCAAAGATGATACATTAAAAATTGCAAGAGACTACGAAAAAAGATTTCCTACTATGATTAAAGTGGTAGATCAGGAAAATGGTGGACATGGAGAAGCTGTAAATGCTGGTATTCGAAATGCTACAGGTATGTATTATAAAGTAGTAGACAGTGATGACTGGGTAGATGAAAAGGCATTATATAAAGTACTGGAGCAGTTAAAATATTTTATTGAAAATCAACAGAAAGTAGATATGCTCATATGTAATTATGTATATGAAAAGGTGGCATTAGGAAAAAGTAAAGTCATAGATTACCATAGTTGTCTTCCAAAAGACCGTATATTTGGATGGTCCGAAATTGGACGTTTTCGTTCCAGTCAGAATATATTGATGCATTCTGTCATATATCGAACCAGATTATTACGGGATTGTAAATTAGAGTTACCAAAGCATACCTTTTATGTAGATAATATATTTGTGTATCAACCATTACCATTTGTAGAAAAATTATATTATCTTGATGTAGACTTTTATCGTTATTACATTGGGCGTGAAGATCAGTCTGTGAATGAACAGGTTATGATGGGAAGAATTGATCAACAGATTCGAGTTACTAAAATTATGATCGACAGTCATGATTTGACAAAAATTTCTTGTAAACAGCTTAGAAAATATATGGTAAAATATTTGGTCATGATGATGACAGTATGTTCTGTATTCCTTGTTAAATTAAATACAGAGGATAGTCTTGCTAAGAAAGATGAATTATGGTTACACTTAAAAAAGAAAAATGTACGATTATATAAAGAAATGAATCGATATATTTTAGGATGGAGTATGAAAATGCGTTCTAGAGCAGGTAGAAAGATCATTGTTTTAGGATATCACATTTCGAGAAAAATTTTCGGTTTTAATTAATGAGAAACGCTATGATATAGCGTTGTTGAATACAAAAGGAGGTACACATTGTAAAGTGACCTCCTTTTATTTAACCCTATAATCTAAAAGTTAAATTTTTTGTTTTTTATTTTGGCTTCTGTTTTATCCTTTTTTAATTCCAAGAAAGTAGAAAATAATTTTTCAATGTTAATCCGATATACAATTGTATAAAGAATAATAGCAAGTCCAAGTCCACAAAATCCATCTACGCAAGAGTGTTGCTTTAAAAATACAGTGGATAAACAAATGAGAATGGTTAAAACAAAACTACCACCAAGGATTCCTTTATGTTTTCGTAATTTTTTACTTTCTGCAATTGCCATAAAAGTACCAATAGAATTGAAAACATGAATACTTGGACAAACATTTGTGCTTGTATCCGAACTATAGATATATTGTACTATCTTTGTAAATATATTTGTATTAGAAAAAGTCTCTGGTCGTAAATTTTGCTCATTTGGAAAAAAAGTATAAATAATAAGACAAATCGTCATACCGGAAAAGAGCAATGCACAACATTTGTAAAAATCCTTCTTATTCGTAAAGAAAAAGTATAGGATAACGCCTGCGATATAGAAAAACCAAAGAAGATACGGAATAATGAAGTATTCACAAAATGGAATATAATCATCCAATCGCATATGCATGGGATAAAATTGTACATAATCTCTTTTTTCTAATAAAACAAACCAGGTCAGGTAGATAATAAAATAAGAAAACACCCAGCCATGGTGATATTTATGAAGGAATTTCTTCCATTGTTGCAAACGCATGCATTTTCATCCTTTCTTTTGCGATGTAAAAGTATTTAAAAATTTGTTGCTAATAGTAATAAAAATTTTAAATACTATACTATATCATTTGTCAAAGATAAAACTATTATAGCACAGTTAGCCCAATCGGGGCAAGGATGAACTGTTACAAACTTGTTATTGTACAGTAATAAAAACCTATGATTAGTGGTTTTATAAATATCCGAGAGATTTTACGATAAAAATCCATAAAGTTAATGAAATTGCTGAAAATAAAGTAGTTAATACAACAATACTGGAAGTGACAACACCATCATTGTTCATATTTTTTGCCATAATATAACAGGAAGGTGTAGTGGGAGAACCAAGCATGATAATCAATGCAATGAGCTTCTCTTTTGTAAATCCCATAGATATAGCAATGGGAAGAAAAACAGCTGGTTGAATAAGTAACTTATAAATAGATGCAATTAATGCAGGTTTTAATTTAGCAATTGCCTTTCGTCCTTCAAAAGTAACACCAATGCAGACTAGAGCCAAAGGGGAAGCCATTTTTGCAAAATTGTCTATTGTTTTTGTTATTAAGACGGGTGTTTTGCTATAAAAACCAGCTAAGGACCAAATGCTGGCAAAAACAATGGATAACAAAATTGGATTCGTACATATATTAATAATGGCTTGCTTTAAAGTGTTTTTTCCATCTGTCTGGTTGTTTGCTTCAAAAGTTAATACAATAACAGAATAAATGTTATAAAGTGGTACTGCACCAATGATCATAAGAGGTGCCATGCCGGATTTGCCATAGATATTTACAATAAATGCAATACCAAAAACAGCCGCACTTCCACGGAAGGAAGCTTGTACAAAGGCACCACGTATACTGTCATCTTTCAGAAAAATCTTAGATAATCCCCATATACCCCAAAAACAAATAGAGGTAACGATGGCACAAAAAAGAACAAATCGTAAATCAAAGTTACTACGCATATCTGTTTTTGCAATATCAGAAAAAAGCAAACAAGGTAGCGTAACCTTAAAATTGAATTTATTTGCTTTTGCAGCAAAATGATCATCTAACATATCCACCTGTTTTAAAATATAGCCTATGATCATAACTAAAAAAACAGGTATAGTAGCATTGATACTATAAATAAAATTATCCATTGTGTTTCACTCTTTCTATCTTTTTATTTTTCGTATGTATAATACACTTCCTTAATCATAATAGAAAGAAATGAAAAAATCTACCCATTTTCAGAGGCAAAATAAATTTTTTTCAAATGTTTTTTGCAGCGTTCGATGCGTTTACGAATCGTGGCAGAAGGAAGATTATAAAAGGAAAGCAGTTCCTTTGAAGTTTTTCGCTTTAAAAATACATTAGAAAAAAGTAGCTGTTCTTGTTTGGTTAGAAAAGAAAGGGAATGTATTAAAGTTTCGTGCTTTTTCTTTATCGTATCCCTTTGTTGATAATATTGTGATAAAGCGGTATTCGAATTACCTTCTTTCTTTAAAATAAGAAAATCGTCCTCATAAGGTATCGTTAGGAGTTCTTCTGTTAGTATTTCCTGTTCCAGCAGAATAGTAAAGATGGTTAATAACGTTTTCTTTTTTTGCCTTGAACCCCCTTTTTGTTCTTGTTCCATAAAGTTTAAAAAAGTTTCCTGTACAATATCTTCTGCTGTCATTGGATTTTGTAAATAAATAGTTGCAAAGGAAAGGAGAGTAGAATAGTGCAGCTCATAAAGAGTTTTCCATTTCTCTTGTATCATATAATATTCTCCTTTGAAATTAATAGACCTATAATAGATAAAATACAAAACAGTTATAGGAACGGGCAGGTAATATAACTATTTTGTAATGTAAGAAAAACACATATTGTGCTTTAAGAACAAAAGTGGATGCAAAACATCCACTTATAATATATACAATATTAATTTAAAAAGCAAGAAAAAGATACGCTAATCTACTACACGAATTAAAATTGTATCAAATTTTTGATTGAGAATGGAAGCTGTTATAGTAGCATTTCCTTCCTTTAAAGCTGTAATTCTTCCGTTCGGTCTTATTCTGACAACAGAATGGTCAGAACAGGAAAAGTAAGGTTTTTCAGCAGTATTTTTGGGCTTTAGATTTAAGAATGCCATCAAATTTATAGAATTATTAACATCCAATGTAATACTACTAGTACGGAAACGTACACTTACTGCAGGTGGCGTGACGGAAACATTGCATTTTAAAGTAGATATTTTTCTAGTGTTACGATAGACATGAGCTAAAATCTTAGTATTACCAACCACATTACCTCTTATTTTGCAACTCCGTTTCGTTGTAGATTGTATGGAGACGGTGTCAGAATCTTTTGTTTCGAAAACAACGTCATCCGTCTTTCTGCAACCGGTGATCTTTAGGGTAAATTGTTGTCGCTTTACGATGTCTACCTCTTTTTTGTTAAATTTAATTTTCTTTTCTGCTGCATAGGCAACAGACTTTGTTTGCTCTCCAAAGATAGAAGGAGAAAACAGAGTACAAAATGTACAGAAAATAAGAGTACAAACCAATAATCTCTTTTTCATTTTTTTACCTCTCTCTTTTAATAGTGGAAATGTAATCCCCTAATTTATATAAATATTTTAGATAAAGAATAAAAAAAAAATTTGTCAAGAGTATGGTAAAAAAAGAGCAATATTAAGTTTCTGGAAAATGTTAATTTTTTCTTGCTTTTTCACGAAAATCCTGCTTATAATGAAAGAAATGACAAGATAGGATATGGCAAATAAGGATAAGGAGGATACTATGAAAAAAATACTAATTGCAGATGACAATGAAGATATTACAGATATTTTATCAAATTATATTGAACGCGAAGGGTATGAGGCTGTTGTGGCTATGGATGGTGAAGAGGCATTACGTCTATTTGAACAGGAACAGCCGGTATTAGTTTTACTTGATATTATGATGCCAAAGATTGACGGCTATGAGGTATGCAGAGAAATACGAAAGAAGTCAAGTGTTCCAATTATTCTTGTCACAGCAAGAGGTGAGGATTTTGAACGAGTTATGGGTCTTGATATTGGAGCAGATGATTATATCGTAAAACCATTTAGTCCCAATGAAGTAATGGCAAGGGTAAGGGCTGTAATGCGCCGCACACCGGGTGAAGCAATAAATGCAGACAATGATAAAATTATGCAGATCAGTAATCTGACCATAAATCTGGAAGAGTATACAGCAAAAATTGGTGATACAAAGATTCCACTTACCAAAAAGGAAATTGAGACAATGTGGATATTAGGACAAAATCCAAACAAAGTGTTTACAAGAGATAATTTGTTGGATAGTCTTTGGGGATTTGATTATTATGGCGATACTCGGACGGTAGATTCTCATATAAAACGTCTTAGAGCTAAAATTGATAAGGAGGAACACCCACAATGGAGAATCAAAACCATATGGGGCGTGGGTTACAAGTTTGAAATAGATGAATAAAATGAAAAAAGGGAATAAGAAGAGTAAAAAAAATCGATTATTTATTCAAATCTGTGCTTGCTTTGGCTTTGTTTTAGTAGTGTTTGCCATGATTATAGGTATGCTGTTTTCTAAATTATATGAAGATAATATGTTAAAGACATATCGAAGGCAAATGAAAAAACAGGCCAGACATATTGCAAGAGAAATGTCCGATTTTGTGATTGCAGATGATACAGAAGGCAGTTTTAATTATATGGATTATCTGGATTCTATGGAGAATAGTGAAAACACAGATATATGGTTTATTGATAATGATGAAGATTCCATTACATTAAAAAAAGAATTTACTAATGTAGATATTGTGGATATAAAATTATCAAAAGAAGTAAAATATGTGCTAAAGAAGGCAAAAGAAGGAAAGGTGTCTTACGCATGTGGTTATGATGGAATATACGAGAAAACGATGATGTGTGTAGCTGCACCGATTCGGGATGCTAAAAAAAGAGTAGTAGGTATTGTATTATTAAATAGTTTTGTAGAACAAAGAGATACCTTTATTCGCACAAGCCGTCAATATATTGAATATAGTATTATAGTTGGTATTATAATCTGCCTTTTTATTGGTTTCATTTTGGCGATGGTCATAACCCGCCCACTCTCTCGTATGCGTCAAGTTGCATTGGAACTGGCAGCAGGAAATTATTCCAAAAGAACCAATGTACGTGGAAACAATGAAATTGGAGTATTGGCACATAGCATGGATATACTGGCAGAACGTTTAGAGGAAAATGAAAAGGAACGACAGGAAGCAGAACAAATGCGTTTGGATTTTTTTGCCAATGTTTCTCATGAGCTCCGCACACCGATTACGGTACTTCGAGGTTATTCAGAAAGTCTTGCAGACGGAGTGGTAAAAGAGGAAAAACAGCAACAGTATTACCAGCGTATGGTTTTGGAATGTCAGAGTATGGAACGTCTTGTTGGAGATTTGTTAACCCTTTCTAAAATGCAAAATCCACATTTTGGAATAGAGAAAGAACCAATCAACTTGTTGCAGGTGTTTTACGATATCTTACGTACATACAAAGGCATTGCAGAAAAGAAAAACATCCAGATATTATTTGACTGCAAGGAAGAAATTGTAATGATGCAGGGCGATTACGATCGTTTACGCCAATTGTTTATTAACATAATAGATAATGCCATTAAATTTTCCAATGAAGGTGGAAGAATCTGGATTTCGATTATCAAAAAGGATAAAATTATGGTTTCGATTCGAGATGAAGGCATTGGAATATCTCAGGAAGAGCTTCCGAATATATTTGACAAATTTTATAAATCAAAATTACGACAGAATGCAAAGGGATCTGGACTTGGTCTTATGATTGCAAAGTCCATTGTAGAAAAACATAATGGAACCATTGAGGTTACCAGCGAGATTGGAAAAGGTACAGAATTTTGCTTTTTCTTTTCTGTTTACGAAGGAGAAAGAGAAAGTTAGATATTTTGGTACTTTAGGAAGGACTACACGGTTACTGTTCATACCTAAGTGTGACCAGTAACGCTACACGTGATAATAGCTAATTTTGTATATATTGTATATTGCAAAGATGCATAATCTGGGCTATAATGAATACAATAAATCTAGGGAATATATTCCTGGGATGTTCGACACTCCTGATATTTTGAACCTACATCAATTTATATGGGAAGCTCATATTTTCATGAGGATGTCAAGCCATCATATGCAGTGGAAGACAGAAACATGAGTGCGGCAACCCACCTAGCATATGCTAGGAGTCAAAATTCAGGAAACGGCATTTTGGGTATATGACTGAAAAGTAGAGCAACCTTTTGGTTGCTCTTTTTTTGCCTTATAGGAAATTCCGATTTTTTTAGACATAAAAAATAACGTATGTTCATCGAACATACGTTAGATAGGATAAAAATGGGTGTACTTTCCTAATGATTGTAGAGAACGATTAAAAAATATAAAAACCTTCTTCTCCAAAATCATCATCCAGTTCTTCGTTCATGAAATAATCCATATCCAGAAGATCGTCATCACTCATGGAGCGAATGTCCTCTGAAGTTAATCCCTCTGGTGGATTATCGATGTATTTTTTGCGTAATTCCTCGATATTTATTGACATTTGGTAATCGTCCTTTGAGAGAATTGTATCATATAACGCAAAAAATGAAAACTAAGCAGAAGACCGCTTCCTACGAGATTTGGACGTAACATTCTCGTACATTTCTTCGAGGGAAATTAGGGGGGATTTTTTGACATAGAGGGAGAAAAAGGATATTGACAGATTGGAAAAGAAAAGGTAATATGGAATTAGGATTACAAAACAGAAGGGAAAAGTGCATAAAAACATATAAATGTAACCGTTGCGGATTGATCAAGGAGGTGTAACGCATGAAATCTATATTTCGTGTAATTGTTTTTGGAGTATTTTTACTTTTCTTACCATGCACAGTGTCCAAAGCTTCAGAAAATGGAGTTGGTATTTCGGACAATAAAAATGGTACGGTTACCGTTACATATAGCAATACAAATAAAAATAAAATTGCAGTTACCGTAAAAAAAGAAGGGGAAAATACACAGTATAATTACTTTATGACAAACAGCTCAATTGAAACTGAGATACCACTTACCGCAGGAAATGGAACATATAAAGTATCTGTATTGAAAAATATACAGGATACCAGATATAGTCAATTATCTTCGTTAGATGTAGATTTAAAGTTAAAAGATACCAAAAAAGCATATTTGACATCAAATCAAATGATTACTTGGAATCGAAAAAATTCTGCGATAAAAAAAGCTAATAAATTGACAAAAAAGTACAGTAGTCAAACAACAAAGATAAAAGTGTTATACAAATACTTGGTTACAAAATTTGATTATGACTACAATAAATTTTCTAAAAATGCAAACGGAAGCCTTTCTTATTATACGCCGGACATAGACGAAACCTATGCCAGCAAAAAGGGAATTTGCTATGATATGTCTGCATTAACAGCATCTATGATGCGAAGCGTGGGTGTCCAAACAAAAATGGTTACAGGATATCCTCGAAGTCAATATTATAATGGTTCACAGTATCATGCGTGGAATCGCGTATATTCAAAGAAAGACCGAAAATGGATGGTGCTGGATGTAACTTGTGATATGTGTTTATTTGACAAAGGTGTGAAATTTAAAAAATTATCCATGAAGAAGAAACCATCACAATATTCGAATATAAAATATATATGGTAAAGAAAATGACATTGCAGGAAAAGAAAGAGATTCCTGCAATGTTTTTTTGTAAGTGAAATTTTTTTTTACATGATAAAAAATACTGTTACGTGTTTTTAGTAGAAGTAAGTAGTAGTATTAGTGAAGTAGCAGAAAGGTACAGTTTTTGCTATAATGGAATCGTATTAGGTTGCTTTACGAAAGAAAGAGAGAAAGGAAATAAGGGAATTCGAAGATGTATTAGACGAAGTGTTTGATTCTCCTCTTATGAGTGATTACACAAAGAAAATAGATATTTCAGGGAAAGAAAAATTTGTTCCAGCGGATTTAGAAAGTGGAGAAGGAACTTACTTTTTCGGCATAGCCTATGAAACATTGCAAAAATATATCTTTGATCAGTTAGATGAAACGGAAGTGGAGATGGAATTTGCGGCATGTGGTATTTTAGCAGATTACTATTATCGAACTTGTGAAATCGAGGATGCAAAAGATATCAGAGAACAACAAAGTGTGCAGAAGGAAGTAGGGCGTATTTTTTCAGACCTTGCTTTTGTAAAGGGAAATCCAGACAAAGAAAAATTGTGGCATAGAATCGAAAACTATAAGAGTATAACATTGCTTTCATGAAGGCAGAAGGAGGAAAATAAAATGAAACATGCATTTGTAAAAATTATGGAATATGTAACAGAGGGAGATAAAAAGCTTATGAGCGAGCTGGAAAAGTGTATTTTGGATACAGAGGGGTATTATGAACGGCATGAGGAAACTTTTGAAGAAAGGGGAATAGAAGGGGACGAGGAAGAGGAAGAAATACAGTGGATTGCAATGGTGGACATTTTGGAGAGAGAAGGCTATGTAGCAGAATGTGACTGGGCAGAGGAGTTGGAAAATTTTCTGTATTATGTCCGTGAATTGAAAAAAGTGAAATCCTTAGGTCTTGAGGTAGAGGATACCTGGTTTGAAGAAGAGGGAGAAGTGACAGAATGGATGGAAGTTTTGGATGACAAGTGGAAAAAAGAAAATATTGCCATGCTTGCTTTTGATATTGATAGCGATAGTTATGTGTTTTTTCCATGTAATATAGCGAAAATCAAGCAGTTGGAAGAATGGGCAAAAGAAGAGGATTTCCGTATTGCGTATGCAAAAGAAATGTAAAAGGAAAAATAATCCATATAGTAAACAAAATTTAATATTTACGATAAGACTTTGTAAAGTTATCATGGTATAGTAAATAGTAAGAATACAAGTTCTTTCAGTTCTTTAAAAAGGAATTGATGTACATTGAAAAATGGATAATGTGTCAGGAAAAGTTGCAGTGGAGTTGCGTATCTCCATTTTAGTAATAATATTGTGCGAAAGCACGATGGTTAACCTCGTTCCATTAAGAAAAACAAGTTTGTGTGATCTTTGAAAAGTTACGTAAGATGACAAAGATATACAATTGTAAAAACGAGGCTGAAAACAGGAGCCTATACCTAGAAAAGTAGGCAGGTTAACCCCGCTATCCTTAAAAGCGAGGCTGAAAATAGAAGCCTGGTTCTATAGCACCAGGTAGGTTAACCACGTTTTCCTCAAAAAAACGAGGCTGAAAATAGGAAAACTGCTTCCTAGAAAGAGCAGATAAAAGTCTGATGTACTTGTTAACCTAGTAAAGCCAAGGAGAAAGATTATGAAAGAAATTCTAGATTTCAGTTTATTCTTTTTTTGCAACTGTTCAGAAGGTGCGAACTCATATGTGCAAATTGTACGTGAGAGCTTGCTCGTAAAGTGCAATTTGCACATGTGAGTTCATAGCTGATAACAGCGTCATGAACAAAATGACCAGCTAAAGTTTATATTTTTAGCCATTATGTATATTCTGGCATTTTGTGAATGGCACCTTTTGAATAGTTACCTTTTTAGTATTATTATTAAAAAGTGGAAGTACGACACAAAAAACAGAAGATGTGCGTGCAGATGTTTATAAATCTGAGCAAAACGGAATTTCTGGAAAATGTGAAACAAAGCTGGGAAGGGTACAAGGAATTAAAAAATGGAATTTTGCAAAAGGCGAAAATGAAGATAGAGTGCCTGTGTTTACCCAGAAAAGTTTTACAGAAAATGATGAATGGCATGTAGAGGAACAAAAACATAGGGCATCAGTAGTTTTGAAACGGGAACAAAAAGATGGTCCGGAAAATAGTATAAAAAAATTGATAAAAGCTAGTATTGCCAGCGTGAAGACAATATTAGTGGAACGTTTCACTATTGAGGCGTCCACTACAAAGAGCCAGTTAAATGCTCAACAGGAGCAGGAAGGAAGAACTGCAGAAAAGCAACGAAGACCATATGTGCAACAAATAGTATCAAAGATGTTGTTGGTTGGTCGTCTGACATATGAAAGAACTTGTATTCAGACTATGGAAAAAGTAGTCAAGAAAACAGAAGAAAGAAAGTACAAAAAGTCGAGGTTTAGCCTCGACTTTTTGCGTATAACCCTTTTTTATCCACAACATTTATAGAAAAAGGGAGATTTCTAGATTTTTCCTTGCGAGAAGAAGAAAAAATAGGTATAATGGATAATGTTATGATAATAGGAAAGGGGAAGAAATACATGAAACAGAAAAAGCAAGTATATTCTGTGGATTATATAAAACCATTAGATGGGGTAAGAGCTTTAGCTAATTTAATTGTTGCATGGTTTCATATTTGGCAGCAATCCTGGTTGCAACCAATCAAGGAAACAAAATGCTTGTCCATATTTAATGTCACACAGATTAACTTGGATTGGCTTGTTCGAACGGGCTACCAAATGGTGGACGTTATGCTTTTACTTAGTGGTTTTTGCTTGTTTTTGCCTTATGCAAAGAGCATGGTATATGGGGCGGCTGAACCGCATTTAAAACAATTTTACAAGAAAAGAGTTGCCCGGATTATGCCTTCGTACTATTTTGCGATTTTAGTAGCATTGGTGGTGGCATTGGCAGCAGGAAAGTATAGTTCTAGTTCGGCAATGTGGAAAGATCTTGTTCCACACTTATTTTTTGTACATACATATAGTGAGCAATCTTATCTTGCAACAAATTTAAATGTAGTTTTATGGACACTTGCAGTGGAAGTGCAATTTTATATTATATTTCCGTTTCTGGCAAAGTTATTTAAACGTTGTGCCTGGGGAACTTATTGTGGGATGGTAGCAGTGTCGTGGATGTTTGACAATTGGGTTATTACACCACGTTTAGCTTCGATTAATCTTGGAATGTGGTTTAATCAGCTTCCAACTTTTTTGTGTGTATATGCGAATGGTATGATGGCAGCACTAATTGTTGTAAAGTTTTCACAGATTTTAAATACATACTTGGAAAATGCAGAAGAAGTGCAAATAAAAAATACAAAAAGAATTGTGGGATATTTTTTCACGATGCTTATGCTGCTATCTTTATATGTATATTACATTATGATGAAAAATTTGACGGTTGCAGAAAATGGAAGTGTATGGCAATATAATAATAGATATATGTTTAGTTTAGTTTTTACTGTGTTTATTGTAGGATGCACATTTGCATTATCGTTTGTTCAAAAAATATTTGGAAATCGGGTAATGAAATTTTTATCCGGTATTTCATTTCAAATATATATATGGCACCAATTTTTGGCTACCTTGTTTAAGGAACATCATATTCCCTATTGGACAGGTGAAAATCCGCCAAACATGTTAGGTGACAAAGTTTGGATGTGGAAGTATTTTATATTATGTTGGGCAGGAGCTATTGTAGTAGCAACTGCAGTAACGTATCTTATTGAGCGACCATGTTCCAAAATAATTATGAAGCAATTTGATAAAAGTAGAAAGAGGGGGTAATTGTATGAAAAAAGGAAAAGTAGTATTAAGTATGTTGTTGATTTTGGTGATGACAATATGTGGCGGCTGTGCAACATCTGATGTAGAGGTAAAGATTGGTACGGCTGGAAATGTATCGGTAACAGAAACTACATTATTACAAAAAAATGTTGTAGATAAGGTACTTTCTGTTATGGAAAAGGATCCGGATGCTACAGCAGCAATGGTTGTTAAAAATTGTAAAGAAGAGTTGGATAAGATGGAGAAGGTTACAGAGGATGGTGTCGAGTATTATAAGAGTACCGAGACAAAGAAGTATACTTCTTATGGAGCTGCGGAAAAAGAATTAAAGGATAATGTAAATTTATCTGGAGTTAATATTGGAGCAGATCATGTATATATGGCGATGTATTTAGATCAGGATGCAAGTGATTATAATGTAGGTAATTTATCTCAATATGAAACTTTGATCAATCAATATGGATTTACTACAGAAGAAACAGAGGAGCTGTTACGTGCAGTGACTGCAAAGGTAAGTATATCTTTTGAAAACCCAATTACCTATTGTGATGATGCAGCGACAATTCAGGGAAAAACAGCAACATGGACTTTTACACAGGATTCTCTTGCTAATTATGGAAAGGGACTGCATGTATTTTATGCGGAGACAATGACAGAAAGCAAGATTAAGACAGATAAGACTGCTCCAGTTGTTTCGGGAGTAGCAAATAAAGGGTATTATAAAAATAAGAGTGTAAAAGTAAAAGACAATACTGGTGTAGCTGTTGTTCTTGTCGATGGAAAACAAGCAGAAGAAAGCTTTAAATTAAATACCTATGCACAAGGAAAAAGAACAATTGTTGCATATGATTTTTCTGGAAATAGGAAAAATGTGACATTTACTTACGACAACACAAAGCCAACCGTAAGCGGAGTAAAAAATAAAATTACTTACAAGAAGGCTGTAAAAATTAAGTATGCGGATAAATACGGAGTGAAAGCGGCTACTTTAAACGGAAAGAAGTTTAAATCAGGAAAGAAAGTTTCTAAAAAGGGATCTTATACAGTAAAAGTAACAGATAAGGCTGGAAATAGTACAGTAGTAAAATTTAAAATAAAAAAATAATAGTTTTATTTGCAATACGAATAGACAGGTGGGTATTTTAGTAATACCTGCCTGTTTTTTTATTCTATAGAAAGTATACCCTATAGAGCAAAATGTTCCGCAGGATAAAATTTTGATGTGTAAAGCGAACCTTTTTATATAAGAAATTTTTTGAATTGATGCCTAAGTATTGTTGAAAAGAATGTCAATACCTAATTTGATGTTAAAAATAACTAAAAAAGTATGTGAGGTTTTGTAGAAAACAGAAAATGGATAAAAATATTTTAAATTGTATTGACAATTCATGCGAGAGAAACTATAATGTAGACATAATAAATGAGGAACAGAAAATACAAAGTAAAGGAGGAGGTTCCGATGGGACGTTAGAGAATTACTTATAGTATAGAAGAAAGAGAGGTATGGAACACCAGTAGGATATGGATAGTTTTGAGATAGAACAGAGTAGTTTTTTAAAGTAGATGGGAGGAGATACCATTGGACAGGAAAGGTTATAAATCCTCATATTGAATTTAGTTCGGGAGAACTCAATTAGATAGAATGAAAAGCAAATGCTTTTACATAGAGAACGGATATTGTAGAAATAAGTCGAAAGGAAGGTACGGACCACCAGAATAAGTAAGATTAAAAAGGGAGCACTGATAAAATAAGGCGAAAGAGAGGTACAGACCACCACAGTAGATAAGTAAAATAAAAAGGGATTCAGATAAAATCTAGCGAAAGAGAGGTATGGACCACCAGAAACGTATGAATAATAAAATAAAAAAGAAAAATTAACGAGTGTTGATTGTGTACAGATTGATGCTCGTTTTTTTTGCGTGTAACAGTTCAGTTGGACAGAATATTTTTAGCTAATTTGTGCATTCTGGCATTTTAGGTATCTCCCGACTGAATTGTTATTTTTATGTTTAGAAATATAAATTAATTACTTGACTTCTATTATAATATACGCTATACTTAATTTAACAAATGAACAGTTGTTCATTTGAAAAGCTAAGATTTTGACGAAATGGTAGAAAAGGAGTGTTTGTATGAAAAAGACATATAAGATTGAAGTGGATTGTGCTAATTGTGCAAATAAGATGGAAGATGCTACAAAAAAGACAGAGGGCGTAAAGGACTGTGTAGTAAATTTTATGACATTAAAAATGAAAGTGGAATTTGAGGATGGAGCAGATGTAGATGCTGTTATGCAGAATGTTCTTAAAAACTGCAAGAAAGTGGAAGATGATTGCGAGATTTTCCTATAAAACAAATACAAAAAAGCAATAGACAAATGTAAGGCACCTATAGTATTCTTACTGTAGGTGCATAAAAAAAGAACAATAGATGAATATATATTCATACAACAATATGAAAATGCAGGTATTCACAAGATGACAGTAGTTAGGTTAGATTGAAGAAAGAAGGGATGTATTATGACGAAAAAGCAAAAAAAGATGTTGATACGAATTGTGATAGCCTCCATTGCTATAATCGTGCTGCACTTTATTCCAGTAAAAGGAATCGTTAAATTTTTGTTGTATATGATTCCGTATTTAATCATTGGGTATGATATTTTGCTGAAGGCTATAAAAGGTATCAAAAATCGACAGCCTTTTGATGAATGTTTGTTAATGGTAATTGCTACGTTAGGAGCGATTTTACTTGCCTTATTCCAAACTGGAGATTATGTAGAGGCCGTTGCGGTTATGTTATTCTATCAGATTGGAGAATGGTTCCAGAGTTATGCAGTAGGAAAGAGTCGTAGAAACATTAGTGATTTAATGGATATTCGACCAGATTATGCAAATGTTGAGCAAGATGGTAAGTTGGAAAAAGTAGATCCGGATGATGTGGAGATTGGAACCATTATTGTAGTACAGCCGGGAGAAAAAGTACCTTTGGATGGTATTATCGTAGAGGGAAGTGCAAGTTTGAATACCAGTGCATTGACTGGAGAGAGTGTACCAAGAGAGGTAACAGTTGGAGATGAGATTATAAGTGGTTGTATCAATATGACAGGTGTTTTAAAAATTGAGACAACAAAAGAGTTTGAAGAATCAACTGTTTCAAAGATTTTAGACTTGGTGGAAAATGCAAGCTCCAGAAAATCTAAGTCAGAAGATTTTATCAGTAAGTTTGCACGCGTGTATACACCAGCAGTCGTATACAGTGCGATTGCGCTTGCTTTATTACCACCGATTTTTAGTATGTTATTTTTAAATGCCAGTGCAACTGTATTTGCTACATGGATTTATCGTGCGCTTACCTTTTTAGTTATTAGTTGTCCATGTGCATTGGTAATCAGTATTCCACTTAGCTTTTTTGCAGGTATTGGAGGTGCCAGTCACGAAGGTGTACTTGTAAAGGGTTCTAACTATTTGGAATTGTTGGCACAGACAAAATATGTGGTATTTGACAAGACAGGAACGTTGACCCAAGGAGTATTTGAGGTAAATGCGATTCATCACAATACAATGGAAGAAGAAAAATTACTAGAGTATGCAGCTTTAGCAGAGAGTGCCAGCTCACATCCGATTAGTAAAAGTTTACAACGAGCATATGGTAAAGAAATTGATCGTTTCCGTGTTGCAGAGATTGAAGAGGTCAGTGGAAATGGTATTACAGCAAAGGTTGATGGGAAGGAAGTTGCTGCAGGAAACAGTAAGTTAATGAAAAAACTTTGTATTCCTTACAAAGACTGTCATCATGTTGGTACAATCATTCATGTGGCAATTGATGGAGCATATGCAGGGCATATTGTGATTTCCGATATTGTTAAGAAAAATTCCAAAGAGGCAATTAGACAACTGAAGAAAAATGGAATTGAAAAAACAATTATGTTGACTGGTGATGCAGATGCAGTTGCCAGAAAAGTTGCTACGGAACTGGGAATAGATCAGATGTATAGTGAGTTGCTACCGGCTGGTAAAGTAGAAAAGGTAGAAGAAATCTTAAATACAAAACCAGAAAAGGCAAAATTAGCCTTTGTGGGAGATGGTATCAACGATGCACCAGTACTTTCTAGAGCGGACATTGGAATTGCTATGGGAGCTATGGGATCAGACGCTGCAATTGAAGCAGCAGATGTCGTGTTGATGGATGACGATCCTGCTAAAATTGCAAAGGCAATCAAAATTGCTAAAAAATGTATGAGAATCGTATATGAAAATATTTATTTTGCAATTGGTATAAAGTTGATATGTCTGTTGCTTGGAGCTTTAGGTATTGCTAACATGTGGGTTGCCATTTTTGCAGATGTAGGTGTTATGGTAATCGCTGTATTGAATGCAGTTCGAGCATTATTCACTAAGAAGTTATAGTTCCTGAAAGTAAGATAATAATGGAAAAAAACAAAGTAAAAAACGTGCACATAGGCTTATGTGTGCGTTTTTTACTTTATATGAAGAAAGTTTGTTGCAAGCACAACAGTTATATTGGCAAATAGGCGTAACCGTTCCGAGTGTGCCATTCGAAAAATGCAAGACATTTTTCTCATGAAGCCGTTACCGGCAATGCCCGTATAGATATAACCTATCCAGTATCCGCAAGCGCAACTGGATAGGTTATATCTATACGGGTGCACCCTCTAATGGGACATCAAATGATAATAAAATTGTAAAAAGTATGTTATTGACTTCATGAGAAGGAAAAAATATACTAAAAATAGGACAACCATATACTCTATTATATTTCATGGAAGAGGAATATGATATAAAGTAAAAAATTATTATGCTTGGGCATAGTAAGAAAGAAGTTATTGTTCACAGTATGTATTTTTGATACTGAAAATACCGTATAAAAGTCTATTGTGTGCAGTTTTGGGCAATTTTTTATGCATAGCATTGTCCAAAAACGTTACTGGTTACACTTAGGTGTGAACCAATGTCATTTACTTAAGCTCATTATCTTGTTTTACGAGTTACAGTGTCAATATAGCTGAAAAAAACTGTACGAAAGCCTCGGCACTTCACATTGAACACTTGGCGAAGTATTTCTGAGCCTAGTGTGAAAGCGCACCCTTGAGGTAAACGAACTGATGTTTTTCAGTGAGTTTAGTACCGCTAGGCTTAAGTCCAAGCGGAAGCGGGTTTTTGAAAGCTATGTTGACAGTGTAACTCTTTCATAAAAGTTCAAAGCTTAAGTAACTGACATTGGGCGTGAACAGTAACAGAAAGAAAACGCTTGAATCAGGTGCGTGTAGAGAATGGAGTGATAACGATGAAAAGGGTATTTTTAATTGTATTGGATAGTGTAGGTGTTGGAGAAATGCCAGATGCGGCTGCGTTTGGGGATCAGGGAAGTCATACGGTATATGCGGCATCTCATTATGATGGATTTTATATGCCCAATATGCAAAAGCTGGGATTTTTTAATTTGGATGGAATGAAAGTAGACGAAAAACATGCATGGGCAAAAGAAAAAGTAGAGCAGACGGGAACCATTTGCAGACTTTCCGAAAAATCTAAAGGAAAAGATACTACAACAGGGCATTGGGAGATTGCGGGATTGATTTCAAGAGAGGCAATGCCAACTTTTCCAAATGGGTTTCCAAAAGATTTGATCGATCAATTTGAAAAAAGAACAGGTAGAAAAGTTTTATGTAATAAGCCCTATTCTGGTACAGAAGTAATCAAAGATTACGGAAAAGAGCATATAGAGACAGGTGCGTTGATTGTTTATACGTCTGCGGATTCGGTATTTCAGATTGCTGCACATGAGAGTGTAGTGCCAGTAGAACAGTTGTATGAATATTGTGAGATTGCAAGAGAACTTTGTCAGGGTGCCTATGGAGTGGGGCGTGTAATTGCAAGACCATTTGAGGGAGAGTGGCCTTATAGCCGTACATCCAGAAGACATGATTATTCCTTGTTACCACCAAAGAATACGATGTTGGACAAAATAAAAGCTGCGGGTATGGATGTGCTTGCAGTGGGAAAAATAAATGATATTTTTGCAGGAAAAGGTGTAACGGAAATGATTCGGACGCAGGATAATGCAGATGGAATTGATAAGACAATTGCTTATATGCAACAGGATTTTCATGGACTTTGTTTTACCAATTTAGTGGATTTTGATATGAAATATGGACATAGAAATGATATTGATGGATACGGAAAGGCACTGAGTTATTTTGACTCCCGCCTTCCAGAAATGTTGTCTTTATTGAAAGAGGAGGATGTACTTATGATAACAGCAGATCATGGATGTGATCCAAGTACACCTTCTACAGACCACTCCAGAGAGTATATTCCATGGGTAATAACGGGGGATAAGATTGCAGCAAAAAATCTTGGAACGAAAGATGGATTTGGTTATATTGGTGGCACCATTTTAGATATGCTTGGATTGGAAGTTTCTATTGAAGGTGACAGTATTTATAAGCAGATAAAGAAGGGGGAATAGCATATGAGTACACCACATAATAAAGCGAATGTAGGAGATATAGCAAAGACGGTTTTGATGCCTGGTGATCCGCTTCGTGCAAAATATATTGCCGAAGAATTTTTGGATAATGTAGTATGTTTTAATACGGTTCGCAATATGTTTGGCTATACAGGAACTTACAAAGGAAAACCACTTTCTGTAATGGGGCATGGTATGGGGATGCCATCTATGGGAATTTATTCGTATGAATTATATGACCAGTATGGAGTAGAAAACATTATCCGCATTGGTTCCGCAGGTGGATTGTCGGATGAAGTAGATTTAATGGATATTGTAATTGCTATGGGGGCATCTACAAATTCTAACTATGCGTCTCAGTACAAATTACCGGGAATTTTAGCACCTATTGCAGATTTTGGATTGCTTCGTACGGCAGTGGAAGTGGCAGAAAAGAAGCAGTGTAAAGTACAGGTGGGAAATATACTTTCTTCTGATACTTTTTATACGGATGATCCAAAGGACAATGATTTGTGGAAACGGATGCATGTCCTTGCGGTAGAAATGGAATCGGCAGCACTTTACTATAACGCTGCAAGATTAGGAAAAAAAGCATTGTGCATTTTGACAATCTCAGATCATTTATATTCGGGAAAAGAATTGTCGGCGGAAGAACGCCAGACAGGATTTCGTCAAATGATGGAAATTGCATTAGAAACAGGAATATTGATTTAAACGAAACTGCGAAGCAGTTATTCGATTATGAGCAAGTAGCAAAGCGGATTGCAAATATCCGATTGATTCATAAGCCGTTCGGAGCGAGAATATGCCGAACGGCTTTATTATTTTTCTTGACATTTCTGTACCTATACTGTATATATAAATATATACAGTATAGGTACGGATTGGAGTGAAAAGGATGATTGTTGCAGAAAATTTGGGAAAACAGTGGAAGGGCTTTTCCTTACAAAATGTAACATTTCAGCTGCCAAAGGGTTATATTTTGGGACTTATTGGAGAAAATGGAGCTGGGAAAACTACGTTATTAAAATTGTTATTAAATGTTTATGTGCCGACAGAGGGGGAGATTTTACTAGATGGAAGGCGTT
Source organism: uncultured Lachnospiraceae bacterium (assembly GCA_902786205.1). GTDB lineage: Bacteria > Bacillota > Clostridia > Lachnospirales > Lachnospiraceae > CAG-411. The sequence continues at coordinate 13,563 of CADABQ010000033.1, read as the reverse complement.
ATCAACAGGAAGAAGAAAAGATAAAGCAGGATATTGGTTTTGTTATGCAGGAAGATTTATTTATACCAGGATTTACTTTAGAAGAAAATGGTGACTATTATGGAAAGTATTATGAACGATTTTCAAAGGAGCAACTCTTAAAACTTTTGCATCAATTTACATTAAATGAAAAAGATAAATTTGGAAAGTTATCCAAAGGAGAAAAGCTAAAGTTTCAATTTGCTTTTGCATTGTCTCATAAACCACGATTGCTGATTTTAGATGAACCAACTGCAAATTTTGATCGGGAGTTTCGTGCACAGTTTTTAAAATTGATAACAGAATTTATTGCAGATGGAGAGAAAAGCGTAGTAATGGCCACGCACAATACACAGGATTTAGACCAGATTGCAGATTATATTGGATTTTTACATCAGGGTAAAATGGTTCTTTTTACCAATCGAAAGAGTTTAGAAAATAGGTATCGCATCGTACAAGGGGAAAGGTATCGAATCAAAAATTTGCCAAAACAGGATTGTATTTACATAGAAGAAAAGAAATATAGTTGGAAAGCCTTGATGCGTCATAGAAGATGGAGAAACTATGAGAAGGAATTGGAAGTGCATGTTCCAACGATTGAGGAGCTTATGTGTTGTTTATTGAAAGCCAATGAAGGAAAGCGTGGTGAGTTTTTATGTTAAAGATTCAAATTCGACCACAGGGGACTATGGCAATCTATGAACAGATTGTAAATCAATTAAAGGATGCTATTGTAAAAGGTGAGTTAAAGGCTGGTGAGGCACTTCCATCCATTCGGGGGCTGGCAATGGAATTGGAAGTAAGTGTGATTACCACGAAACGGGCATATGAGGAGTTAGAGAAAGAGGGATTGCTTCGTTCAGTGGCAGGGAAGGGATTTTATGTATGTGAATACAATACAGATTATTTAAAAGAAAAGCAGTGGATGATTTTGGAAAAACGAATGACAGAGGTTTTACAGGATTGTAAAAGTGCAGGGCTTACCAAGCAGGATATTGTAGAGATGGTAGAGGCATTATTACAATAGCAAGAGGAGAAAAGGAAGAGTATGTTGGAAGTAAAGGGTGTTTCAAATAAAAAAAGACAGGGGATTTTACAGCAGGTAACGTTTTCGGTAGAACCCGGTTATATCGTTGGGGTAGTTGGAAAAAATGGAGCGGGAAAATCAACTATGTTACAGACGATTTTCGGTATTCGGGGCTATACGGGACAGATTTTATGGGGTGGAAAGGATGTTCGGGAAGATTGGGTAAAATGGAAACAACAAGTCAGTTATATAGGAGAACAGGTGCGTTTCTTTGAGCAGAAAACAATTCTTAAAAATATGGAGATATTGTCTACTTTATATGAAACATTTGATAAAGAAGTCTTTTTTCAATCTTTGCATGAGATGAAAGTAGGGGAAAGAAAAAAGGTAGCTGCATTATCCAGAGGAGAAAGAGTGCGATTTGAAATTGCATTTGCAAGAGCACATAATACAAAAATTTACCTTATGGATGAAGTGACTGCAGGAATGGACCCGTTGTTTCGGCAAAATTTTTATCAACTATTGCGGCGAATTTGTACAGAAGATACGTTGGTGTTTTTGTCTACACATATTGCGTCGGATATAGAGAAAAATATGGATTATATTTGTGAATTGGAGCAGGGAAAACTACTACAATTTAGAGAAAATTTATAAAAGAGCTGTGTTTTATCGCAGGATAGATTAGGGAGGGAAACAGTATGAAAAAAGTGTGGAAGAATATATACGCCAATGCGTACTTTCAAATGAAACATATAGGAAGCGAATTAAGAACATTTTTTTTGACGGAATGGATTTATGGGGTTATCATGTATGTGACTTGGCTGGGGGTTTTTCGTGATGCAGATACCATAGAGAAAGGGATACGGGAGTTTGTGACAGCGGGTGTTGTTTGTTTCTATTTTATAGGAATTATGTTTATTCATTATATTTTTTCTTGTGATATGCCACAAATTATGTACTATCTTCCAGTGGGAGAAAGGCAGAAAAAGCAATATAAGAAAACCATACGCTGGGAAAGAGCAGGTATCACCCAAATTTTTAATTTAGTTGCACAATTTGTAGTGTTCTTTTTGAAAGGGGAGAGCATCAAACAAATAGTAATAATCTTTTTGCTTACCAGCATTTGGATTGGAAGCACTGTTTTTGCAAAGATAAGTATAAGAGACGATAGTTGGATAAGAAATGCACAAAGTCTTGATATGAAATGGTATCAGTTTGTGGGATATTTTGTGTATTTATTTTTGTATAGTGTGGCTATCAATGCGGAGGGGAAAACCGAGCGATGGCAAATCGTAATATGGACAATTGGAATCTTATATTTACTTTTCGTAGGGATTTATGAATTTTACAAAAATAGAAAAGAGGAAAAAAGAATACGGGAACAGTAGAAAGGAAAAATATAAATGAGAAACGTATGGCACAGATGGTTTTATCAGGATATACATGAAAGAATACGTCAGTTTGATAAAAAAGTAAAAAAAGAAAATGAGTATTGGTACCTTTTGGAGTTTGTTGCATTTTTATTGGAAATTGGAGTTTGTATCCTTTATTTTTCAGACGGGATAAAGGATTTTGATGTTGCTCTTAATGCATCGGAGATAGGTAGGCGTACATTAAAATACGCAAGTATGACTTTTGTATGGTTTCAAATGCATTTTCAACATTATGGAAATGTTGCCGGTGAAAAAAATCTTGCATTGGCAGATATCTTGCTTTTTCAACCAATCACAGGGAAGGAAGTATTTCAGGCTCGATTACCTGAAATACTAAAACAAGGTGGGATACGCTTTATCTTTGTTTTACTTTTGCAAATTGTGATTAGTATATGGAAAGGAAAAGTAGTGTTTGCATGGTATGGAGTTACTTGTTTGAGCATACTCGTTGTACTTGCATTGTCTATCGCAAGATTAAAAATGCAGGCAAATCATTGCAATACATTGGGATGAAAGTCTAATGCTATAAAACTATGAGAAATGTTTTGCAAGTTTCAACCGTTTAGAGGAAGAAGTGTGAAAGCGTACAGAGTGAAGTGTCCAGCCAAAAAGGATATTTTTAGTCATGTTGTATATTCTGGCACTTTATGAATGTACCCGGCTGAACTGTTACGCAATTTGCCAATATGGTATAACACAGCAGTAGAATTACCGTATACAAACATAAATGCCATTTACCAGAATTACTATGGATACTTTCCAAATAATAAGTAACAGGTAAAAGTTTGGACAATAGACTGCAAATCGGATTGCTTGTAGTTAGATTGAGAAAAACCGGGCAAAGTATCATACTTCCACCGACCAATAAAGGTATGACAGCTAAAAATAGCTTTATTTTTGGCAAAAGCAAACTTAGTAGCAAGGAAAAAGAAGTAGCGGCTAATATAAATAGAAACATGCAAAGCACTTCATTCCCTAAGTTTGAAGAAATACCAGATAGCAAAAGAGACAACAAGCCTACAATACCTGCCAAAAAGGTAGGTTGAAAGGCATAGAAAAAGCGAATTACATTTCTTTTGCTCTTTGCTAACCAGCAAAGAAGTTGATGTTCCTTGTCCTCATACCAGTAAAGCATACCAGTTAGTGCAGCTAAAAACAGAAAGATAGCGGCAATTCCTCGCATAGGCAGAAGCATATAATTGGTATCTTCCTGATTTAACAGTTCATTTTTACTGCCATCGGTATATTCAAAAGAAAAAAAGCTTTTTCCTGTTTGATGTTCCTGATAAAGTTTGTTAAGTTCCTTCTCATTGGAAGAAGGGACTCTTTTTTTTACATGATTTTCCAAAATGTAATAGCATAGTTTCGGGTAGACCTTACTATAAACAAGCTCCTGAATTAAAGGAGAAGTAAGACTATTTTTGGCATATACGACAGAAATAACGGCTTTCTTTTGGGTGGCATGGTCTTGTAGAGCCTGGTCTAAATTTTCTGGAAATAGATAACCACAGTCAGCTTTGCCGGATAAAATCTGTTTGTATAACTCCTCTTTTCCGTTACATCTGGAAAAAGTTACAATGGTATTAGATTGTGCTAACAAATCATGGATGGTGTCTTGTGTTTGTTTTCCCGCCGCTTCATCGCTGTAAAGAAGAACATGAATCGCAGAGTCTTTTGGGTGGATAGAGCCTCTGAGAAGTAAAACGGTTGCAGGAATTAAAAATAAGGTAAAGAGAAATAAAGGTTTTCGGAGCAATCGTTTTCCAAGTATTTGCAACCAAGTAAAATAGTGTTTCATCGTGTCACCTCCAATCGATACATACGGGTACAAAGCGCAATCAATTCCAAAATAAAGGTAGTAAGAAGTAATTTTCCCAAAGCTACAAGTGAAAAGCTTTTTGTTAAGCAACCAGATGTATATTGAAAAAGTATACGGGTAGGCAAAAGGTGGGAAATGTTTTGTATACTATTTGGCAGCATGGAAAAAGGATAAAAATAACCGGACAAATAGCCCATTAACAAAATGCTGATAAATAAGAACAAAACACCTGCTACTAAATCTGGAATAAGTTCATATATAACGTGAAAGAAAGCTGTAATTAATGGAATTGCTAATAAAACAGGTAAAAAAGCCCCCATCCATTCTACAAAAGTAGTCTGCTGAAGGATGGTGATAGGTAGGAGGGGAGCAACAAGAGAAAGAATCAGGGAAAGCATAAGAAACAATAAGCATAAATTACCACAGCATGCCAGTTGTTTTGCTAAAAATTGCAATGGAATGCTTAATCCTGATTGGGCTAACTTTAATTGTAAAAGCTTCTTTTCTGGTCGGAAACAGCTAGGACTTAACAATCCCCAAGATAGAAGTAGAAGCAATAATCCTACCGTAAAATAATATTCTGTATAGGAAAGACCTTGTTCGGCTTCCAGAGTTTCTATAGAAAAGATGCTATGTCGTGTTAGTAGTCGATTAATATATTTAATATTTAAGTTACGCTCGTCCTTGCTTTGATTTGGCAGACGATGTATAGCATAGTAATCGTTCATAGTATAGATACCCGCCTCTGTTTCCAGCATAATAGAGGAAACAGCCTCGCTTAGCTGCCGCATCATAAGCGTGGTAATAGAAGGGTCGCTTCCACTAAAACGAAGAACAATTGGTTCGTCCGTTCCATCTATTAAAGAGGAAATATAGTTTTTAGGAATAAGAAAGGCGATGTTAATTTCCTTTTTTTTTAAAAGTGTAGAAACCTGTTCTTTTTCGATTAAGGTAAATGTATAATTATTTTTTAGATTATCCATGTTTTTCAGCAATCCCATAAAAAAGTCCATATAAGGCTCATCTTTTTCTGTGGCAACACCGATTACAGCGGGAGATGTGGCATGTTCCTTTTTCTGTGTTTGCCAGCTAAATAATAAAAGTACAGTAACACAAAAAAGGGCAAAGGTACCAAGTAAAATTGTGGGAAACGATTGAAGTGCTTTCTTATATTCCAGTTTTAGATAGGTTTTAAAAAGTTTCATGCAGAATTCCTTTCCTTATCATGACATGCCTTTGAGCAAGGCATTTAGATCTCCATTATATTCAAATTCAGTAAGTGTACCATTACGTAATAGAAAAATATGATCGCACAGTGCGATTTCAGGTTCTTCATGGGTGGCGATGATAACAATATTCCCTGCAGATTTATAGGATTTTAGATAAGAAAGAATCTCTTCCTTGCAAGGTAAATCAAGAGCAGCGCCGGGTTCATCCAACAAAAGAATTTGTGGATTACATGCCAAGGCACATCCGATGGTGAGACGTTTTTTCATACCACCAGATAAGTGTTTTACGTTCTTCTTTAAAAAAGAAGGAATGGAGAGCATAGCAAGCGAACCTTCTTCCAATTCTTTGTCTAACTGCAAAGGGCTATTACTGTACCACAGTTTTAAATTATCGTAAACTGTTAGTTCTTCTATAAGCGGATTTTCCTGTGGGACATATCCGATAACGGGTTGTTGAGATGTAGTTGCATCTTCGTAAAAAGCGTGAATAGTACCTGAATTAGGTGTTTGAATACCTGCCAGTAAGGTGAGAAGGGTGGATTTTCCACAACCATTTGTGCCTAGAATTCCAATACATTCGCCCGCTTTGGCAGTAAAATTAATATCTTTTAAAACCGTTTGTTTTCCATGTCGATAGGTTTTGTTCAAATTTGAAACTTGTAAGTGAATAGTTTGATTCATAATAAAAATAAGTAACAGTATAAGAAATAATACGGTTACAAAATTCTCCTTTTTCTTCTCACTTTAGCAGTAGATTGTGCTATTGTCAAGTTTCTACCTGAGCATAGATGTCAGACGATTCGTTATAAGCGGATTTTTTTGCAGAACATAACCAATGATGGGGTGGCGTAGTTGTATAATATGAAATATTTTTATATTGTTGTGATGTAACTAAAAAACATGCACATAGCCTTAATTGGCCTTCTGTGCATGTTCAATGGCATCTACTATTTTTTTTCGAGTGAGCACAGCGACTTCCTTGGTGCTCATATCCTTATATTCTTCATAATAAATAGGAGGAAGAAAATGTACTTGTGTAGTAACAGATCGTAAAGAATTTAACTCAAAAGGTTTGTAAGAATCAATTAGAGCTACTGGAATGATCGGACTTTTGGATTTAATTGCACACTGAAAAGAACCAGGAGAAAACTCATGTACTTTATTACGGTTATGATAGTAGCCACCCTCTGGAAAGATAATATAGCGGCGACCTTCTGCTACTTCTGAAATAACATTTAAAATACCTTTTACTTGTGTTCTTGCAGTGGATTTGTCCAGACGTGTTCCCTGGATGAGTGTGATAAATTGGTCTGCGATTGGTAAGTGGGAACGTTGCTCGTCAATAACGACCGTACATGGCTTCTGATGTGAAGTCATAATACCAAGAGCATCATATTTTCCCTGATGGTTGGCAAACATTACATAACCGCCAGTGGCAGGTAAATGTTCTATTCCATAGGCTTTTGTATGGATCCTGCCGTGTCGTTGCATAATACGGATACAACTGACTGCAATATGATAGCGGTCTTTTTCCGTATACCGTTTGGGATGATGTTCAATATAAACAGATTTTCCTATATAAAGAAGAATATAAGGAATCGAAATTAAGATGATAAAACAGAATCTTAACATAAAATTTCGCTCCTTTGGGAATAATCATATTAGGATACCAAGATCAAAGGGCAAAGTGCCGTTGACCCCAGCACCATATTATAGCAATAAAAATCTAAAAGTGCAAGAAGTGAAAAAGGATGGAAGAAATGTTGATAAAAAAATGCAAAGAGGTTGCTTTTGTGTATGATTTATAGAAAAAATGAATCAATTTAACAGGAAAAATTAAAATTTCATGTTTACAAAAGAAACAGAAAGAGCTATAATCACATTGAAATAAAAGTGAATAAAGTGAACTTCAAGGCAGGGTGTGATTCCCTACCGGCGGTATAGCCCGCAAGCCGAAAGGCACGATTTGGTGAGATTCCAAAGCCGACAGTATAGTCTGGATGAGAGAAGTGAAAAGTGATAGATACAATTTTCTGATTATTTATTTTGATGAAAAAACGTAGATAAAGATAAAAAGAAGCCTTGGAGAACATCCAAGGCTTTTTCGATTCTTCTATAGAAATTTATAGAGAAAACGCTTTGCGAGATGTGCATTTGTCCACTTTGTTCTTATTGTTTTGTTATAGGAGGTGCAGGATGGAACGAAAATATATGGAGCGAGCGATAGAGCTTGCAAAACGAGCGAGAGGATTTACCAGCCCCAATCCGATGGTGGGTGCAGTCATTGTAAAAGATGGTAAAGTAATAGGAGAAGGGTACCACGAACGGTGTGGGGAACTTCATGCAGAAAGAAATGCATTAGCATCTTTGACAGAGTCTGCGGAGGGAGCAACCATCTATGTTACATTGGAACCTTGTTGTCATTATGGAAAAACACCACCTTGTACAGAGGCAATTATAGAACATAAACTTGCAAAAGTAGTAATTGGTTCCAGAGATCCGAATCCATTGGTTTCAGGAAAAGGTGCTACTATTTTAAGAAAGGCAGGAATTGAAGTGGTGGAGGATTTTATGAGGGAAGAATGTGATGCAATCAATCCAATCTTTTTTCATTATATTACGACCAAACGCCCCTATGTTGCTATGAAATATGCGATGACGATGGATGGAAAGATTGCGACCAGAACAGGAGCGTCAAAGTGGATCACAGGAGAAGCAGCACGAAACCATGTACAGACGCTTCGCCATGCATACAAAGGAATTATGGTAGGAATAGGAACGGTTCTTGCGGATAACCCAATGCTTAACTGTAGAATGCAAGGTGGAATAGATCCAGTACGGATTGTGTGTGATACCCATCTTCGGATACCGATGGATTGTCAGATTGTACAGACAGCAGACACCATTGAAACAATACTTGCAACCAGTACAAATGAAAAGGAAAAAATAGACCAGCTTATAAAAAAAGGAGTACAGATACTTCAGATCCCGGAAAAGGATGGTTGTATAGACTTGAACCTTTTAATGCAAACATTAGGGGAAAAAGGCATAGACAGCATTTTATTAGAAGGGGGAGGAAGACTGAATGATAGCTTTTTGCGAGAAAAGTTAATACAAAAGGCTTATGTTTATCTTGCTCCGAAGATATTTGGCGGTGAAGATGCCAAAACTCCAGTGGAAGGAATTGGAGTTTCTTTGCCAGAGCAGAGTGCAAATTTTAAATTGCAACAGATACAACAAATAGAAGAGGATATTTTACTGGAATATATAGCGAAGTAGAAAATGAGGTGATGTTTTGTTTACTGGTATTATTGAAGAAGTAGGAACGGTTAAATTGTTGTTGCAGCAGGGAGAAACCACACAAATTGTAATTTCAGCAAAAGAAGTATTAAAAGGTACAAAGCTTGGAGACAGCATTGCTGTAAATGGTGTTTGTCTTACGGTAACAAAGTTTTCGGCAGATGGATTTTGTGCCGACGTCATGGGAGAAACATTACGACGAAGCAGTCTTGGAACCCTGAAAAAAGGCTCAAAGGTAAATTTGGAACGGGCAATGGCAGCAGATGGCAGATTTGGTGGCCATATAGTATCTGGCCATATTGATGGGACTGGAGAGGTTGCATCGGTATCACCGGAAGGAAATGCAGTTTGGTATCGTATTCTTGCTCCACAGAAAATATTGGATGGTATTGTAGAAAAGGGTTCGATTGCAATTGATGGTATTAGCCTTACAGTAGCAGAAGTAACAGAACAGGATTTTTCTGTATCCATTATTCCACATACAGGTACCAATACAATTTTATCCCTGAAACAAAAAGGAGATATTGTAAATTTGGAAAACGATGTGATAGGAAAATATGTACAAAAAATGCTTGAAAAAAAAGAAGAGAAGAAGGAAAGCAGAATTACAGAAGAATTTCTTGGAACATATGGATTTTTATAATTTTCGCAAGGCGTGAGGAACTATCCATTCTAGTATTTTTTGAATAGTTTCAAGCCGTGAAAATAGAAAATACTAGAAAGTTGTTTGTATTACTGAAAGAAGTAAAGTTAGAATAGAAAGAAGGAATAGAATATGCAGGAGTATCAGTATAACACAGTAGACGAGGCATTAGAGGCACTTCGTCAGGGAAAAATTATTTTGGTGACCGATGATCCAGACAGAGAAAATGAAGGTGACATGATTTGTGCAGCAGAGTTCGCAACGACAGAAAATGTAAACTTTATGGCGAAATATGCAAAAGGGTTGATTTGTATGCCAATGCATGAGGAGCTTGCTAAAAAGTTGAGGTTTAATCCAATGGTAAAGCATAATACGGATAATCATGAAACAGCGTTTACCGTATCTATTGATCATGTGGATACTACAACAGGAATTTCAGCAGTAGAACGTTCTTTGACGGCTATGAAATGTGTAGATGAAAATGCAAAACCGGAAGATTTTAGACATCCAGGGCATATGTTCCCTTTAATTGCCAGAAAGGGCGGAGTGCTTACCAGAAATGGACATACAGAGGCTACCGTTGATTTGTGTCGTTTGGCAGGGTTGAAGCAGTGTGGCTTGTGCTGTGAAATTATGGAAGAAGACGGAACTATGATGCAGACACCGGAAATCTGGAAATTGGCAAAGAAATATGATTTGAAATTTATTACCATAAAAGATTTACAAGATTATTGTCGTGTACATGAAAAACATGTTGTTCGAGAAGCAAAAGCAAAAATGCCTACCAAGTATGGACAGTTTGATATTTATGGATATGTGAATGACATTACAGGGGAACATCATGTAGCACTGGTAAAGGGCGAGATTGGTGATGGCGAAAATGTATTGTGTCGCGTACATTCAGAATGCCTTACTGGTGATGTATTTGGTTCAAATCGTTGTGATTGTGGCGAACAGCTTGCGCAAGCTATGCGACAGATTGAAAAAGAAGGACGCGGTGTATTGTTATATATGCGTCAGGAGGGCCGTGGTATTGGGCTTATCAATAAATTAAAGGCTTATGAATTGCAGGAACAGGGATTTGATACTGTAGATGCGAATATTAAGTTAGGATTTGCCCCAGATCTTCGAGAATATTGGGTAGGTGCACAGATTTTAAGAGATTTAGGTGTCAAGTCACTTGATTTATTGACGAATAACCCAAGCAAAGTATATGGATTAGATGGATTTGGATTAAAGGTAAGTAAGCGAGTACCAATTGAAATCGCTCCACAAAAATATGATCTTGGGTATCTACGTGTGAAAAAAGAGCGTATGGGACATGTATTTCAGGAAATTGACCTGTAAGACATAGTATAAAAAGGTTGCAAATACCGAATAAAAACGGTTTTAAAATAGCAAGGAAACAAAAAAAAGCAAGGTAATTGCGAAACGCTCAATAAACTACATTGTATGTGCAAATTGAGTTTCGCAAGCTGTTAGAAAAAAGCAAAGAAAAGGAGAAAAATTATGGCAATCAATGTATTAGAAGGAAAATTAGTAGCAAAAGATGGTATGAAGGTAGGAATTATTGCATCCCGTTTCAATGAGTTTATAGTAAGCAAATTACTTAGTGGTGCGGTTGATGGTTTAGTAAGACATGGAGTAGAGGAAGAAAACATTACGGCTGCCTGGGTACCAGGTGCATTTGAAATTCCAGCAGTAGCACAAAAGATGGCAGCTTCCGGAAAGTATGATGCAGTTATTTGTGTAGGTACAGTAATAAGAGGTGCGACATCCCATTACGATTATGTATGTAATGAAGTATCAAAAGGAATTGCACAGGTGGGATTGCAGACAGGTGTACCTGTATTATTTGGTATTGTTACAACTGAAAATATCGAGCAGGCAATTGAACGTGCTGGAACAAAAGCAGGAAATAAGGGTTATGATTGTGCATTATCAGCAATCGAAATGGTAAATTTAATGGGACAGATGTAATATTAATTGGAAGCGTTTGGAGGGTGCGAGTGCATAGGTGTAGTTTTCTGACACTTTGCAAATGCACTCTCTTGTATGTTTACAACCACTCTACAAAAGTAGAAAAGAAATATGACGAAATATGACAGATAGTTTTTGTTGCAACCTTTCCAACGAAGCAAGTATAATAATGATAGCGAGGATATATGCTAATAGTAACAGGAAAGGAAGGAAACGGAATTGGAACAATTATGTTTGAGTATTTCGGATGCATCCAAAAAGGTAGCTGTAGAACCACGTGTTTTACGCTATTGGGAGGACGAGCTTAATCTTACCATTCCGAGAAATGCAATGGGGCATAGATACTACAGAGAAGAAGAACTAAAAAAAATAAGTGGCATCAAGAGACTAAAAGAACAGGGTTTTTTGTTAAAAGCAATAAAACTTATTTTGCCAAATTTGGACAAGGTCGAACAACTATCTTTAGAGGCTAGAAGTAAACTTTGCGTGGAGTTAAATGAAAAACTGCAGGAACAGGAACATACCGGGATTGTAGTACATACAAAAGTGAATTTGGCAGAAAAAGCTTCACAAAAATCGCCTCAAAGAACAGAAAATGTTGAAAACATACAAAAAATGGAACAATTTCAGGCGCTGATGAAAAAAATCATTGCAGAAGCAATGGAACAAAATGCAGATAAGATATCCCAAAAAGTATCGGCAGAAGTGAAAAGTGGTATGATAAAAGAATTGGACTATCAATTCCGTATGCAGGAAGAACAACAGGAAGCACATTTTAGAAAGATAGATGCAGTGCTAAGGAGCAGGCAGAAAAAAGCAAAAAAAAGATTTTGGAAATAAAAAAAGGAATCTGAAAGTGAAAACTTTCGGATTCCTTTTTTATATGGTAAAAACTAATTTGAAATTGTTTTTTGCCACATAAATAGACTGATTGTGCTTTTGAAATTTGTGTGAAAGTTAGAGCATACATTATACAACTATTATTGATATATTATTAAAATGATGGTAAGATATAAAAAACATAGTAGCAAAAGATTAAAGGAGGAAAAGGATGCGAAAGATGAAAAAAGCAGTAAATGTATGTTTTTGGTATATAGTATTTAGTTATTGTATATTAAGTAATTTATGTGTTGCAAAAGCTGATTCGGATGGCGATGATTGTGAAATTGGAATTGCTGCTGTTGGGGATTATTCTGACTGGAATGATTTGAATGATTTGTCATCTCCAATTCAGATAAATAAAGACATTACAGAGGCGTTTTCTAATAAGAAAGCAAAAAAATGGAAAATAGGTTTTAGAAGGATAAATACGGCATTAACAAAAGATGTTTTTGTAGCGGTTTCTTTGGGTGGAAAGGATAATCAGTATGCAGACAATGTTGATTTGATGATTTATTCAGGACATGGTTTGTTACCGAATAAACATGGTTCGGATGACTATGCATTTGCATTAGATTATGATGGGAAAAAACAGTATGCGAAACAAGGTCAAATGTATCTTGGAAATAAAGATTTGGAATGGCTTGTTACTTTTACTTGCAATTTTTGTAATGGAGGTTTGAAAAAAGTTGGTCGATTGGCAAAGGGAATTCATGCAGTGTGTGGTTATTCAACAAGAGTACTATTAGTACCAACAATGGGAAAAACGTTTGCGGGAAAGTTAAAGAATGGAGTATCGGTAAAGGAAGCGTTTTTATCAACTGCGAAGGAAACACAACCTTGGAAGGACTCGGTTACACATCCTGAAAGAACTGCGGCGGTATTCACAACAAAATCATGTGCAAATGATTGTATATGGGGATATGGAAGTGTAGCTTCGGACCCCAAAGCGTATTCCAAGGATTCATCTCAATATATTATGTATACATATAAATATTAGAAAATTTAGAAAGGTATTGAAATGAGCAAATGAAATATAAATGGTTATTAGTCTAATCGATATATAACTAAAGATAGGGAAAGGGAGCAGATTTATGAAAAGAAGGATATTTATTATAGCTATTGCATTTGTTATATTATTAACTCAAACTTCGCACATAGATTTTAGCTATGCACCTTGAAAATTCAATACCTGGCAGTTATTCAGTTGTCAATATTCAGATCTTAAGCAGCTT
>CADABQ010000032.1 GCA_902786205.1 uncultured Lachnospiraceae bacterium | reverse complement strand
CGTTAGCCCAATAGAAATGATTGTGGAAATTGCACTTAGCCTGCTAGCAGTCATGTGCAATTTCCACAATCATTTCTGCCCGGCTGAACTGTTACAAATTTTCTGCCGAAAAATGCAACCCAAACATCTACTCACAAAAAATTCATACCAGCATAGATATTGGCTCATTACCCACACAAATCGAAAGTCAGCTGCTTACACAGCTGACTTTGCCTCTATCCCTGTTTACAATTGTATTTTCTTAAAAAACGAATATATTCCTCTTCACAAATTGGTTTTGAGAAATAATATCCCTGTAGATATTGTACACCCATGCGTTCCAGTTCTTCTTTCTGTTCTGCATTTTCTACACCTTCTGCTACAATATACACCTTCATTTCTCGAAGCATATGTACCGATAACGGCAATACTGCTTTCGTCTTTGCATTCGTTGCACCAAAATGCGTCCAGACAATACTCTTATCCAATTTTACAATTTCAAATGGATATTCTACCAAATATTTCAAATTTGATGCACCAGAGCCATAATCATCCAATGCAAAAGTAGAACCCTGACTCTGTAACTCCTGCATATTTCGAATCAGGCAATCTCCATTGTCTATTGTAGCTGTTTCTGTCACCTCAAAATTGATAAATTCCGGTGGAATATCATACTCATTTATCAGCTTTTGTAATTGCTCTGCCAAATCAGCCTGCACACACTGATTTCCGGAAAGATTGATTTCCATATAACTTACACCCAGTTCCCTTAAATTTGCACTTTGAATAAAACTGCAAATTTTTCGTAAAATCAACTCTTCCAACTGTAAAATCAAATGTTCTTTTTCCGCAATCGGTATAAATTCTTCCGGTGAAACAAATCCAATTGTTGTTGTATCACTCAAACGAACCAATGCCTCCGCAGAATGAAAATCTTTCCTTTGTGTAGAATAAATAGGTTGATAATACATCTGGATGCCATCTGTACGAATCGCTTCTTCTACCAATCGTCTTACGTCCTCATAACGCTTCTTTTTCCGATAAAACTCCTCGTTAATAAATTGCATCTGATTATAACGATTGTAATAATCATCTGTGAGGAAATAACGAATCACAGAATAAAACTGCTCCTCTGTCCGGATACGTCCCGGAAAATCAAATAACAACATCTTTGCCACAACTTTTACTGATTTTGCATTTTCATCTACATAAATACCATCCGTAACCTTAGAACCGATTCTCATAGCAAGCTCTTCTGCTTTTACAGCCTCATGGAACATAATATAAATATTGTCATTATCACGGAATACATCAATTTTAGGACGCTCTTTTCTTTTTAAGTTCCTATAACGCAAATCAGAACAAATCTTACGGTAGACTTTCTTTTTATTTTCCGTGACAAAACCATCTTTTATTCCTTCAAAATCATGAATGGCCATAAACAATACAGAAAATGGTTTTTCACGTTCAATTCGGTCATTTATCATAACCATCAAACCATCTTCATTGAATGCCGACGTTGTGTTATCCAAATATCGATCTGGTGACTGCATCGTAAGAAAAATTCCCATCACTGCAACAGATAACCAAAAATACATAAGTGGAAAGCGAGGTAAATACGTCATAGACAATACAAGCAATACCATCGTCGCATTAAAAAACAACATTAGATTCCTTTCCAGCTTGGAAAGTACCTTTTTGTGAAAGTGTAAAGATAGCAAGGAATATACTGCAAATACAGCAGGCATACAATAAAGAATGCAAGAAAACTTTCCATAATGAAAGGCACCTGCTCTATCATAGTAAAATACTATTTTACTAAATGGTGTCGTTAGAACCAAAATACTGTAAATCACAGATAAAAGAGTAAAAACCAAAAATTGTGGTTTCTTAATTTTTTTCCCTTCTAGCACCACTGTGAGATACGAATAAATCAGCTGTAGTGAAAAAATCTGTAAAAGAAAGCTAAGTATTGTAATACCATAACAAAAACCAAACAATCCAGTAGCACCTGCACGAACCCGATCACTGACAAATACAGCCGCCATATCACTTACATTTAAAAATAGTAATGCATATAACGCACCCGAATATAACCAATTTTGAAAAATACTTAATTGACGTTTTGTATTTATAATACAAATCACCAGCAACAGAAAACATACAGATGCTATTTCTAAATATATATTGTAATTATTCATTATAGCACCTCCCCCCTTTGTGCCTTTATTCTTTTGTTCTTTGTCGTAGGAACACATCCGTCTACTTTGTGTATAAATCCGTTTCCCTATACTATATAACTATGATACCAAATGTAAAATAAAATAGCAATCCCTTCCTTTTTCTACACCAACCTCCTCCACCAATACCCAAAACCTGCATTTTTGCGACTTTGTACTGCCTTAAACTGTTCAAACCCAAACAT
This sequence comes from uncultured Lachnospiraceae bacterium, assembly GCA_902786205.1. Taxonomy (GTDB): domain Bacteria; phylum Bacillota; class Clostridia; order Lachnospirales; family Lachnospiraceae; genus CAG-411. The sequence continues at coordinate 31,894 of CADABQ010000032.1, read as the reverse complement.
ATTTGCCATGAATTTTTCTCTATAATCACTGTTCCCCGGTACTGCAATTACATATTGATATTCCGCCCCATTATGCATTTTCATAAACAGCAAATGCCGATAACAATAATATCCATGTAACAAAAAACTATTATTTGCCAGATACCAGAATTCCATAGGAAAACCGCCAATATCTTTTGGTTCCATTCGGACCGATTCTATGACTTCATTTCCAAAAAAAGGGTTCATTTTAGGAAATACCCGCAATAGTTCTTCCCCTGGCAACCATAGATTTTTTTCTTCCTTTCCTTCTTCTTGTATCTGTTTATAGCGCCGTTCCAGATTGTTTTTATGTTCTTGAAAAACTTCCCAAATATCCATTTCCCGCTCTTCTTCCTGTTGTGCATCCAACCTTTCCTCTTTTTGTTCATTCTCCATAACCTCTGTCTTTTCCTCTTTTCCATTTTTTATAAGAAAAAAGGTATCCAACAGCCTTTGCCCCAAATTTTGCTCTGATGATTGCTTACTTTCCACCGCATTTTCTTTTTCTTCTATGGACATACTTTTTTTCTCAACTGTTCTTTCTTTCTCCTCAGCTCCATTTTCTTCTATTTGTTCTACTCTTTCTCGCACCTGTATTTCATCCTCTTTTTTTGTCTCGTCTGTTTTATCTTTTACATCTTCTACCTTCTCCGTTCTATTTTCTGTCTCCTGCACATTCTCTACCACTTCCACTCCTTCGGAATAAACCGGCACATATTCTACTTCCTCCTGCTGCAAAAAATTCTCCTCCAGTTCTGCTGCATGCAAAACATTTTCAGTTGACGGTTTACAACGAAAATCTACTTGATTAATTTCTATTTTTTCATCATCCCACTGACTGGCACAAAATTGTTCTATATTCTTCTTTTCTTCCTTTCCTCTTTCCAATAATAGAAATCCACCCAAATCTATAAAACGATACTTTTCAAACACTTCGCCCGTATTTCCCAAAAATAAACTTTCCCCAAATCCATTTTTTATTTTCAATACACCAAAGCGCCCTGTATGTAACAATTCTTTTCCACGAACAAACCCATATAATGTCCATTCCTTTTCCTTCCACATTGCATTTCGCATTTGTACACGCAATTTATAAGTTTGATTCTGCAATGCCAACTTTACAAATCCAATATTCTGTCCTTTTTCTCCGTCTTTGTCATACAAATGAATATATGAAATCATTTTTTGATACATTCTTTTCTCCCCTTCACTCTGCTTTTAACCGTTCTCCTTTTATAACTGTATGAATCAACCATTTCAAGGAGTTCTTCATAGTAGTATATGCAAAAACAGGCAAAAAAAGAACGAGGCTACACACAAATATCCAGTGTATCCTCGTAAAAAATTTGTAACAGTGTTGCACTTCATCAGTATACTATCTACCCTTCCGACAGACAATTTGCCAATGCAGCAAATTCTTCCAATCCAAAGGTTTCTCCACGAACTGTAGCAACTTTCCCCATCCGCTCCAATGCTTTTGTAATCTGTTCCTTAGAAAAAGAAAGATCCGATGCATTGCTAATGCCATTTACCAGCGTTTTTCTACGCTGATTAAAAGAAGCACGTATCAATTGAAACATTAGTTTTTCATCTTTTACTTGTACGGGGGGTTCTGCGTGTCTGGTCAAACGAATCACCGCCGAACCAACCTTTGGTCGTGGCATAAAACAGTTTGGTGGTACATTCGCCACTATATACGGATCTGCATAATACTGCACTGCAAGTGACAAAGCTCCATATTCTTTTGTACCAGGTCCCACCTGCATACGATCCGCTACTTCCTTTTGCACCATGACCGTAATATTCTCAATTGGCACATGACTTTCAAATAATCCCATAATAATTGGTGTCGTAATATAATAGGGAAGGTTTGCAACTACCTTGATCGGCTTCCCATTATTTTTTTCTTCTACGATTTTATTAATATCCACTTTCAAAATATCCCCGTTGATCACCGTAACATTAGAATAGGCAGACAACGTATCCCCTAATATAGGTATCAAATTTTTATCAATCTCAACTGCCACCACTTCTCTGGCATTTTCACACAAATACTGTGTCATAGTCCCAATCCCCGGTCCAATTTCCAACACCATATCCTCTTTTGTTATATGTGCTGCCGCAATAATCTTGTCCAACACATGTGTATCAATCAAAAAGTTTTGTCCAAACTTCTTCTGAAAATTAAATTGATATTTTTGTAATATCGCAATTGTCTCCTGCGGATTTCCTAAAGTTGCCATCACTTCGACCTCTTTTCTATTTTTCTATTCGATACATTCGTTTTCCATTTTCTCTTGTCTTTTCATATACTTTTTCTACATCCATACCTTTTATGTCCGCAAGTTTTTCTGCAACATAAGTAAGATACAGGGAAGAATTGCGTTTTCCCCTATGTGGCTCTGGAGCCATATAAGGACAATCCGTTTCTAACAAGATACGATCCAACGGAACATATTCTGCCACCTCTTTTAACTTCTTTGCGTTTTTAAACGTAACTACTCCACCTATTCCAATATAAAATCCCATATTTAAATACTCTCTCGCCATTTCCACACCATAGGAAAAGCAATGAATTACACCGCCTGCCTCCTCTGCTTTGCAAGCCTTCATAATATCCAAAGTATCTTTTGCCGCATCCCGGCTATGAATGATCATCGGAAGAGAAACCTGTCTTGCCAATGCAATCTGTCTCTCAAACCATTGTTTTTGCACACTACGTTCAGGCTCGTCCCAGTGGTAATCCAATCCTATTTCACCTACCGCTACAACTTTTTCCTTTTTCATCTGCTCACACAACCAAGCAAAATTCTCTTCGTTCAATTCTGCGGTTTCCTCTGGATGCACCCCCGCAGCCGCATAGATAAAATCGTACTGTTCTGCCAACAAAATAGACTGCTTTGTTGTTTTTAAACTAGATCCTACATTTATCACATAATCAATTCCATTTTGAGGAAAACTTTTCAAAAGCGCTTCTCTATCTTCATCAAATCTTGCATCTTCATAATGTGCATGACTTTCAAATATCATCTTTCTCCTCCCTCTCATCTTTCTTTTCTATCCGAACAGCACAAAGTGGACAAAACAATGTCATCTACTGTCCCGCCATTCGAAAAATCACATAGGACACATATCCTAACAACAGTATCGTACCTGTAACCTGATTTAGTTTTTTCTTTGGAAGTACGAACAACCACAATACCGCTCCTGCAAGCAGTGCCACGATAATATCCGACGTAAATGCCAGATCAAAAACTATCGGTTTTGACATTGAAACAGTCCCCATTACAAACAACAAGTTAAAAATATTACTACCTATGATATTTCCAATTGCAATTTCTGTTTTTCCTCTTCGAACCGCTGTAATACAAACAAGCAATTCTGGAAGAGAAGTAGCAAGTGCAACGATAGTAAGACCTATTAAGCGATCATTTAACCCGATATCCTTTGCAATTATATTTGCTGATTCTACAATCATTTCACTACTTCCTACTACCAACACAAAGCCAAGTAAAACCAAAAACAAATCTCCCAGTATAGGTTTCTTCTCCCTTGAAGATACTGGCATCTCTTTTCCCTGTTTTCTACCCTGATAAACCAAGTATACAATGTATATACCAAAAAGCAGCAACAACACCATTCCATCTTTTAGTGAAAATTCTTTTCCAAAGATTGCCATAGCGCCAAACAATACCGTAACTAAAAGCATATAGGGGATTTCTATATATGCAGTGGCCTTCTCCACCTTTAAATTTCCGATCAATGCGCAAATACCTAATATTAATAAAATATTGGTAATATTACTACCTATAATATCTCCCAAAGCTACGGATTCATTTTTACTCCATACACTCATAAAGCTCACTGCTAATTCTGGTGCGCTCGTTCCCATAGCCAAGATCGTAAGCCCTGTTATCACCAGTGGAATGTGCAGTGCTTCTGCTATTCCCGCTGTACCATCTACAAACCATCGTGTGCTCTTCACTAAAAGTAATAGCCCTGCCAGCATCAACAAAATTTCAATAAAAGAAATCATACCCTTCTCCTTATCCTTCTATTACACTTACCACTCGTTTTTCTAAACACGATTCATTCGTTATCTTTCATGGTATCATAGGCAAACCAATGGTGTCAAATATGTGAATAGTAACAATACTTCTTTTTATACTGAAATGGTGTAATTTCATACATTTCCTTAAAGGTATGTATAAAATAATTTACTGTAGGAAATCCTGCCTCCAATGCTACTTCCAAAACAGACATTTCACTAGATTCCAATAAATCTTTTGCTTTTGTCAAACGCAAGTGTTGAATATATTGCTTAAAAGTTAGGAAAAAATGCTGTTTAAAATATCGGGAAATATACTTTTCCGACAAGTGAAATTGTTTGGATAGCATTTTTAATGTAAGTTTTTCCTGATAATGGTTTTGTATAAAAATCAACATTTCTCTCTGCAATAAATCCTTTTTTTCTTTTTTCTCCTTTATAAACAATTGGTTTTTATAGAGAATTTCTACCATTTGTAATAAGTAAATACGTGTTTGTATCTGTACAAAGGCATCTTCCCTTTGGTTTAACTTTATTAAATCAACTAGAATTTTTGCAATATTTTGTTCTATTTCTTTTTCTTTTATTTTTTGTGGAAATAAAAGCATATCCCTTCTTAATGGTCCGAATAATTGTTCTTCCAGTGCATCCTCTGCCTGAAAAGAAATAAAACGTAACGGAAATAATATCGCACAATATTTTACATTTAAATCCTCTGAACCCATCAAATGTAATTCCCCCGGATGTACAAAAAAAATATCCCCCGCATGGCCCTCATACTGCTGCCCTCCTATAGAGATCTGTAATGCTCCCTGTTGAATATAAATGATTTCCACCTCACGATGCCAATGTACCGGCACCTGAAATGCCCGTTGTACATCATGAATGGCATATTGCGTATACGCATACTCCTTCGTTCCATGCACACAATCCTCCCGCAGTTCCACATACATAGTTTCACACCTCCAAACTTGTAACAGTTAAATTTCCTAAAACCGTTACCCAAACTTTCCTTCATACTAGCAAAAAAGTAGAAAAATTGCAATTTTATTCAGAAGAAATAGAAGAATATTTTTTTTCCTTGACGTAAAATAAATAAAAATGGATTTTTCGTAATGGTTTAAACATTAGCAAAATGACAATATTTTAAAGAAACGGAGGCATTTTTATGGAAAAACAAGAACGTACATTAGGACAACTTTTTGTACCCATTTGCTTTGAAGTATTACTTTATATGCTGGCTGGTGTTGTAGACACACTTATGCTTTCCTCTGTCAGTGACCAGGCAGTAGGCGCAGTTGGTACTGCAAACACTTATATCGGAATGTTTATTATTATGTTTTCTATTATTACCTCTGGTATGCTAGCTGTTATGACACAAAATATCGGTGCAGGAAAATCCGGTGTAGCTTACCAGGCCTTACAAATTGGTATGGTTTTTAATACGATTCTCGGTGTTGTACTTGGAATTTTTTTATTTTTTGGTTCTGGGTCCATCTTACATATTGTAGGAATTGCCGATTTGCTCCTAAAACCTGCGGATACTTATCTAAAAATTGTAGGCGGCTTTTGCATTTTTAATGCACTCATCCCGATTTTTTCTGGATATTTACGTGCTTTTGGTTATACCAAGCAACCATTGATTGCTACCATTATTGGAAATGTTCTAAACTTTGGATTAAATGCACTGTTTTTATTTGTATTTCATTGGGGAGTAGCTGGTGTAGCTGTTGCCACAATTATTTCCAAACTACTTAACCTTGTTATTGTAATCATTCAGGCAAAGCTTTTGATTCACGCAAAAGAGGACCCTAATCGGGCTTCCGGTCGACATATTTTAAACCAGATTATTCGCATTGGACTTCCTTCTGCTATGGAAACAGCATTATATAACATTGCCATGACATTAGTCATTCGTTTTTTAAACCAAATGGACCCAGACGGACTAAATGTCACTGCACGCTCCTACACTACACAAATTACTAACTTTTCCTATAGTGTCGGTTCTGCACTTGCCCAGGCAAACGCCATTCTAACCGGTTGGCGAATTGGTTCCGAGGATTACGAAGCCTGTGATAAAGGGACAAAAAGGGCTGCCCTTATTGGTATTATTGTAGCTACTATTTTAGAAGGTATTTTTGCCCTTTCCGGTGGTTTTATTATGAAACTATTCTCCGATGATCCGATAATGATACATTTAGTCATTAAGCTTCTTGCCATCGATATTGTATTAGAAATCGGTCGTGTGTCTAACCTAGTTTTTGGAAATGCATTAAAAGCTACTGGCGATGTAATATTTCCAATGGTTATTGCAGCTATATTTATGTACTTGTTTGCAGTGGGCGGAACCTATGTTTTCGGCATAAAACTCGGACTAATGGCAGTAGGTTCCTATATGGGACTGGCTATGGACGAGTGTGTGCGTGCCATCGGAATGTTCCTGCGTTGGCACGGTGGTAAATGGAAAAACATGAGTCTTGTGTCGCACGAATAACGTAAATGCGTGTGAAAAGAAAACATTTGCCCCCTTGACTTCTATATAAAAAAAGAGTAAGCTTAATATAATAATATAATTTCTCTTATTCAGAGAGGTGGAGAGTGAAGGCTCTATGAAACCCGGCAACCCCATCAATTTTATTGGAAGGTGCCAATCTTAGCGAGTAATCGAACAATAAGAGGATTTGAATCTATGAATTTCAAGTCCATCTTATGATGGACTTTTTTTACGCTACAGGAAATTTATCCTATAGAGTAAAAACGCTCTGTGTAGATGCTAGAGTTTTACAAAAAACTCTTTAATGTACTCTCGGCATCTCCCTTGTCAACGTACGCTCCACGTACGCCTCATAAATTTGTGCATATCTGACAAAAAACCATTTTGCAAAATCAGGCACAAAGAGACTCCGAGAGTACATTTTATTTTAAAGGAGGATTTTATGGAAAAATTACTATTTACTTCAGAATCAGTTACAGAAGGACATCCAGATAAAATCTGCGATCAGATTTCAGATGCCGTATTAGATGCCTTATTAGCACAGGACCCAATGAGCCGTGTTGCTTGCGAAACAGCAATTACTACCGGTTTAGTATTGGTAATGGGTGAAGTTACCACGAAGGGATATGTAGATATCCAAAAGACTGTACGTGATACCATTCGCGAAATCGGATATGACAATTCTGCATACGGATTTGATGCAAATACTTGTGGTGTTATCGTTGCATTAGATGAGCAATCATCTGACATTGCCATGGGTGTTGACAAAGCTTTAGAAGCAAGAGAAAATACAATGTCCGATGCCGAAATCGAAGCAATCGGTGCTGGTGATCAGGGTATGATGTTTGGATATGCTTCCAATGAAACCGAAGAATATATGCCTTACCCTATCAGTCTTGCCCACAAGCTTACAAAAAAATTATCCGAAGTTCGTAAAAACGGTACACTTCCTTACTTACGCCCAGATGGCAAAGCACAGGTAACTGTAGAATACAACGAAGCGGGCACCCCAATACATTTAAATGCTGTTGTATTATCCACTCAACACGCAGAAGATGTTACACAAGAACAAATCCACAAAGATATTAAAAAATATGTGTTTGACACTGTTCTTCCTACTGAATTGGTAGATGAAAAGACAAAATTCTTTATTAACCCAACCGGTCGTTTTGTAATCGGTGGACCAAACGGTGACAGTGGTTTAACCGGTCGTAAAATTATCGTAGACACTTACGGTGGATACGCCCGTCACGGCGGCGGTGCTTTTTCTGGTAAAGACTGCACGAAAGTAGACCGTTCGGCTGCTTATGCTGCACGTTACGTTGCAAAAAATCTGGTTGCTGCCGGAATTGCAGACAAATGCGAAATTCAGCTTTCTTATGCAATCGGTGTTGCACAGCCAACTTCCATCATGGTCGACACCTTTGGAACAGGAAAATTAGACGATGACACTATCATTGATTTGATCCGTAACAACTTTGATTTAAGACCTGCCGGTATTATCAAAATGCTTGACCTAAGAAGACCTATTTACAAGCAGACTGCTGCTTATGGTCATTTTGGAAGAAATGATTTAGATTTACCTTGGGAAAAATTAGATAAAGTAGATACATTGAAGAAATATTTATAAAAGTTACCTGCAACAAAAAGAAGCTATGCACAATATTTGATGCATAGCTTCTTTTTTGCGGGCATTTCCTTTCACGCAACTACAAGATCTATTTTGCTCCTTCCAATAATCCAGAGGAATTTGCTTCTTTCGATTCCTTTGCATTTTTTGCCTTATCCGGCAATTTGAAATCCTTAGCCTTATTGTAGTTATCCAATGTAACTTTAATAGATACCTTATCGAATTTTGCAGATAAGTCTGTTGACTTATCTAAATAGCTACCATACATTGTCTTTACAGTTTCCATTGCCTTATCTACAATGCATTGTGTAAACTCTGTACAATCCATTTCAACGGATTTCCAACGAACCGTATCATTATCTACAACTAATGTTGCTTTTAAATCCTTTAAGTCTGTGAACATATCCTTTGATATACCCATAGCAGATGCCTGTTTTAAGGCACCACTTTCTTCTATAATCTTCTCAATGCTGTCACCTGTCATTTTATATTCTAAAACCGTTGTTCCATCTTTTTCTTTCGACTTTTCAACCTTTCCCTTGTAGACACTTTCCATATCTTTGTTATTATCTTCCTTCTTTTGCTTATCCAACATCTCGATTAACTTTTTCTGACTTTCATCTTTTTCATCCAAGGTTACTTTTTCCCATTCATCATTCATGCCAGTATATACTACATAATTATTATCTTCCTGCATAAAATAAACAGATACTTTTACCTCTTCATCATCCTTTGCTTTGCAATTGATATCCGCTTTTATCTTCATCGGCTCTTTGAAGTAAGTCAACGTCATATCTGCATCCACTGCAATATCCTGTCCCATTACTTTTCCTGCAACGGTCATCGTTCCTTTTCCTTCAAAACTATCTGCCTTTGTAGTTTCCTTATCTGCTACCGCTGCAATCTTTGCTGGTTCTTTTGGTAATGTCACCTTGTTTCCACATGCTGTCAACGAGGAACACGCCAAGATTCCTGCAACACCCAAGGCTGCAATTTTTTTCATTTTCATATGTAATATCTCCTTTTCCTATCATACTTGGTAAGCGTCCAGCCAAGCTAAACAATTACCATTCTTTTTATTTTTCGTTTTCGCTGCATTATGCCCACGATTGCCATTATATCGACTTTGATACATTGTTGCAATACCTCTTGGCATTTGTTTGTGTCAAGTATTCATTGACACAAACAGACCATAATTAAAACTTGCCCCACTTCTAAATTTATGTTACTCTAATAGATGGTGCGTTACTATATATAAAGAGAGTGGAGAAAGTTACTTTTTACAAACCAAGCTATCTGTGTAAAGAGTAACTGAAAAAAAGGACAAAAGTGGAGGATTTCTATGAAAAAAGTATTATCACACATTTTTGTAGATGGTGCAAACGGCATGGCACTTGGCATATTTTGTACTTATGCACTTGGTATCATCTTACAACAATTGGGGAGCCTTATAACAAAGGATTTTGGCGACTTTCTTATTACTATAGGCGGTATTGCTATTATGCTGACAGGCGCCGGCATTGCTATGGGAATGGCGGCAAAATTTGCATCACCACCATTAGTTACTTTGGGTGGCCTGCTTGCCGGAATGGTGGGAGCACATGCAGATGCAATATTCGAAAGTTCCGTTGTCTCTAAAGTAGGCGGAATGGTAAAATTGTCTGGTGCTGGCAACCCCCTCGGTGCATTTATTGCAGCTTATGTTGCATTGGAAGTCGGTAGCCTTATTCTTGGTAAGACACAATACGATTTACTCCTGCTTCCTATTGTTGGTGGTGGTTGTGGTACGATTACCGGACTTTTCCTGGCACCTGGATTTGATGTGATCAATACTCGTATTGCTGACGCATTTCAATGGGCAATGAAACAAAATAATGTTGTTATGGGAATTACCATTGCATGTTTGTCTTGTATCCTATCTTTACTGCCAATCAGTTTACTGGCAATCATCAATATTGCCAAGTTAAAGGGACTCGCCGCTGGAGCCGCAACGATTGGTTGTTGTTGTAGCATGATTGGATATGCAGTAGCAAGTTATCATGATAATAAATTTGTAGGCCTATTTGCACAGGGGATTGGCACTGCCAAACTACAACTGGCAAATACATTTAAACGGCCTTACATATTGCTTCCTTCTCTTATATCCAGTGCTATTCTAGGTGGCTGTGCAGGATTTTTAAAATTTGGAAATACTGCAAAGGGAGCTTCTATGGGTACAACTGGTCTGACTGGTTGCCTTTCAGCTTATGATACTATAAAAAATACAATTGGAGCATCCGAAGCTCTGATTTTAGTAAGCCTTCTTTGTTTTGTATTACCCGGAGTCATTTCCTTAGGCATTGCAGAAGCCATGAAAAAACTTGGAATTTTAAAAGAAGGTGAAATGAAAATAGAAATTTAATCGAGAACAAAAAACGGAATGCACATGCATTCCGTTTTTTGTTTTATACAAGCAAAACTTTTTTCTATTGTTCAACACTTTCTTCTGCTGCACTTGTCTCACTTTTTTCAACTTTATTTGTATCCTGATCTACTGTAAAAGAATCTTCTGTCACACCAGCATCCTCTGTGGCTGTTACTTCCGATGTTGCAGTATCTTCTGGCTTCTCTGTTGGCGCCTCTGTTGTCTGAACACCTTTTCCATTTGGATCATCGGTGGCTGTTATACCTAATGCACTGTCATCTACATTATCTAAAATACTGTCTTGGGAATCTGAATCTCCCTTGCTTCCTCCACCAAACAAACCAGCGAAAAAGTTTCCAATTGCTTTAAAGATACCCGCAAAAAAGTTTCCAATTGCTGCAAAGAAACCACTTCCACCTTCTGTCTTGTCCAAGAAACTTTCTTTAACACCATCAATATTATCTACAAGCTTATCCTGTAAGCCCTCCATGGTTCCCTTTATTTCTTTATAGTTATAATCCTGTTGTCCAATCTGTGACATCAATTTACTTACCTGAGATACCTGTTCCGGTGTAAGATTAACTTTATAATAAGATGCTACATCATTTACAACATCCTCAATTTTATCTTCATCCGTTAATCCATCCTTTAATACTTGCGTTTTAACCTCATTCATAACGGCAGACGCCTCATCCTTACCAACATCTTGTCCAATCTCCGCAGTCGTATATAATTCCTGCATAGCAAGTTCCGTCTTATCCTTATCCAGCTTTTCATCAGTTACCTTTTCATAGGCTTTAATAACACCGGTCAAAGCGCCTGTTCCAGACACATCTTTTGGAGCTGCAGCAATTACATCACAACTATCAATTCCTGCTGTTACAAGTGTATTCGCAATCATACTTGTAGATACCCATGTCAAATGTGCTGTTTTTACGTTAATTTTTCCAGTGTCTGTAGGCATAATATAGGCACAACTATACGTATGTCTTCCAATTTCAGCTTCTGTAGCAATTCCCTTTAGGTAATCATGTTCTTCCTGATTATTTACTTCTACAATTGTTACATCATTTTCAGACACTCCAAAATATTGTAACATCTCACTTCTCTGCTCTGTTGTCAAGTCAGCCCCAAGTGTAACAACCTTTTCACTGTCCGCAAAAGCTATATTAGGTGATTGCAACATCAGCAATCCTGCCATCACTCCCGCTACTAATCTTTTTGTCTGTTTCCTCATTTTTCGCTCCTCCTTATTTTCTGCACATCTTCCAAGAATGCTAGCAGCCCTCCCTAGTCCTCCAAAAACTATATTAGCAAGACTTTTTTCATACATTACTATACCAGTCAAACCGCTACCATCTTATCTATCATACCTTGTAATTTTATAATTTGCAACTATTTTCCATTGCCAAAAACACACACTTGCAGTAGAATAATTACTAGCGAATAACAATTAGTTTCGGAAAGGGGTTATCTGAACTATGAGAAAAAAGTCACATCTTGCATTAGCTAATTATTTGATGAACAGCAATGGAATGGAAATATTAATGAATTACAAAAGGTCATTTTACTGGGGAAGTATCCTTCCAGATTGCGTTCCATCATTTATTACTACACGTCACTGTATGGAAGACACATTTTTACATCTAAAAAAACAACTTCATCAATTACTGCAACATTATGACCCAATAAAAGGAATTACATCTTCTTTTTGCAGACATCTTGGTGTGATTCTCCACTATGTTGCTGATTATTTTACATTTCCTCATAACGCATTTTATAACGGAAATATCAAAGAGCACTGTCAATATGAAAAAGTTTTAAAACACCGTTTACGCTCTTATGTTGGTGCAGTGGAACACAAGCGAAAACGTGCAGAAAATTCCTCTTTTTACACAGTTGAAAGTATTTGTCATTTTATTCAACAAGAACATGCAAACTATACCAACAGTGTACATAATGTGGACAATGACTGTACCTTTATCGTAGCTGTTTGCCACCAGATTGTAGATAGTGTTTTGCATATGGCTGAACGTGCTACATTCATGGCATCACACAAACTAGAATTAGCCAAATAGAATTACTGTTACGTATCTCTTAACCACCCTAGCAACTGAAAGGGTGGTTTATTAGTTGTCTTTTTATATTTTTCAGTATATACTATTATATGTGTGTCTATTCTATAGACAACACTACGAATACATAAGGGGGAACTTTTATTGAAAACCAAAACAATAGCAACAAAAGAGGCTGTTCCAGGAATGATCGTAGCAGAAGACATTTTTGGATTGCAAGATTACTTAATTATCCCAGCTCATTCGGAGCTTACCAATCACTCAATTACAAGATTAAAATTTTATGCTATTCAGCAGATTGAAATTGAAACTAATGAAGACGGTGAATCAAAAAAAACAAAGTATGATGCTGCATCGGATACCTATTCTGAGTATATCAAAAGTACACTGGAATTTCGAAAATTTAACGAAGCATACAATTTTGTTGTTTCTGACCTAAAAGATCGTGTCTGCATTCTTAACGGACAATTAAAAGATCCAATTCATACAGATTTATTAATAGAAGATATGGAGAAAATCATTTGCCAAGGCCGCAATAACACGCATATTATTCATATGCTTCAATGTCTGCTTGATAGTGATGATGTAACTTATACTCATTCCGTAAGTGTTGCTATCTTATGTAATGCAATCGGACGCTGGCTGAACTATTCTGAGGAAGACCTGCAACTTCTTACCCTTGCAGGTATGTTGCACGATATTGGCAAATTACTTATTCCATCTGCAATTCTTCACAAACCAAGCCAACTTTCTCCTGCTGAATACAATATTATAAAACAGCATTCAACAGACGGATATCATTTATTACAAGACCAGAACTTAGACAAACGAATTTTAAATGCTGTTCTAATGCACCATGAACGAACCGATGGATCCGGATATCCAAATGGCTTAAAAGGGGATGAAATCGATGATTTTGCACAGATTGTTGCCATCGCAGATATTTATGTTGCTATGACAAATCCTCGCATTTATCGAAAAGCAAACTGTCCATTTGATGCCATGAGTGTATTTGAGCAGGATGGTTTTCGCCAGTTTTCTCCCAAATTTTTATTACCATTTTTGAAAGGTATGGCAAACAGCTATATTAACTGCACCGTACAACTAAATGATGACCGTATTGGAGAAATCATAATGATTGATTCACAACATATTACCAGACCAGTTATAAAAATAGAGAATCAATTTGTAGATTTAGGAAAATTAAAAAACTTACATATACAAAAAATCTTATAAATATAATATGAATTTTAACTTAAAAGGAGTAGCCCTTCCTATCAGGAAGAGCTACTCCTCTTTTTCTACCTTTTTCAGGTAATTCTATTTCTCTTTTATACTATTCCTTTTCAAATACAAGCTTAATCTCTACATCAGAACTTGCTCCTGCTGTGGAAGAAGGTGCATCCTTCTCAACCTTCTGCGTTGTTTCTGGTGCTTTCGTAGCCTTTTTCTTTACATCTTTCTTCGCCGCTTTACCGATTGCTGTTGGAGTTGCTGTTGCAACCTCTGACACAGCAGAACTACTTTCTGTGAAGGTAAGCTTTCCATCCTTTAACGTACCCTCATAAGAACCTTTTTCATCCTTTGTAGAAATAATAACGGTATTTCCATTTAGAGAATATTCTCCCTCTGCAATTTCTTTGTCCTTTGTAGATGCAGTCTCTATTGTTACCACACCATCTTTAAAAGAAAATGTTGTACCACCAATCCCAGCACTTTGTAACTGTTCCTGTGAAACCTCTTTATCACCAAAATAAGCCTTGGAAAGTTTCCAAGTTCCTTCTAATCCATCCTTTTTACTTCCCCCACATGCTGTCATAGATAAAACAAATACCACACATAGGAATACACTAAAAATCTTTTTCTTCATGTAAATCTACCTCACTTATCCTACTTTCAATTCAAACTTCTTCACTGCTTTTTCATCATCTACAGGAATACGTTCAATGACTGCTCCCAATGCAGTTAATTTATCTTCAAAAGCCTCATAACCACGTTGAATAAACTCAATCTGATCTACTGTTGTAATGCCTTCTGCTGCCAGACCAGCCATAACCAATGCCGCTCCTGCACGAAGATCCGGCGCACTAACCTTAGCACCACTAAAACCTTCTACACCCTCTATAAATGCAGTGTTTCCTTCTACTGTAATCTTTGCACCCATGCGTGTTAATTCATCTACATATTTGAAGCGATTTTCAAAAATACTCTCTGTAACAATACTAGATCCTTCTGATAATGCCAATAACGTAGCAAATTGTGGTTGCATATCTGTCGGAAAACCTGGATATGGCAATGTTTTAATATGTGTTGGACCTAAACGATCTTCAATTCCCACTACACGAACAGCATCGTCATATTCTTCTACGGTTGCACCCATCTCAACAAGTTTTGCACTGATTGCCTCTAAATGCTTTGGAATAACATTCTTAATAAGCACATCGCCTTTTGTAGCTGCTGCCATACACATAAATGTTCCAGCCTCAATCTGATCCGGTATGATGGAATACTCTGTACCATGCAGTTTTTCAACACCCTGTACACGAATAACGTCCGTTCCTGCACCTTTAATATTCGCACCCATACTATTCAAAAAGTTTGCTACGTCTACAATATGTGGTTCCTTTGCCGCATTTTCAATAATACTTTTTCCTTCTGCCATAGCAGCCGCCATCATAACATTAATCGTAGCTCCAACAGAAACTACATCCATATAAATATGGGTTCCAACTAAAGATTCTGCCTCTGTAGCAATCATACCTTGTTCGATTCTAACTTCAGCTCCCAATGCTTTAAATCCCTTGATATGCTGATCGATTGGACGACTACCAATATTACAACCGCCTGGTAATGCAACCTGTGATTTACGGTATTTTCCAAGTAAAGCTCCTAACAAATAGTAAGATGCACGAATCTTACGAATAAATTCATAATCAATGCTAATAGAACTTATATTACTACCATTGATCTTTACTGTATTTGTATCTACATATTCCACTCTTGCTCCAATTTCCTGAATTGCCTGCAAAAGCACACGAATATCACGTACATTTGGTAAATTTTCCAAAGTAACGGTTTCATCTGTCATAATAGATGCAGCTAAAATTCCCAATGCTGCATTCTTTGCCCCACTAATTGTAACCTCACCCTTTAAAGGATTTCCACCTTTCATAATATACTGTTCCATTTTCGCACCTCAATCTATATTAAATGGTAAATAACATACCTGTTTTATCTATTTTTCACTCAAAAAAGGGCATACGACCCTATTGTTCTTAAATAATCTCTTTGATTATATCACAACCGTCAAATTTAGCAAGTACTTTTAAAAGATTCCTTACGGATTGTTTTTTAATTCTTCCGTCGCTGTCTACGGATGATTTAAATTGCTTTTTTACTATTATTCTATTCCAAAGAGAAAATTATGCTACTAAATTTTAGTATTTCGTCAAATCCCGATGCAATAACCCTGATATCTTTTTAGAACAAAGTAAACAAGTATATATCCCCACAAAGTGTTTTTGCTCTGTAGAACACATTTTTCTATAAAGCAAAAAAATATAAGCGAAAATACCTACAAAATATTTCCACTCATATTTTTTTCTAATCTATTTTCTATACTTACTTCGCATGACATCAACCAATTACACAATTTATAAAGCTGCAACGATTTGTTTTACTAGCGCCTCTATAGAATCACCTTCACATTCTACAGTAATATCGGCATATTTTTCATAAAGCGGGCAACGCTCTGCATATAAATCTGCAAAATCCTGCCCTTCTTTCATAACAACGCCTCGCTCCTTTAAATCACCTAGATGACCGGAAAGTTCTTCCATGCCCCATTTCAAGTATACGATTTTTCCAATCTGTCCAAGGTGTAACATGGCTTCTTCTCCATAAACGGCACTTCCACCTGTAGCAATTACTTTTTTATGTACATCAATTTGACTGTTTACTCTATTCTCAATCTGCGCAAATCCATCAATACCTTCCTGGGCAATGATTTCATGAAGCAAACGTCCTTCTTCCTCTTCAATGATTAAATCTGAATCAATAAACCCATAACCAAGTACTTTGGCCAAAACCACACCAAGTGTACTTTTTCCTGATCCTGGCATTCCAATCAATACTACATTATCCATCTGTATGTATTCCTCCATTCTGTTTCTCTATCCTACTATTTCCTACCACAAATGCATAAGATTAATTTTACCACAGTCGCACAGGAAGGAAAACTATTTTTTTCGATTTTCAAAATATACAAATCGGTCAATTGCATCCAGAATATCTTTAAAGGCATCTCTTGGTGCCACATCAATATACTTTTTCAATATTTCTACCTGATCGTCATTATGGTATCTTCCATAAAATATGTCAAACAAATTGTGTCCCCGTACATAGATCTTTATAGTTTCCATATTACGTTTAATATCCTCTCTGGAATTGATTCGAATGTTGGTTGCCTTGATCATTCGCTTTACACTTCCGATTTTGTATAGATAATCCTTGTACTTTTTAAATAGGGTATTATAAAAATAATCTTCGTTTTTAATCACACCAATCTTAGTCATTATGGCAGGGTCCAAAAAATAATTTTCAAAAGAATAATATTTTAATACTAATACATTTTTAGGTGTTACTCTTGGCAAATTACCTTCCAATTCTTCCTTGGAACGCTGACTATAATAACTGCATAACTGCTTGACAAGATGTTTGGGATTTTTTCCGTCGCTATCCCGAATCATCAAAAACTGATCTTTTAAATACAACTTATTGATATATTTTAAATTGGCATATGTCTTGATATTGGTACAACTATTCGTCGGCACAATAGAAATACGCTGGATTCTGCCTTGCTCATCATATATTTCTGAATAATATTTCTCCAAAAGCAATGGCAACCGAACACTATCCTGCTTCCCTTCTACAATAAAAACAAAACTTACATTCATTAAATCGTTTGCCGTATATCCCAGGTCATCTAATATTTCATCAATATCATTATCCTCTTTAATTGCTGTATAATACTCTTCATCTAACACAACCTGTTTGATCTGTTTTGAAGAAAAATTAAAAATCATATTTGGTGAATGAGTTGAAAAAATCACCTGATTCTTTTTAGACAAGCGATATAAAACTTCGCTTGCAGCCTTTTGCAACTGGGGATGAAGAAATATTTCCGGATCTTCCATTAAAATAATACAAGGAATTGTATTTTCATCCTCCGCATAGGTCTCCAACATAGATAGTGCATAAATACTTCGTAACCCCTCACTGAGTGTCGCAATATCTCCCATAGTTCCACGATCACGATTATATACGGTTGTAGAAATCTGAAACAAACTTTCCGGGTGAAATTCTACGTGCATATTAATTTTCTGGGAACCACTTCCATTTTTATGAAAATGTTCATTTAAACGGTTCGTAAACTCACTAATATTCACCTGTAACATTTTATATTGCATCAAGCGAACCATCTCCAACAAACTTAACGCAGTTAGTTCTTTTTTATCTAGCTTCTCGATACATTGAAAACAGTGATTGCATGGTTTACTCTCCTCAAACATACAAGCATTTTTCTGAATCTCACGCAATGAATTTTCATCATAAAAATGAAACACTTCATCCTGAATTGCCTTTACATTACGACTATGATCAATGTTATACGTCTTTGGGAATACTTCCCGAATATATACGTTATTCTTTTTAAAGCCATCCTCGTATTTTATAACTCCCTCTGGCGTAACAATACAGGTAAAGGAAAGTTCTCCCTCCTGATAAGATGGAAGCTTTTCTTTAAATATTTCAAACCAGGTATTGTAATCCTTATGCGTATTCACCACTTTTCTTTTATATAAAAGTTGTAAATCCCCCTCGTCCATAGATATTTTCATATGAATTGATATATTTTTATTCGCATCCAAAAAATGCCTTGGCTTCGGCATAAATTGTCCAGCAACCAAACAAATCGCATCAATTACAACCGTCTTTCCTGTATTGTTTTTTCCAACCAAAATCAATGCATTATCAATATCCTTAATCTCCAGATCTCGTATAGATTTAAAATTTTTAATATGAATATAGCTAATTTTCATAACGAACCCCCCTCACTATAACATTGCCTACAACCCATAACAATTTCGATCACTCTACCCTACGCTTTTCTTTTTTCCTTTCCCTTCCCTTTTTTATTTTTTCTTACTGCATATCCAAAACTTCCCAATAATTCTCCCATTTCATAATATTCACCATGCGAATACATAATGAGTCCTGCATCGTTTAAACAAAATTTTCCCTTTTCGTCCAAATATTTCGGATCAATATTTACACCAACCACATCTGCAAGAAACATATGATGAGAGCCAAGTTCTTTCACTTCCCGAACCTTACATTCAATATTAACTGGTGATTCCTTAATCAATGGTACGTTCACATGTATAGCCATCTCTTTGGTAAGATGCATTTCCGCAAATTTATCTACCTCTCTTCCTGAGCGTACTCCGCAATAATCTGTAGCTTTCACTAAACTTTGTGTTGTAAGATTTATCACAAATTCTCCACTATTTTTTATCATATCATAGGAATGTCTCTCTGGTCTTACAGAAATATATACCATAGGCGGATTGGTACAAACGGTCCCTGTCCATGCTACTGTAATTATGTTGTCTGGTTTTCCAGGCTCCGAACAACTAACCATAACAGCTGGTAACGGGTACAACATATTTCCTGGTTTCCAACACTCTTTACTCATGTTATCTTCCTCTTTCTTGTTAAATTTGTTATTTTTATCATATCATATCCCATTCTTTTTTTCGATATTTCCCGTCCGGAAAGTATAAATCTTTCTTTACAAAACTATTAATTTTCAGTGTATTTCTTGATTTCCCCTCTAAAATTACTATAATGGAATTAGATAAGTATGTCTTTTTTGAAAGAGCGGAATACTATCAGATAAAAAGGGGGATTTTATATGGAGTATTTAAATATTGAATCTGTAACTGAGGGATACGAAGAGAAAGTACACCAAAATTTGAAATTTAAGACCGGTAAATTTGTATGGCAGATACGATTTAACACTGCATTAGATCCTACTACTGTCAACAATATAAACCTATATGTAACAACCGCTAATATGGCACCATTATCTACAAATATTACATACGATGCCAATACAAACATGATTGAAATCGAACCATTGGATTCTTATACCAAAGATGAATCCTACATTTTGCATGTGACTACAAATGTAAAATCAAGAGGCGGAAAACCATTAAAAAGACCAATCAAGATTCAGTTTAAATTGTAAAAATTGCAATCACAAATGAAACTTTTCAAAAAAAGCAGAACCATTGCTTATGCAAACGGTCCTGCCTTTTTTTGCTCTATATTGACGCAACCCAAACTTTTAATCTAATACATTCATCAATGGTGGGATAATCTGCTTCTTACGAGATACCACTCCACGAAGATACATTCTGTCCTCCTCTTCGGAATGGAAAGCAGCCTTTGCAGCTTCTTCCGCACCTTCACCAAATATCATAAGATCCGTTGACTCTTCTAAAATATCTGTTAACATGAAGAATAACATATCTGCACCATGTTCTGCAAATGTCTTTTCGATATATGGTGTCATACGATCTTTTAATTTAAGCAATTCGTCTCCATCCATAGATGTAATCTGACCAACACCAAATGTTGTATTTCCCGCTGTAAACTTTTTGAAATCTTGATAGAAAATTTCTTCTGGTGATTTTCCTGATAAATCACTTCCAGCAGCAAACATTTCTTTTGCATAACTTTGCACTTCAAAGCCTGCAATCTTAGCCAATTCTTCTGCAGTATCCTTATCAAGCTGTGTACAAGTAGGAGAACGATATACTAACGTATCTGAAAGAATTGCAGAGCACATCAAACCTGCCATAGCTGGTTCAATTTCCACATTGTTTTCACGATACATCTGACGAATGATTGTTGCAGTACATCCTACCGGCTGATTTCGGAAGTACACAGGTCCCATAGTCTCTAAACTACCAATCTTATGATGATCGATAATCTCTAAAATATTAGCACTCTGTAAACCATCTACTGCCTGATCCACTTCATTGTGATCTACTAAGATGATATCTTTTTTCTTTACATTTAAAAGATTTCTTCTGGAAATCATTCCAATATAATGTCCATCTTTATCTAAAATAGGGAAATCTCTATGACGTTTCTCCGCCATAACACTCTTGATGTCATCTAAGAAATCCTCTGTTGTAAAGGTAACAAATCCTTCTTTACGCATAAAGAAATCTATTGGCATACTTTGGTTGATCAAACGAGATGCAATAAGCGTATCATACTTTGTCTGAATCAATGTGCAACCTCTTCGTTCTGCCATTCGTGTAATCGTTTTTGCCACATTAGCTCCGGTACATACAACAACACATTTTGCTTTCATTTCAATTGCGCAAAGCTGTGCCTCGTAACGATCTCCAACGATAACCATATCGCCCTCTTCTACAAAGTTTTCCATCATTTCCGGATTTGCTGCACCGATCAAAACTTTACCAGCAGATACACTTTCGTCTGGATTTCCAACGATCATATTTCCCTCTAAAACTTCCAGGATATTGCGATATGGGGTTTTCGCTTTTGCTAGAATTTCACTATCATATACATTCATATAAGATTTTGCAATATCTGCCACAGAAATAAGACCTTCCAAACATTTTTCCTCATTTAAAATTGGAAGTGTAGATAATGTTTCTTTATCCATTACATCCCAGGCTGCTTTCAATGACATTTCCTTGTGAAGTGTTGGCACCACACGGATTTCCATGTCTTTTACCTGTTCACGTACGTCTGAAATAAATCCAGGTGTTTTTACTCCAAAATGCTTTAAAACAAACTCTGTTTCAGGACTTAATTGTCCTGCTCTCTTTGGTGTATATTTCTTTCCTGTGATCTTAGATTTTAAATTTGCATATGCAATTGCAGAACAAATGGAATCCGTATCCGGATTCATATGTCCGACTACAAATACATTTTGTTCTCTTCCTGTAATCACTGCTTCACTCACTGTAGTTCCTCCTATCTGTTGTCCTGTTCACAAGTCTTCATAAAAAAATGCCTAACTCTTTGTTTTTTCTGACATTTTTAAAGGATACTCGTTGAACTGTAACTAATATTACGCTAACTTATAGCATAAGAGAGATTTTACCAAAAGTCAAGGTCTTTCTTTTGCTCCTAAATTCACTTCTCGCAGAGCGTTTTTCTCTATAGAACGCACTTTCCCATAGAGTAAAATAGGACTATATCCATTCCAAAACTGGCTTTTTTACCATTTTTTCAGATATAATCCCATTTCTTATCCTATAGTCAATCGGATATACAAGCAAGTCCCCAACCACCACTTGCTCTACGCAATAGAAGTGGAGGACTTTCTTAATCGTGTTAAATTTTCATCTTGAGAAACTGACGCCTCTCTACGCAGTAGCCATTATTTCATAGAAAGATCATAAGGGAAATAACGTCTCATCATTGGATATTCTTCTAATAAATCCTTTAAATATGGACGCGCATCCGAAAGAATAACCACAAGGTCATCTTGTAACTCATTGATTGCATTCATAATGGACTGTGCCGTATCTGCTGTCATCTTCTTTGCATCTTCCACAAACAGACAACCGCCTTTTATCTTATCATAATTTTTCTCTAAATGCATACGATTTAGTTTCTCTGCGTTTATCTTTGCTACTCTGTGTGTTTGGGTGAGTTCCAATGTTTCTAATGCTTTTGCCAAATTTCTGGCAAGCCCTAGCGCACGTTCCTTATTTTTGCATGTAACAATATAATTTCCGGCACTTTCTTTCTCTTTGGCTTTTTCTAAAACAGTATACACATCCTCACATAAACGCGTATCCACTTGATAGTCTTGAAAATACTCCCAAAGAAGTATACCATACCGATCGGTAAAGGATTCTTCCTCCTCCATTTCCTCTAATGTATCTGTAGGCGCTTCTTCCTCGATTTCCTCTAATTCAACTTCCTCTTCTTCGATTACATTCTTCTCTGTTTTTTCATCTGTTACACCCATTTCCTCTGTCTCTTCTTCAATTGGTATTGTAACATTTTTTTTCACAGTATCTTCTATATTTTTCGATTCTTGTGTTTCATCTACTGACAGATTTTCTACAGTATCTTGTGTTTCTATCTCATCTAGCTGTTCTGCCTCCACTTGTTTTGCTGCCTTCTTTTTCTGTCCGCCAAAACGACCAAGAAGACGATTTAAAATTGCCATTTCTTTATTTGCCGGTGCTGTCTTTCCATCTGTTGTATTTTTCTTCTTTTTCTCCGTTTGTTTTGTTTCCGTAGATGTTTTCTTTTCTTTATGCACTACTGCCTTCTGCGGTTTGTTTTCTTCTTTTGCAGTCTCCTCCGGTTTCGCTTCTTCTTTTGGTTCCTCTTTGAAGTTTTCCTCGGCTTCTGACTCTTCCCTTTCTTTTACAACCGTTTCTTCCAACGCTTCACTTTCGTCGGTAACAAACTCTTCTGGTCTCGTTTCCTCTTTTGGTTCCTCTTCGAAGTTTTCCTCGGCTTCTGACTCTTCCATTTCTTTTTCAACCGTTTCTTCCAACGCTTCACTTTCGTCAGCAACAAACTCTTCTGGTTTCGTTTCTTCCTTTGGTTCCTCCTCGAAGTCTTTCTCTGCTCTTGGCTCTTTCATTTCTTCGGCAACTGTTTCTTCCAATGCTTCACTTTCGTCTATAGCGAACTCTTCTGGTTCCACCCCTTCTCGCAGTTCCTCTTTCAAACTTTCTTGCGATTTTAACTCTTGGTTTCCTTCTATAGCCACTTCTGATGCAACTTTTTGTTCTTCCTTTTTCTGCATTTTAGACATAGTAGCTTTTTTACGCTTTTCTCTTTGTGCAGCTCGTTTTGCCTTTCTTCTCTCTCGACGACTTTGTTTTCCTTCTGGCTTTTCTGTTTTTTCCTGCTCCACCGTCTCTTTCTCGATTGGCTCCTCAGGCTTTTCTTCTGGTTCTTCTATCTCTGGTTCAACAACAGCTTCTTCCTCTATCTTTTCCACTTCCGGATTTTCCTCAAATCCTTCCTGCTGTTCTTCCTCAAAATGCACTTCTTTTGGTTCTTCTACCATTTTCTCTGTCAGCATTACATTTTCCGTTTCTGCTAACGTTTCCTCCGTAGAACTCTCTGTTTCTGCTTCCCCTATATCTGTATTACTTTCATACGCCTGTTTATCTAAAGATTCCACATAAGAGGATTCTGGCGAAATTTCATGCATCTCTGGTGCAACACCATACCATGCATTCTCCTCCTGTTCCTGCAAATTTTGCTCTGAAAAGCCATCCTGTTCCGGATATTCTGCATATCCCTGCCCTGTAAATTTATCCTGCTCTGGATACTCTGCATATCCCTGCCCTGAAAAACCATCCTGCTCTGGATACTCTGCATATCCCTGCCCTGTAAATTCATCCTGCTCTGGATACTCTGTATATTCCTGTTCAAAATGATACGGTATCGTATTCTCCAAACCAGAATTTTGCATTTCAGATTCTCCGTTAGGATTTGTGTCTTCTTTTTCCATAACTTCCGCAACACTGGCAGCCAGTAACGCCTCTGTCTCTGCCTGTCGAATCGGTGTTTTCTGAATTGGTTCCATTGCCGGCTGCTCAACATCCTGCCAACTTTTCTGAAACGTTGATTGTTCCGTTTTCTTTCCCCAAACACGATGTACTTCCTGTGTCAATAAATCCAGGTCAGCTCCATCTTCTTTTAACACCTGTCGCAAATCCACTGTATGTTCCATATCCAGATTGATCATTTGCTGCAATTGTCTTTCTTTCATAGCCGCCTTTACATCATTTAAATCTCTGGTATCATTAAAAAATTGTTCCCGATTTTGCTCAATCTCTTCTGGAGACAAATTCTTATCCAGCACTCCATAGGCATCTAATGCCTGTTTGCCTTCCTCGTGGTATTTGCAAAGTAATTTTGCCTTATCCACAATGAGGCCGTCATGAAACCAAATAATCAAATCCTGACATTCACGAATACACTCCTCATAAAGCCCTGCCTTATGATAAATCTTAGCAAGTTCATATCCCCATTCTTCCGTATATTCAATTTGCTTTAACTTTTGTAATGTGGCAATACGAAGTACATAATCTACATTTTTTGCACGATCAATACCGTATCGTAAAATATAACGATCCGGACTATCAGGCGCTAATTCTGAAAATTCATCATAATACTTCTCTGCATCATCAAATTCCTTTGTTTTTATAGATAAATACGCCAAACGGTATATTGTCATCTTACTCTGCTTTTTTTCATAACTTAAAAGCAATATATCCTTTGCCACTGCATATTCACCCATCTGCTCATACACACTGGCAATTAATTTTAAATCAACAATTGATTTTACCCGCAATATATCAATTGTATCTGCTACTTTCATCGCATCCTCATACGCACCTTTTTTCAAAAGGGAACGTATTTCTATGCACTTCATTCCATCACTTGCTCGTCCCATACGGACTCCTCCTCTAAAATGTATCTCTTCTCAGGTAAAATATTAGAAAACAAATCATACTTTATTTCAATTCACAATTATCTATTTTTCAAAACCATTTTTTTCTCCATTTAAATGCTTAATTACTATTTGCAGTTAATTTTTATCAAACAGCCATAAATAGTAACAAAGCTAGACATAATCTATTTTATTGTATCATTTAGCAATTATAAAAACAAGATTGAAAGAAGCCAAACAGGATTACTTTCAGATTGTGCGTAACAGTTCAGCCGGGCAGAAATGATTGTGGGAATTGCACATGACTGCTAGCAGGCTAAGTACAATTTCCACAATCATTTCTATTTGGCTAACGCCAAACATGAGTAAAGTGTCCAGCCAAAAAGGATATTTTTAGTCATGTTGTATATTCTGGCACTTTATGAATGTACCCGGCTGAACTGTTACGATTGTGCAGCTATATATCCGCATATACTATTACATTTGGCTGATTACAATTCACATATCTATAAATAAAATGCCACAATTTTATTTGCCATTCAACTTTCCTTTTGCTATACTTTTTACTATAAAAATATTGTCTAACATCTGTTTTTAGGTAATTTGATACCAATCGAACAGATGAATTGCAAAAATTACACATTTGACGTTTACCTAAAAGTAAAAAGAAAGGATAAAAAATGAAACAACATTACTCAGAGGAGGAATTAAACAAATTGCTCCCGGCATTAGATGATGCCATTGCTACAACCCGTGACATTCAAAAAAAGTATAAAAAAGCTACTATTGCAAGCTATTTTAGACTTGTATTTGGAATCCTTGCTAGTATTGTCGCTTGTTCTGTTATAGTAGCTTTCACAGATTTCAGCAGCATCTCAAGTATACTTATTCATTGTGGTATTACCATTTTACTGTTTCTCGTAATATGTGGCATATGTAACCGCATAACCTTTCAATATGACAAGGTTGTATATGAAACAATTAACAAATATCGCAGTATCTTTCATAAACTAGAAAAAGATGTTCCTGGTATCGAACCACCTGTACAATTATGGTCCGACCAGCTTCAAGACCAGTGGGACCATTTTTATTGGTATCGTGGAAGCGTACTAGTACCAGAAAACAGATACCGCAAAAAATACATTCCAGACGACTTAACAAAACGTACCGAATTAGCAGAAAAGAAGTTGGAAGAATTAAAAGAGCAGGTTGCACAAGAGCATTAATTGATTTGCATTTAAAAATCCCCTCAAAAATTAGGTTTTAAGTTTTAATGAGGTGGCTTCAAAAAGTTAGACTTTCTCAGCGTAGCAGTTTTAAAGGCTGTTACGCTATTTTTATGTAAGTAGAAGTCTAAAACTATATTGTACAAAACTCATCCCTCCTAGTTTTTTTATTCGTTGTTCATTGTAATGCTCTATGTATTACTATATTTTAATTCTCCATATCTATAACGAATAAATCCATAGCCGTATTTTTTTGTATAAGCTGCACCAAAAAAATAGAATTTTACAAAAAACACGCAAAAAATGACGAAGATATTTTACTATCAGAAATGTTTTTTAATAATTATTGACAATATTATTACATATGTTATACTATTTTTGTAGCAATTGATGAATATAATTACAAGAAAGTTAACAGCTAGGAGGATGATAGTCATGAAGAAAAGAAACATTTCAAAAGTAGTTATTCTTGCATTATTGGCAGCAACGATAGCAAGCCCTATACAGGGAACCGCTCATTATCTGCCGTCAGCAAAAGCAAAGACCGTTTCCGTAAAGAATTCTGCCACAAGTACATCTGAAGATTTTGTGATCGAAGGAACTCTTTTGAAAAAATATACTGGAAACAGCGAAACCGTCATTATACCAGACGGAGTCAAAAAAATTGATTTATATGCATTTCTAAACAATAATACTATGGTGAATGTAGTCTTTCCTGAAGGACTTGAATATATTGAATCCATGGCATTTAGCCGTTGCACCAAGTTAAAAAAGGTTGTTTTACCAAGTAGTATCAAAGAACTACAAAATGGCATCTTTAGTGATTGCACCAGTTTGGAAGAAGTAACACTTCCAGATAATTTAAAAGGCATTCCCGTAGGTATGTTTTCCGGATGTACTTCCATGAAAGAAATTACTCTCCCAGATAGTGTAACCTACATAGATGATAATGCATTCTATAATTGTACCAACTTGGAAAAAATTACACTTCCTCAAAAAACACCTTGGTTAGGCTCAGAAATATTTAAAAATACAAAATGGTTAAAGAACAAACAAAAGGAAAATCCTTTTGTTATTTTAGACAGCACACTTATTGACGCTACTACTTGCACAGGTAATGTTACAGTACCGGAAAATGTTACTATTATTGGTGGTGGAGCCTTTAATGGTGCCAGTGCTATTACTGAAATCAATCTTCCAAGTAAATTGAAACGGATTGAATCTATGGCATTTCAAGGCTGCACTGGTATTACTAGCATTCGTATCCCTGATGGTGTAACTTATATTGGATATGTCGCATTCGGTAATTGCACAAACCTAGTAAATATTGCAATTCCAAAAAGTGTGACAGAACTCGAATCACGTTCCTTGTGTTATGAAGCGGTTTCATTTACCCTTCCAGAAGATAGAACCAGTAAATGGACCATCTTTTGTGAAAGTGGCTCTAAAGCAGAAGAATATGTGCAGGAAGTAAATAAATTGATATTAGATAATGATGGGGAAGAAGCTATGCTGTGTAAGGACATTTCCCAATATGAAGCAGCAAAAAATGCAACTCCTGCGGTAAGTGAAAAACCAACACAAACTCCAATGGTGACATTACAGCCAACGCAAACTTCGCAACCAACGGCAACTACTTCTTCAACACAGACTCCGCAAGTAACCGCAACTGCAACGCCTGTACAAACTCCATTAGCAACAGCAACGGTAACACCTGTACAGACTCCATTGGCAACGGCAACGGTAACGCCTGTGCAAACACCAGAGGTAACAACTTCTGCTACTCCAACAACAGTGCCAACACAAACACCAACTTCCAGTGCACCAGTAACAACACCTCAAGAAACAACAAATACAGCAACGCCTAATCCTACTAAACAGCCAGAAAAAAAGATAATAGTAAAAAAGGCCACTATTTCTAAAGCCAAAAGAATATCCGACACAAAAATTAAAGTTACTATTAAAGGCATGAATCAGGTAACTGGATATCAAGTTGTAATTTCTACAGATAAAAAATTTAAACATAACCTAAAAACAGTTGCCACAAAGAAAACCAATGTAACATTAACAAAACTCAAAAAAGGTAAGGTATATTATATAAAAGTTAGGGCATATAAACTTGATGCAAATAAAAAGAAGATTTTTGGAGCATATAGTACTACAAAGAAAGTTAGCAAAAAGTAAGGAATATTTTATATTGGCATTGCAACTCGTGAAACAAGATTTTGAACTTAAGTAAGTGACATTGGTTCAGAAGTAATCATCTACAAAATACTAAAATTTTAAATTCCAAAAAACGAAAATAATAAGAAGCGTTGCAGGAAATAACTTTCAACTGCAACGCTTCTTATTTTGTATTCCATTATCTAACTACAAAACAAACACAAGCACTTATTTTGTAATTTTTTAATCTTGATATGGCTACATATCTTTATAAAATTCTCTTGTTTTTTGCATTTCTGGCGTCAACGCAATATTCTTTGTTTCCAGTGTACGATATCTTAAATCTATATCTCTCAACTTCTTTAGACGTTCTCGATTAAACTTCGCCATTGCTTCCTCATACAAAGGCTGTTTTTGCAACTTCTCACGAATCTCTTTTACAAATGGACAATAACTTGCAAGAATTTCTCTGGCTACCTTATTTAATCGCATAGAACCTTTGCTTTCATTTTTAACCCAAAGCACATAATCTAGTACAAATACTTCCCTTGTATTTCCTCTACCCTTTTGAATCTGCATTTTAAGTTTTTCTTTTCTTTCCTCTGATAACGCACGATTTCGTTTATAAAATTGGATATAATCTACATATTCAGACGTAAGTGATTTATATTTTACATCATTCCATGTTGTTCCCTGAATAGTTCTGCAAAGTTCCCAACGGTATCGGCCACAAACACGAATAAAGATATCTTCCATGTCATTTTCAGAAAAAATTGGAAATAAGAAGCGACCATGGGATGCTCTTTTTCTTCCCTCAATTTCCTGCCACATAGAACCATTGGAACCATACGTTGGAAGCAAGATAACATCTGGATAAATTTCCTCTTGAATATACTCTTTCTCAATTCCTTTTTCAGGATCATTTTGCATGCCCTCGCGATAAAAAACGGAATAATCAATCGCTACAATTTTTTTGATAATATCATTTACTTTATTTGTTGTCATCAGACTTTGATCTAAGTGCCCCATAAAACTATCCTGATACAAGATTGGTACAAATATACTAATCTGACCACTTACCAGTTTACTGTTATAGCGGAACATATTTTTAATTTCATAAGAAAACTTCCTCATACAATCGGTTTGTGCCGCCTTCATGTCCTCTTCAGTAATCTGGCCACTCTTTTTCATGTCACGCAAAGTTTCATTGTAGTCCATATCAAACTCACTCTTTGAAGGTTCTTTTTTCCCTTCTAATACAGCTCTAAGCCATTGTTTGCTGTTATATACTTTACATGGTCCCTGTTCATTATCCTGATCTTCCAAACAATATAATTCAATTAATTGTTCTTTACTCAATAACCGCTCATCTACAAATCCATAGAGCAAGAACAGGTCAATCAAGCGGTCCTGCGCATTTTCTTTATAATCTCGAAGAAATACAGCTTCATATATTTCGTAAAATCCATTTGTTAAGGTTCTTCGAATTTTTCTTGCATCATCTTCTGTACTTGCCTTATCCTTCATGTTCATAAATGCAAGTACACCCTGTTGAAACTCTGCACATTTTTCTTCCGGAAGCTGTGAATATTTTAATATCTTAGACAAGGAACCGTTCAATTCCTTCTCAATAGTCTCTGTATCTACTCCTGCATATCGTACTGCTGTCTCGGCACTAACTTCATTTTCTGCCACTTCGGAATCTTGTGAATCTTCCAAAAGAAGCGAATATACCTGTGCCATTTTTTCTTTATCTATAAACAGTTTCTTTCCTGTCTTTGCCACTAAGAAATTCTCTACTTCACCGGTCTTCCCTTTTATCTCATTGACTAATTTCATAATCTGCCCAACATTAAGACGTGACTTTTTCATATCTAATGCCATCTGTGCAGCCGCATTGAACAAACATTCGTTTTCATTTCCGGAAACTCCCTGAAATAATTCCTGCACATAATCTGTCAAAGTTTCACAATATTCCTGCAAATCACTAATAACTTTAAGCTGATCTTCTAAATGATGCACTGCGATTCTACTACCATGGGCATAATATTTTTTTTGTATGTCCATAGGCAATGTAGCACACTCAACGTAATATTGTGCATCACCCACATCCATCTCATCCTCCAATTCCCGCATATTTTCAATTGCAGGTATTTTGGTAATGGACATACTATTCTTTTTACCAATTTCCTGATAAAGTTCATAACTGGATTCCATGAAACTTTTTAAGGAGAATGCCCCTTTATGTAATACATTAAAAACTTTATATAATTCTACAATCTGTTGACTTAACGCAGTAATAACGGTTCCACGATAATCCGTTCTATTTTCTAACAGCGTCTCCATTTCTTCTAGATTTTTTACTGCAACCGGAAAAACTTGTATATCCTCTGCCGCATAATAGCATGCCTCGTAACGACCTTCTAACAAATCACTCGCCCCTAAAAAGCTTCCCGGTCCACATATAATCTTTGTTCCTGTGTTGTATACAAGAACACGCCCCTTTACAAGTAAACAGATACTCTCTACTGTTGCATTCTGCATATATAATACCGTTCCCTTTGGTACCTGATTTACCGTATTCATCGATAATCCCATATTCAATTGCCCCTTTCTCGCCCCTAAATAAGTCTGTTTCCATTATACTACAATTACAAAAAAACAGCAACGCAAATAAAGGCTACTTGTTACAGTTCCTATATCTGTGACCTGTAACAAATAGCCTTTTTCATTCATTTCTTAAAATTAAATCCGTGCGCCCTAACCTCGAATATCTCTCATAGACGTTACCTCTGCAGTTAACTCAATTCAGGCGACCTCACATCACATAAGAGTGCTTGCTTAGTGCTGCTTTGTTCCCAACCTGACACGGTTCACAAGTTCCTATTGCGTAAGACCCAAACGTCAACGCCACTTACAGAGGGCAGCCCTACAAGAAAATATCCTCAGAAAGAACAACACCCCTACTGTAGCGGATTGTAGGTACAGGGCACCGCTAACTCCCCGGCTGCACGGAAACTTTTTGACATTTTCAAGTAGGTGAAAACTCACCCTTTTTCTAACATTATACACCTATCCTTTTGGATAGGATACCATGAAAGTATAACAATTTCCAACGCTTCTGTCAAGAAAAACCCTTTGACAAAAAAACAAAAAGGTAGCAATCGGGCAGGTAACATTTTTACTCATTTGAGGTAACAGTTCAGCCGGGCAGAAATGATTGTGGAAATTGCACATGACTGCTAGCAGGCTAAGTGCAATTTCCACAATCATTTCTATTGGGCTAACGCCA
>CADABQ010000031.1 GCA_902786205.1 uncultured Lachnospiraceae bacterium | reverse complement strand
TACGGTTGAAACCAAGCGGGAGCGTGTTTTGGAAGGAAGATACCCATTCAACTGCATATTCAAAAAATGAAGAGGGAAGCGGATGTTATAAAGAAAAATGAAAAAAGTGCCAATGATTACTTGACACAAACGAAAAAGAAGTAGTAGTATAAAATTACTACACTATGGCTAAAGAGAGGAAGAAAATAAATGAGTTATGCAGATCAGATATTTATTAATATGTGTCAGGATATTATAGAAAATGGGACAAGTACAGAAGGTGAAAAGGTTCGTCCGAGATGGGAAGATGGAAGTCTTGCTTATACGATTAAAAAATTTGGAGTAATCAATCGATATGATTTATCAAAAGAGTTTCCTGCAATTACATTAAGAAGGACAGGAATAAAGAGTTGTATTGATGAAGTGTTATGGATATGGCAAAAAAAATCTAATAATATTCACGACTTAAACAGCCATATCTGGGATAGTTGGGCAGATGAACAGGGTTCTATTGGAAAAGCATATGGTTATCAGATGGGAGTAAAACACATTTATAAAGAAGGCGAAATGGATCAGGTGGACAGAGTTTTATATGATTTGAAACACAATCCATATAGTAGACGTATTATGACGAATATCTATACATTTCAGGATTTGCATGAGATGAATTTGTATCCGTGTGCATATAGTATGACATTTAATGTGACAAAACGTCCGGGAGAGGATAAGCTAATCCTAAATGGAATATTAAATCAGCGTAGTCAGGATATTTTAACTGCGAATAATTGGAATGTATGTCAGTATGCCGCATTACTTCATATGTTTGCGCAGGTTAGTGATATGAAAGTTGGAGAATTAGTTCATGTAATTGCAGATGCACATATCTATGACAGACATATTTCTCTTGTGAAAGAATTGATTAAACGTCCAACTTATGAAGCACCAAAATTTTGGATTAATCCGGAAATTAAGAATTTTTACGATTTTACACCAGATGATTTCCGTTTGGATGATTACCAGACAGGACCACAGATAAAAAATATTCCAGTGGCTATTTAGGGAAAAAGGATAGATGTGGTTTGCTAGATTACTTTATTGTTTTTCGAATAAATACTTATGCTACATCATATAGATTGTATGATAGGATGCTAAGTAAGGTGGTTAAATGAAACATTTGAAAAAAT
This sequence comes from uncultured Lachnospiraceae bacterium, assembly GCA_902786205.1. Classification (GTDB taxonomy): domain Bacteria; phylum Bacillota; class Clostridia; order Lachnospirales; family Lachnospiraceae; genus CAG-411. The sequence continues at coordinate 24,690 of CADABQ010000031.1, read as the reverse complement.
ATCTTGCCGGAGTGGTTGGAATAGCGTTATTGCTTAGCTGTTTTCAGGTGGAATATTACACATACAAATTACAAAGTAGAGAAACTATAAAACAAAAACCAATAGATTCTTATGTGGCACAAGAAAATCAAAAGGAAAAAGAACTAAAAGAGCAAAAGGTGGCATATCTTACATTTGATGATGGACCATCCTGTAACACAAAACGTGTACTGGATGTTCTTCGTACCTATGAAATAAATGCCACCTTTTTTTTGATTGGAAGTAGTATAACGGTTAATACAAAACCTATTGTTGAGCGAATGATAAAAGAGGGCAATGCAGTGGGAGTTCATACGTATAGTCATGAGGCGAATACAATGTATGCTTCTGCGGATGCATTTAAAGAGGATTTTCTTAGGGCGGAGGAAATTATAAATGAAGCTACCGGAAAGAAAGCCAGGTTATGCCGTTTTCCATGGGGAAGTGCGAATAATTATTTAAAGAAAATAGATAAACAAATTATTCCGTGGTTAGAGGAAAAGGGCTATTATTATTGCGATTGGAATGTTAGTGCAGAAGATTCTGTAGGAAAACCAACAGTTGCATCCATTCTTCATAATATAAAAAAAGATTATACGCGATATGAACATCCGATTATTTTGATGCATGATTCAAATACTAATTGTCTTACAGCGGAAATTTTACCGGATATTATTGTGATGCTAAAGCAGGATGGCTATAAATTTGATACATTAGACCATATGGAAAAATCGTATCAATATGCCAGAAACTAAACCAATTCTGCTATCCGGCTTACACCTACATATATTTCTGAAATTTTATACCAGGTAGAAAAATCTACGACTCCATTTTGCGTAAGATTGAAAATCTTTTGGAATACACGTACAGCGTCAGCAGTATGTTCTCCGTAAATACCATCTTCTGCAACCTTTGGAATCAGAGGGTAACCTCTTGAAATTACATTTAATTGTTGTTGAAGTTGTGCAACTTTGCTTCCAGAAGAACCGATGGATAAATCTGAACCAGGCCAGGAAGAAGGTATTCCAGAAATTTCTTCAGCACTGGAAATATACATACTATCTCCATAGTAATATTTTATGATCTCGCTTGCTGAATACCCTTGATCACCTAATTCTTTGGAACCCCATTGGGAGAGCCAGTTTGGGCAGGTAACACGTTTTCCGTCACAATATTGGGTCAAGATTGGTTGTGTAATGTTAGGTCTTGCAAGGTATTGATCAAAGATTCCGTCTACAATTTGGGAAATAGAATCAAAAATATTGCGGTTGTGTACCCACTTTTGGTCATATGCAGTAGAGGTTGTGATATTAAAATTGTAGCCTTTATTTCGATACCATTCGGTATAAATTCGATTTAAAGTAAAAGATTGGATTGCCAGTACATTTGCTATGATAGTTGCTTCCGGCCATGTTGCATAAATTTCACTGGAAGCGACATTTTTGATATAATCTTTGTATTTGACATAATAATCAGTGGCAGAACGATCGGCTGGTGGACCATCGTGTACGATGATATATTCTGGTACAACAACACGGCTTAAAACAATTTCACCAGTTTCATTTGTAGGTTTTGTTTCTGCTTCTGCAATTTTAGGAGGAAAATCACCATATAGTGTATTTGGAGGGATAATATAAACGGATGCAGTTGGAGGAAGTTCCTCCTGTAGTGGTATCATCACAATATTTTGAATAGATAATGTATTTGCTAGGATAGTAACCCCCACAATTTCGATTGCTTCAAATCCAGGTGCAATAATCTGTAAATTATATTCAGAATACGGCATTTCTGCAGAGGGTTCCTGACTAAGTTCTTCACTTGGGGCAGGCAAAACAATATCTTCTGTCTGTCCCACCATATTAGTTTGTGTTTCGTAGAGTTGTTCTTCCGGGGCTCCAGTTATACTGATTCGAATGGTAGCATCTACGATGGGTCTGGCATTCAGGATAGATGTAACCTGTACCTTTAATGTTCCGTTTGAAATTTGCGAGTTGTTATCGACTAGGTTTTCCATGATATGAGCAACTCCTATATAGAGATTTCTTTAGTAAATATATGAAAAAAAGAAAAAAATGTGCAACTTAAGTACCTTTTGGGACTTAAAGTTGCACATGAAACTACAAGGTATTAATTCTGTTTTAATAAAGAAGTTGCATATTCTAATGCATCATCTATATTTTTTCGGAAATTCATTTCACCCAATTGTTGTATAAAGCCAGCCTTTTTCATAGTGTGGTAAGGTTGGTCTTGTACATGGGAGAATAATAATTTAATTTTTTTCTTTTTACAAATATCGTAGAGTCCTTCTAAACTATGAAGGGCGGTTACATCCATTGCGGGAACTCCACGCATACGAATGATGACTACTTTAATTTGTCCGTGTTCTGCTGTTGTAACATCTAAAAATTTGTCCGTAGCAGCAAAGAACATAGGACCAATGATTTCGTAAACAGCAACGCCTCTTGGAACTTTCTTGTAAGAGATATTATCTAGGTCGTTCTCATCATCTTCACCGTCATCCAGGTAATTCCAACCTTGCATAGTAGTAACATCTGACATTCTTTTCATAAACAAGATAGCAGCCAAAACGATACCAACTTCGATAGCAACTACCAAATCAAAAATTACAGTGAGGAAGAAGGTAGATAAAAGTACAAGAATATCACTCTTAGGAGAAGATTTTACTAAGCGTACAAATTCTCTCCAGCCGCACATATTATAGGCAACCATGATTAAAACGGCTGCAAGTGCAGGCATTGGTATTAATTTTGCTAAAGGCATAAGTAAAACTAAAACTAAAACAAGTGTAATGGAATGCACAATACCTGCAACAGGGGTACGACCACCATTTTTTACATTGGCAGCGGTTCTGGCAATTGCACCTGTAGCAGGAATGCCACCAAACAATGCAGAGAAGATATTACCGGTACCTTGAGCAATTAATTCCATATTAGAACGGTGTTTACTACCAATCATACCGTCCGATACGACACAGGATAATAAGGATTCAATACCTGCTAAAATTGCAATTGTGAAAGCAGGAGAAATTAAATCCCGAATCATTTGTGGAGTAACGGTTGGCACTGAAAACTTAGGCAATGCATTGGAAACATTGTCATAAGAAGAACCGATTGTAGAAACTACAACAGTATCACCATTTAAAAACAGAACAATGATTGTAGTAATGATGATAGCCAATAACGAGGCAGGGAGTTTGTCTGCGATGTTTGATATGGAATCTGGGAGCTTAGACAGTAACCAGGGCCATATAATATGAATCGCAAGTGCCACTAATCCAATGGAAAGTGCATAAATATTGATTGTATGTATATGAGATGCATAGCAATGAATTTTTTCTAAGAATTCGGATGGAACGGATTTGATCTTTAATCCCATAAAGTCTTTTAATTGTCCAACTGCCAGTGTTACAGCAATACCAGCAGTAAAACCAGTAGTAATGGTATAAGGAATATACTTGATTAGACTACCAAACCGGCAAAATCCCATGATGATCAGAATGACACCAGCCATAATTGTTGCAACAATCAGTCCGTCAAATCCATAATTAGGATTCTTTACGATACCATAAATAATAGTAACAAATGCAGCGGTAGGACCACCAATCTGTACACGGCTTCCACCTAAAAAAGAAATGAAGAATCCGGCGATGATTGCTGTGTAAAGTCCCTGTACAGGTTGTGCTCCAGATGCAATTGCCAGGGCAATAGACAGTGGGAGTGCAATGATTGCAACAATAATACCGGAAATAAAATCCTTGATGAATTGTTCCTTTGAATAATGTTTCATGACGGAAAATAATTTTGGTTTTAATTTTTCCATTTGAATAGACCTCCTAGAATTTGTGAAAAATAATATAGTAATCATTTGAAAAAAAGAAGAGTATCAAATAATTACAAGATTGATAGACTAGAAACAGGCAAATGCAAGAAAATTGCCTGTAACATGCGACCTCTTATTTTACCCCTTGCTGTCTATTTACACAAGTAAATAATTTTTTGTTTTTCGACAAAAATATTGTGAAAAAGACATAACATTCAAAAAGGGGCTTGTAATTCGTGTATTTTTATGATAGAATCATAACAATTTGAGAAGAAATAAATCTCACAGATTTTTCAGTTTGATGTGGTGCATTTTGATAAATAAAAAGATAAGTAAGGCAATAGAAAGAAAAAAGAAGGTCAGTATGATTGTTATTTTTTTTTGCCTTTTTCTATATCTGCTTCAAGCTGTTGTCAACAAAATAAAAAGAAAGGAATATGGTGTAATATATGAAAGCTTTTCTTATACTGGAGGATGGAACTGTATTTACAGGTACAAGTATTGGAGCCCAAAAAGAGGTAATCAGTGAAATTGTATTTAATACTTCAATGACAGGTTATTTGGAGGTATTAACAGATCCAAGTTATGCTGGACAGGCAGTTACGATGACTTACCCTTTGATCGGTAATTATGGGGTGTGTTATGAGGATATGGAGTCTAAGAAAGCATGGCCGGATGGTTACATTGTAAGAGAGATTTCCAGACTCGCAAGTAATTTTAGAAATGAAGTTGGGATTGAAGAGTTTTTAATTAAGAACGATATTCCAGGAATTGCAGGAATTGATACGAGAGCCCTTACCAAAATATTGCGTGAAAAGGGAACTATGAACGGAATGATCACCACAGATGAAAATTATAATCTTGAGATGGCTAAGGCAAAATTAAAAGAGTATAAGGTCAGAAAAGTGGTAGAAAAAGTTACCTGTAAATCTGTGACAGAATTTCAACCAGGAGATTTAGGAACAGAAGTTGTTCCTGTGAAAAAGAAAGTTGCTGTTTTAGATTTAGGAACAAAGAATAATATTATTCGTTGTCTATTAAAGCGAGGATGTGCGGTAAAGGTATTTCCAGCTGTATCAAATGCTGAGGATATTATTGCAGAGAAACCAGACGGCATTATGTTGACAAATGGACCTGGGGATCCAGCAGAGTGCGTAACGATTATTGAGCAGATTAAAAAGTTGTATGCATCAGGTATTCCAATTTTTGCGATTTGTTTAGGGCATCAGCTGATGGCTTTGGCCAATGGGGCTAAAACATATAAGATGAAGTATGGACATCGTGGTGTGAATCATCCTGTGAAGGATTTAGAGAGTGGTCGTGTATATATTTCTTCACAGAATCACGGATATGTTGTAGACGATGCTACGGTTGATCCGGAGATTGCAAAAGTTAGATTTATTAATGTAAATGATAAAACAGTCGAAGGATTGAGTTATTTAAAACAAAATGTATTTACCGTGCAGTTCCATCCAGAGGCATGCGGTGGACCAAAAGATTCAGAATTATTATTTGATGAATTTATGAATATGATGGAGGTGTCAAAGTAATATGCCAAAGATAGCAGATATTAAAAAAGTATTAGTAATTGGTTCTGGTCCTATTGTAATTGGCCAGGCAGCAGAGTTTGACTATGCTGGTACACAGGCATGTCGTTCTTTGAAAGAAGAAGGTGTTGAGGTTGTATTATTAAATTCCAATCCTGCTACAATCATGACAGATAAAGATATTGCAGACATGGTTTATATTGAACCTTTGACAACTGATGTTGTAAAGAAAATTATCGAAAAGGAAAAACCAGATAGTGTACTTCCAACACTTGGTGGACAGGCTGCATTAAATCTTGCAATGGAATTAGAGGAATGTGGATACTTAAAAGAGAATAAGGTTCGTCTGATTGGTACAACATCTCTTACCATTAAAAAAGCAGAGGACCGTTTGGAATTTAAAAACACCATGGAGAAGATTAACGAACCATGTGCTGCCAGTGAAGTGGTAACTACAGTAGAAGATGCGATTCGTTTTACGAATACAATTGGTTATCCTGTTGTAATTCGCCCTGCTTATACATTAGGTGGTAGCGGTGGTGGTATCGCACATGATGAGGAGCAGTTAGTTGAAATTTGTTCCAACGGACTTCGTCTGAGCCGTGTAGGACAGTGTTTGATTGAGCGTTGTATCGCAGGATGGAAAGAAGTAGAGTATGAGGTAATGCGTGATAGTGCTGGAAACTGCATTACAGTATGTAACATGGAAAACTTAGACCCTGTAGGTGTTCATACAGGTGACAGTATCGTAGTTGCACCTTCTCAGACGTTAGGTGACAAAGAGTACCAGATGCTTCGTACATCAGCATTAAATATTATTACAGAATTGAATATAACAGGTGGTTGTAATGTACAGTTCGCACTACATCCAACCTCTTTTGAATATTGTGTTATTGAAGTAAATCCACGTGTTAGCCGTTCTTCGGCATTAGCATCCAAAGCAACTGGATATCCTATTGCCAAAGTTGCAGCAAAGATTGCATTAGGTTATACATTGGATGAAATTCCAAATGCGATTACAGGAAAGACCTATGCAAGTTTTGAACCAGCTTTGGATTATTGTGTCGTAAAGATTCCAAGACTCCCATTTGATAAGTTTATTTCGGCTAAAAGAACACTTACCACACAGATGAAAGCAACTGGTGAAGTTATGAGCATTTGTAATAACTTTGAGGGTGCATTGATGAAGGCTATTCGCTCTTTGGAACAGCATTTAGATAGCCTTGATACAGGAGAATTTACAGATTATTCTGTAGAAGATTTGTTAGAACAGTTACATGTGGTAGATGATCGTCGAATTTATGTGATTGCAGAGGCTGTTCGTAAAGGTATTCCTTATGAAAAGATTCATGAAATTACTAAGATTGACAATTGGTTCATTGATAAAATTGCAATTTTAGTAGAGATGGAGCAGAAATTAAAGAGTGAAGAGCTTACAGTAGAGACATTAAAGGAAGCCAAAAGAATTGAGTTCCCTGACAATGTTATTGCCAGAATGACAGGTAAGACAGAAGATGAAATTAAAAAGATGCGTAAAGAACATGGAATTGTAGCTGCCTATAAGATGGTAGATACTTGTGCGGCTGAATTTGAGGCAGCAACTCCATATTATTACAGTTGTTTTGGTAGTGAGAATGAAGTAAAAGACGAAAAGACCAAGAAGAGAATTATGGTACTTGGTTCTGGTCCAATTCGTATCGGTCAGGGTATTGAATTTGATTATTGTTCTGTGCATAGCGTATGGGCATTAAAGGAAAAAGGATATGAAACGATTATTGTAAATAACAATCCTGAAACGGTTAGTACAGACTTTGATATTGCAGATAAGTTGTATTTTGAACCACTGACAGCAGAAGATGTTGAAAGTATTGTTGATATGGAAAAGCCAGATGGAGCGGTAGTACAGTTTGGTGGTCAGACAGCAATAAAATTAACAGAAGCACTTATGAAGATGGGGGTACCTATTTTAGGAACGAGTGCAGAAGATGTAGATGCAGCTGAGGATAGAGAATTATTTGATCAGATTTTGCAGGAATGCAAGATCCCAAGAGCTGCCGGCGGAACTGTATTTACAACGGAAGAAGCATTAAAGGTTGCAAATGAATTGGGATATCCTGTATTAGTTCGTCCTTCTTATGTACTTGGCGGTCAGGGTATGCAAATTGCAATTTCAGATGATGATATTATTAAATTTATGAAGATTATTAACCGTTATGAGCAAGAGCATCCAATTTTGGTTGACAAGTATTTACAAGGTAAGGAAATCGAAGTAGATGCAGTTTGTGACGGAGACGATATTCTAATTCCTGGTATTATGGAACATATTGAGAGAGCAGGTATTCACTCTGGAGATAGTATTTCTGTATATCCGGCACAGTCTTTATCAGATGAGATTATAGATACAATTGTGGACTATACAAGAAAACTTGCAAAATCACTTCATGTAATTGGATTGATTAACATTCAGTTTATCGTAACTGAAGATGGTGTATATGTAATTGAAGTAAACCCTCGTTCCAGCCGTACGGTACCATATATTAGTAAGGTAACAAGTATTCCGATTGTTGATTTAGCTACACATGTAATTTTAGGGGCTAAGATTACAGATTTGGGTTATGAGTATGGTTTACAGAAGAAATCTAATTATATAGCTATTAAGATGCCAGTATTCTCTTTTGAAAAATTAAGAGGAGCAGATATTAGTCTTGGACCAGAAATGAAATCAACTGGTGAGTGTCTTGGTATTGCATCTAATTTTAACGATGCATTGTACAAAGCGTTCCAGGGAGCAGGCGTTGAGTTGCCAAAGCATAAAAAGATGATTATTAGCGTAAAAGATAACGATAAAGAAGAAATTGTAGAGATTGCTAGAAGATATTTGAACTTTGGATATCAGATTTATGCAACTCGTGGAACGGCTAAGGTCTTAAATGAAAATGGTGTAACAGCGACTCCTGTAAATCGTATTGATCAGGAATCTCCTACATTGATGGATTTGTTATTAGGTCATCAAATTGACTTAGTAATTGATACACCTACAAGAGATGACAAAAACAGAGACGGATTTATTATTCGTAGAACAGCAATTGAGACTGGAGTAAATTGTCTTACTGCATTAGATACGGCAAGAGCATTGATTACTAGTCTTGAGACACAAAAACATGGTGTTGCTGAAGTGATTGATATTGCTAGAATTTAACATTATCAAGCAAGTTCCTCACTTCTATTGTGTAGAGCAATAGGTGGTGGATGAGGACTTGCTTGTATCAGGATGGGGACAAGACCCTTCTGATATATTGCGATAGCAGCTAATCATGTTATGAGCAAGTAGCAGAGCGGATTGCAAATATCCGTTTGACTCAAAAAATAGGGATCACTGTATATTACAGTGGTCTTTTTTGGCTTTATAGGAAAATACTTCCTATAGAGCAAAAAACGTTATGTGTGGATGTGCAAGTTCGAGGGGAAGAAATCAATTGTTACGCCATAAAATTCTGTCAATTTGTATAAAAATGCATCATTATATTGGAGAGTATTGTAAGAATACACAAAAAAAGTTGTATTGCTTTTTTTGATGTGGTAATATAAAGAAAAAGAGGGGAATAGTCAAAAGGATAAGAAGGGGGATGATGGACGTGGAGAAAATCATTCGATTACAAGAATACGAACCACTTTGGAATGAATGGAATATTAAAGAATTAATATGCGAAGGAAATTTATCTTCTGTTTATGAGGTGACAAATGGAAAGAAAGATGCAGTTATTAAAGTTATTTCCATTCCAAAGCTTCAGAATGAAGGTACCACATCTAATGCAATTTCATTAGAAAATCAGGAAGCAATGAGTGGATTTTTTTCTGAAGTAGTTGCCGTATTAGAGACGGAGCTTGATAAAATAAGTATTATAAATAATATACCCAATATTCTGGGCTATCAAAAATATAAGGCATTTCGTCGAGTAGAGGATGTTGGATATGATTTGATTTTGTTGATGGATAAAAAACAAAATCTAAAAGATTATTTTTTAGAACATGAAGACTTAACGAATGAACAGATTGTTTCTATTGTCAAAGAAATTGCGATTTTATTGGATTATGCACACCAAGAAGGGATTTTGCATAAGGATTTAAAGATTGAAAATGTTTTTATAGACGAAGAGGGTCATGGAATGTTGGCCGACTTTTCTTTGGCAAGAAAAATAGAAGGATTTCAGTCTAGAAGTAATAGAAAAACAGATATGACATACAATGCACCAGAAATTTTTTCGGAATATGATTATACAGAGGCAACTGATTTATATGCATTGGGGGTTCTTTTGTACATTTTGTTAAACGATTTAGAAGTACCAAAGGAATTTTCAAAACGTAATTTTCAAACAAAAATCGCAAATCCGGTTCGTGCAGAAAAAAAATTGGCGTCGCTTGTATTAAAAGCTATTTCCTATCGTGAAACAGATCGATTTAATTCTGTAGATCAGTTTATACAGGCGATGGACCGGCTAACCCAAGAGGATATTGCTTTACCCTCAGATTATATCTCAGAAAAGGAAGCTAGAGAGAAAAAACAGGAACAAGTCAAACAAGAGCAAAAAGAAAAACAACTGGAAGAGGAAAGAAAAAAACGAGAGGAAGAGGAACGAAAACAACAGGAAGAAAATAGGAAGGCGGAGTTAGAGAAACAGAGGCAAGAAGAGGAACGCTTGCGTGAGATACAAAGGATTGAACAAGAAAAAAGGAAAGAAAAAGAAACAACAGAAAAAGCGGAGGAAGCGTTTCATAAAGCAGAACAGAAAGTACAAAAATGTGAACAGAATAGCTTAGAAGATAATAGAAAAAAGGAACAGCAGGAACAAAAAGAAGCATTGCGTCTGATTGCAGAGGAAGATAGACGTAGATACGTGGAAATAAGAGAACAGGAAGAAATGCTAGTAGAGAATATTCCGCAAAAAAACAGTTCTTCGATTTTTGAGGAAGAGACATTATCTGCATCTGTAAAGGAATTAAATACTGCGATAAAAAGATATGAAAAGGTCAGCGAGGAAGCAAAAGAGGGGTGTGTAGATGCAGATGGGCATCCAATTTATGACAGAGAAAAAGAACCAGTTAGAGAATTTACCGATTATTCCAGTGATTTTAACACTGAAAAATTAGATGAAGTTTTTGAAGATGTTTTAAAAATGAAAAAACAAAAACAGAATGAAGAGAAGCAGAAAGAGGATACCGATAAGACAAATCATGAAGTGATTAATCTGCATACAGAAATAGAAGAAGAACAAGACGGAGAAATGGAAAATGCTGCAACGGTAAAGATAAGAGCCGTTGAAAATGAATATAGTGGTTTTTTTGATTTTGATAGTGATACATACCAACCAAAGAATGAGAAAAAACAGATTGAGTATGATAAACATATGGAAGAGGAACCGTATGAACAGAAACTTGTGCCGTTTGAAGAAACAAAAAAAGGGAAAAAATCTATCTTGGTAATTCTTGTGCTTCTTGTACTTTTTGGAATCGGTTTTTTCTGTTGGAAAAATAAGAATCTGCAAAAGATTGTTACAAATACTTATAATTCTTTACTGACATCTTATGAAAAGCAGATGACAGAAATGGAGTCAAAAGAGATAAAAGATTAGTTCTTTCCTATGATTTTTGAGCTATAGCTAGTTCGCTTAAACGCTCAAAGTTTGCAAAGTGTGTTTCAATCGTCGGGAGAGAAAAGGGGAATATTAAATGAAAAAGTACATTAGGGCTATGTTTAGAGGAAATACGAAAACAAAGTTATATTTGTGGACAATTGTAATTTTTGGATTGCTTTCCATGGGGTGTTTAGGCGGTTGTATAGCAGGTTTTGGGTTATCTTTTGGCTATGTTGCGTTTGGAAGTTTTATATTTGCTACGGTCTATTCGCAATTGGGAACATTTAAGGATATCAATGCACAGATTAATGAGCAAGATGCGTTGGAAAGGTCAGTTCGAAAGCAAAAGGAATCTACAGCATTTTCTGCGGATAGAAAATTGCAAAAAAAATGGGAGGAAGATGCAAAAGAAGGAAATGAATTGAATCATTATACAGAAAAGAATATAAAAAAATATTTAGTTGAATATAAGGCCAAAAAGGAAAATTTTCGTGTTTTGATTGATAGCTCTGCAAAATATAACATTAATAAATGCCCGGCGTATGTTTGGAGTGATAAAAAACACTTATTTTTGCTCTTGTTGGAACAAAAAGCTAGAATAGTAACCATATCGCGAGAAAAAACAGGTGTGTTGCGTTATGAAACAGGTGTTGTTATTACCGATATGGAAGAATATAAAAAAGTGAAAGATTCCGTTTTTTTAGGAAGTTTATTTCGGGAGTTGTATCCTAAATATTATAAGAAAACAGTAAATGGATTGACTACGTTCATGAAAAATGTATTTATTATTGGTGAGGATATTGCTATTACTACACCGTCAGCAAGAGGAATTATCAAAGCAACAGGATGTCGTTTAGAACTGACGAATCAACAAATTGACCGAAAAAGATTTGGGGGATATTTTGAGGAGATATATAAAGAGAATCTTTTATTAAAGGAAGGGGCATATACGCAGGAAGAATATAAAGGCAAAGTACGGGAGTTGCTTGCCGGCTTAGCAGAGCATGAAGAAAGTTTAGAAAGCTTTCAAAAGACAATCTATCAATTAGTACAGTATAATATGATTTCCTTGGAATGTGCAGAGTTTTACATGGAGTTTCGAGGGAAAAAACAAGAGGGAAAGAAAGGATAAAAATGCAAATAGGAGAATTTTATAAACAAAAAGATGGAAAACTTTGTCAGATTATAGCCCTGGCAAAAAATTATGAAACAGAAGAAAGAGAAGTTGTTTATCAAAAGTTATATGGAACATACGAGAGCATTGTCTGTCCAATCCGATATTTTGATACAAATTCGGAACTCTGTTGTTTTACAGCTTGTAGTAAAGAGGATATTATCACGGAACAAGAAAAAAAGAATAACAGTGAGGATAATAATCCAAATCTAGAAGAAGTAGAAAACACAAAGGTAGAGCAGATGTTTTTTGCGTTTCTAGATGCAGAGAGTAGTAGTGAAAAGATAGAAATATTAGAAAAATTGAAGCCATTTTTAGATGTGCGCATGGTAAATAATATTGCAGCTGCCATGGATTTGCCGTCAGATGAAGAGGACGTGGAGGCACAATATACTTTTATTATGCAAAATCTGCTTCAAAGAAGTAAGTTTGAGTGCAACCGTTTTCGTTAAAAAACAGGTCTAAAGTGTTTGAAATGAATGCTTTAGGCCTGTTTTTATAAAAGTAGATTGCGAAATATCCGTGACATTAATTTAGTTACTATAGTTGTTGGGAAAGATCTTCCCATTTTATCATGCATTGTTCTAATCGATTTTGCACATCATCTTTTTCTTGATTATATTGTAAAAGTGTGTCAACGTCCGTATAGACTTCTTCAGATGCAAGTAATGTGTCGAGTTCATCGTTTCTAGCTTCCAAAGCAGAAATCTCTTCTTCTATTTTTTGAATTTCGTTTTTTAATTTTCGTTGTTGTGCCTGCTGTTCTTTTTGCTGTTGCCAATTTAACTTATTTGCGGAGGAAGCTTCTGTTTTTGCTTCCTCATTTGCTGAAAAAGCAGTAGATGTAGCATGAATGGCATCTTTTTTAGTAAGATAGTAATCATAATTACCAACAAATTGAAAAATTTCTTTATTTGTTAATTCGATAATTCGTGTAGCAGTCTGATTGATAAAATAGCGGTCATGTGATACATATAGGACGGTACCTTTATAATTATTTAACGCTTGTTCCAATAATTCCTTTGAGACCATATCCAAATGGTTGGTCGGCTCATCTAGTATTAGGAAATTTGCTTCCGATAACATCAATTTTGCTAAAGAAACACGTCCACGTTCTCCACCACTAATATCTTTGATTTGTTTGAATACGTCATCATTGGTAAAAAGAAATGCCGCTAATACCGTTCGAACTTTAGTTTCTGTTAAATTTGGATAGGCATCATGGATTTCATCAAAAATTGTTTTATTTAAATCTAAAACTTGATGCTCCTGATCATAATAACCAATTTTCACATTACTGCCAAGGCGAATGGTTCCACTGTCTTGCAGAAGCCTTTGGGTAATAATCTTTAAAATGGTTGTTTTACCAGTACCATTTTGTCCAATGATGGAAACTCGTTCTCCACGGTGAACTTCAAAATTGATATGGTCAAATAAGTGGATACCATCAAAACTTTTAGATAAGTCTGTAACAGTAAGAACGTCATTTCCGCTAATAACGGAAGGCTCAAACTTTAGATTCATCATGTTTGTTTCTGATATTGGCTTGTCAATACGTTCCATTTTTTGCAACATTTTTTCGCGACTTTCTGCACGTTTAATTGATTTCTCGCGATTAAAAGATTTCAATTTTGTAATAACTTCTTCTTGATGTTTGATTTCTCGCTGCTGATTGTAATATTGTTTTAATGCAGCCTCCCGTAAATGTGCTTTTTTTGTGGAATAATCACTGTAATTTCCTTGAAATACAGTTGCCTTCCCGAATTCAATTTCAATGATCTTTGAAACGACTTTATCTAAAAAGTATCGGTCATGTGCAACGATTACTACGGTACCATCGTAATTTGTTAAATAAGTCTCCAACCATGAAATGGAATCAAGATCTAGATGGTTGGTCGGTTCATCTAATAAGATGATATCTGGTTTGGAAAGTAAGAGTTTTCCGAGAGAAAGTCTTGTTTTTTGTCCACCCGATAATGCATTTGTTGGTTTATGAAAGTCTTCTTCCGAAAAACCGAGTCCCTTTAAAACACCTGTAATTTCACTGCGATAGGCATAACCATTTTTTTGCTCAAAGTCGTGTGTTAAAGAGGCGTAATCTTCTAATACTTTATCTAATTTTGTACCACTTAAATGAGTCATATCCTGTTCCATTTGCCTGATTTTATGGTCAAGATCAATGATGTCTTTTTTTATAGATAGTAGTTCATCATAAATAGTATGTTCGGAAGAAAGTGATTGGTGTTGTGCCAGATAACCAATGGAGGTTCCTTTAGAGAAGACAACTTCTCCTGAGTCAGCAGCTATTTCATGCATGATTATTTTTAAAAGTGTAGATTTTCCGGCTCCGTTTGGTCCTACAATTGCAACTTTTTCCCGCTCATTTATATGAAAAGAAACATTGGAAAGTATAATATCTGTTCCATATGCTTTTGAAATGTTTGCACAAGATAAAATCATAAGTATATTCAACCTTTCTATTTTATGGATAACAAGCAGAGCATTCTGCTTGACGAAACATAATTGATTATAAGTGGAAAGAAAATGAATGTCAAATGTGTTCAGTGCACAGGTACGTGAACCATAACGGTTTTGTGCAAAGCCGCACATGAAAAGCAATCAACTTTGTCGGTCATTGACAAGGATTTCACAATTTTATATAATAATAAGAAAGAAGTTTGCAAATTGTCAGAACAGATTGTTATAGTTTACATACTTGTGATTGGTAACAATAGATTTGCTATGAAAAATGGTAAAGTTGGGGGTGCAATTGTGGCAGCAAAGGAAATATCAATGGCCGTTATAAAGCGGTTGCCTAAATATTATAGAAATTTGGGAGAATTACTGGAAAAACAAGTGGAGCGGATTTCTTCTAAAGAATTGAGTGAGCGGATGCAGGTTACAGCGTCACAGATTAGGCAGGATTTGAATAATTTCGGCGGTTTTGGACAACAGGGATATGGATACAATGTAGAGTATTTGTATACAGAAATTGGTAAAATTTTGGGACTCACCAGAAAATATCATATGATAGTGATTGGTGCAGGTAATTTAGGACAGGCAATTGCAAATTATACGGATTTTGAGAAATTGGGATTTGTTTTGGAATGTATGTTTGATCAAAAAGAATCTTTAATTGGGACTGAAATCCGCGGGGTAAAAATTGCGGATGTTTCTGAATTAGAAGAATATATGAAACATCATGCAGTAGATATTGCAGCTATTACAATTCCAAAAGATCATGCACCGGAATTGGCTGCATCTTTGGTGAAGTGGGGAGCACGTGCAATATGGAATTTTGCACCAACTGATTTGCATTTGCCAGAAGAAGTTAAAGTTGAAAATGTACATTTAGCGGATAGTCTGATGCGATTATCCTATAGCATAAAGAAAGAATAAAATAGGGAGTTAAGAGTGGAGAGGGGGATTGGGATGTTTAAAGGCAAGAAAAAACAGGAAGAACAGGATTTAGAAGAAGAACAATTTTTAGAACGCTTCCGAGGGGAAGATATTCCTATTCTAATTTTAGATGAGCGTTGGTTACGCATTTTCCCAGATAATTATAAAACAGCACAGATAAAAAAACTGGAAAAAGAATTAAGACAGGCTTTTATGTATCAGGCAAAACTTACTTCGGAGATTGAGGATGCAGAAAAAACAAAAAAGCAATTAATGGAACGAATCATTCAGTTTATGAATGTGGCGCAGGTCAGTGACAAAGAGGCAAAAAAGCAAGAGAAGAGTCAAGAATTTATAAAGGACATTAATTTACAGCTCTCTGATTTAGAGGCTGAATATGAAGAAATGCCGGATACCATAAAAAATTTGAATGAAGAATTGCTCATTGAAAGTTTGCGCATTTGTTATCGTAGAATGAAAAGAAATAAGGAACAGATGCAGGAACAGAAAAGGTTGATTGCAGAAGCAAAGGCATTGCTGGAAGAAAGAACGAAAGAAAAAGAAATGATAAAAAAAGAGACAGAACATATTTTTACATTTATGCATCGGATTTATGGAGCGAGGATTATAGAATTATTTGATGAATTTGATGAAATGGAAGAGGACGAATAAAATGATTATTGGGATTGGAACCGATATGATAGAAATACATCGCGTAGTAAAGGCTTGTGAAAAAGAAGCTTTTTTGCTACGCGTTTTTTCTGCATCAGAACGGAAATTGATACAGTCAGATGTAAAAAAGGCGGCGGATAATTTTGCAGTGAAAGAAGCTGTGGTAAAAATGTTTGGAACTGGTTTTCGTAAAGTAAAGCCTTGTGAAATAGAAGTTCTTCGTGATTCGTTGGGAAAACCGTATATAAATTTATATGGTGAGGCAAAACAGTTGGCAAAACAACAAAATATTACACAGGTACATGTTAGTATTACTAATACCAAGGAATTTTCCAGTGTGTTTGTGATAGGAGAGTGTAGAGATGAAATATATAGTAAATAGTAAGCAGGCAAAAGCAGTAGATACCTATACGATTAATGAAATAGGCATACCGTCACTTGTATTGATGGAGCGGGCAGCAATCGCAGTTGTTTCCGAAATAGAAAAAAGAATTACAGATAAGGATAAAGTATTATGTGTCTGCGGTGTGGGAAATAATGGAGGTGACGGCATTGCAGTTTCTAGGATATTACAGCAAAGAGGATATGATGTATCCTGTCAAATGATTGGAAATCATGAGAATAGTTCTAGAGATAATCTGGAACAGAGAAAAATTGCTGAAAAAATTGGTGTTCCATTTGTGAACGCTGAAAATTTACAGGAATATACTATAGTAGTAGATGCGATGTTTGGAATAGGACTTTCCAGAGAAGTTACTGGTGTATTTGCACAATGGATTCGTAAGATGAATGAAATGCAAGCCTTTGTATATGCCATTGATATACCATCTGGCATTCATACAGATACGGGGCAAATTATGGGCTGTGCGGTTAAAGCGGATGTTACTATCACCTTCGGATATAGAAAGCTTGGAAATGTATTTTATCCTGGAACAGAATATGCAGGGAATGTTGTAGTTGCAGATATTGGTTTTGCAAAAGAATATGAAAAGAATTTCACACATTATACCTATCAAAGAGAAGATATTGCCAAATATATGCCAAAAAGAGAGGCATATTCCAATAAAGGAACTTTTGGTAAAGTTTTAGTGATTGCAGGAAGCAATAATATGGCAGGAGCATGTTATTTGTCCGCATATGCAGCATATGAAATGGGAGCAGGATTAGTTAAAGTAATAACGCCAAAAGAAAATCGTACAATTATACAACAATTACTTCCAGAAGCTGTTTTACATACGTATGATACGGAACATATAGAAAGACAAAAGAATGAGTTAATTCAGGATATAAAAGATGCCAGAGCAATTGTAGTAGGTCCTGGAATGGGAATAAATGTTTCCTCAGAGAATTTATTGGATTGGGTATTTCATGAAACGGATGTTCCAACGGTAATTGATGCAGATGCAATTCAAATCTTGGCAACAAGACAAAGAGAAATACCAAAATTTGATGGCAAGAAATTAAGATGGTTATTGCGAAAAAATATGATAATAACGCCACATTTGAAAGAAATGGCAGATTTACTAGGGGATCGTAAACATCTTGTTAGTATGCAAAATCAACAACTGGATATAAGAGAAATTGCCAGCGAGAACGAAAATATTTTAGTGTTAAAAGATGCACGAACCCTTGTGATGCAAAAAGAAAAGTGCTATATTAATTTATCAGGAAATAGTGGTATGGCAACAGCTGGGGCTGGTGACGTCTTAACAGGAATCATTTTAGGGTTGCTGGCTCAAAGGGTGGAACCATATATTGCAGCTACATTAGGAGTATATATTCACGGAATTGCAGGTGAGGAAGCCGCTAACAAAAAAGGAGCATATAGTGTAACTGCGAGAGATTTAGTCAAAATGATACCTGAAGTATTGCTAAAATCAAAACTGTGATTAGCAAAAATTAAAAAAGAAAAGGAATAGGAAAAGAACAATGAAAGAATACTATAGAGTTCATGCAAATATTTACTTAGATCGTATATGTAATAATATAAAACGAACAAAAGACATTATTAAATCAGGAACAAAGATTATGGCAATTGTTAAAGCAGATGCTTATGGACATGGTGCAGTTGCAGTGGCAAAGGCATTGTATCCACTGGTAGATGCGTACGGCGTTGCTGTTATAGAAGAAGCTATAGAACTCAGAAATGCTGGAATTGATAAAGAGATTTTGATTTTAGGATACACACCTCAGCCATATGTAAAAGAATTGGTAAAATGGGATATTACAGCAACAGTGTATTCTTTAGAAATGGCACAATGGATGGCGAAAGAGGCTCTGAAACAGGGGAAAAATGCAAAAGTTCATATTAAACTAGATACCGGTATGAGCAGAATTGGATTTGCACTTACCAAAGAAAATGTGCAAGTTATTAAAGAAATATCCGAATTAAGAGGTATTACAATTACGGGATGTTTTACACATTTTGCTCGTGCAGATGAAAAAGATTTAAGTTTTACAAAGTTACAATTAAAAAGATTTGAAGATTATGTAAAAGAAATAGAAAAAGCGGGCGTTCAGATACCATTAAAGCATGTTTCAAATAGTGCAGGAATCATGGAAATGCCAGAGGCAAATTTAGATATGGTTCGAAGTGGAATTTCTACTTATGGATTATATCCATCTTCAGAAGTAGAAAAAGAGCGCTTATATTTGGAACCGGCTATGGAGATTAAGGCATATGTATCCTATGTAAAAGAAGTAGAAGCAGGGATTGGAATTAGTTATAACAGTACCTTTGTTACAGAAAAGAAGACAAAAGTAGCGACGATACCGGTTGGTTATGGTGACGGATATCCAAGAGCATTATCCTCTAAAGGATCTGTTTTAATCCATGGTAAGCATGCAAAAATATTAGGTCGAGTATGTATGGATCAATTTATGGTAGATGTAACAGATATTCCTAATGTAAAGGTAGGAGATTGTGCCACTTTAGTAGGAAAAGATGGAGATGCGATTATTACGGTAGAAGAGTTAAGTGCAATGGCATATTCCTTCAATTATGAATTTATATGTGATGTAGGAAAAAGAATACCTAGAGTATATATAGTAGATGGAAAAAAAGTGGGAACATCGGAATGCAAAAATGTAGTATCTATGCAGAAAAATATATAGTTTATGGCAGAATACTGCTTTATAAGAATGCTTGTATATAAATCATTCTGAAAAAATTATATGCGTATTAGAAAATTTTTGCAGAAAAAATGTAATCCCAAAAGAATAACGGAATACTTCAAAAAAAATTGGAAATACTGAGTTACAGAAACAATAGAATTCAATTTTAAATCTTTTTTTAGCAGGTAGAATGCAACGTGAGGTGATGTATGTGATAGCATGTGTTACTAATAGTGGTAAGGAATCCAATCATTACGTAGCTTTCACGGAAAGGTAGTCTCAATTAGAGATGGAACAGAAAGAAGATGGATGGGAGTAAATATGGTTATTCGACGAGGAGATATATTTTATGCAGATTTAAGGCCGGTTGTTGGATCGGAACAGGGAGGAATACGCCCTGTGCTTATTGTACAAAACAATACAGGTAACAAACATAGTCCTACTGTAATTTGCGCAGCAATCACATCACGTATGAACAAAGCAAAATTGCCAACGCATGTGGAAATTTCAGCTAGTGAGAATGGAATCGCCAGAGATTCTGTGATTTTATTAGAACAGGTAAGAACCATTGATAAAACAAGATTAAAAGAACGAATCTGTCATTTAGATGGTGATGTTTTGAAGGAGATTGATAGAGCGTTGTTGATTAGTTTATCTTTGCATATAGGTGCTTAAGTTACATAGAGGAAATTAGGGGAAACAAAAGAAGGAGATAAGAATTGTGTTTGAGATAAAAAAGTATGCCGTTAGCATTGTGACCACTATAATATTGATTTTTGTGGAGGCTATGGTATCTTGTGGAATGGCTGCATTTTCAAATGTTAGTATAGCAGATATAAAAAGACGGGCGGAAGATGGAGAAAAAAGGGCAGACAGATTGCTGGCGGTTATGTTACGAATAGAGCAGCATAATAGTTTTGTATCTTTTTTCATGACAATTATAAATTTGATTATTGGATTTATTTATTCCAGTCGAATTATATATTGGTCAAAGTTGGTTACCTGTTTTACAACCAATGGTGTGAAAGCATTATTTGTTAGCAGGATCTTTCAGGTAATTGGAATGATTATTTTGGTATATCTTGTTTTCTTAGTAGGAAATGCTATACCAAGAAGAGCGGCATTGAAAAATTCAGAAGATAAAGCATATCGATTTTCTGGTATCCTTTTGTTTTTGTTTCAGTTTTTTCATATATTTGTGCTTCTGATAGAGAAAACAGTATATATCTTGTTTCGCATTACAGGAAGAAAGTGGTCCGAGTATCAGGATAGTGTTACAGAAGAAGAAATTCGATTGATTGTAAATGAAGGTTTACAACAAGGTGTATTGGAAAATACGGAAGTTGAAATGATTTCCAATATTATGGAGATGGATGAGAAGGAAGTTCGGGATGTTATGACTCGTAGGACACAAATCCAAGCTTTTGATGCGAGTATTACGATAGAAGAGGCATTACAGTTCATGTTGGAAAAATCATATTCACGTTTTCCTGTTTATGAAGGGGACATTGATAACATAATAGGTATCATATTTTGGAAAGATATTACAAAGTATTATATTCAAAATAAAGACAAAACCGTTTCTATAAAACAGTTAGCAAAAAAAGCATATTTAGTTCCTGATACGCAAAAGGTTAATGTTTTATTTCAGGAGATGCAGATTAAAAAGATCAGTATGGCAATTGCCATCGATGAATATGGTCAGACGGCTGGAATTGTTGCGATGGAAGATATACTGGAAGAAATTGTAGGAAACATATATGATGAATTTGATGCAGATGAAAGAATGATTATCAAACAAAGAGATGGACGTTATTTTATGAGAGGGTTGGCAGCATTAGAGGATGTTGCAAAAGAATTGCATCTACATATGGACAAAGAATTGGAAGATTATGATACTTTAAATGGATTTTTGGTTTCACAAATTGGTCATATTCCAAATGAAAAAGAAAAAGTAAATATTATTTATCAGGGATACGAGTTTCGTGTTGTGGATATAAAAGATCGAATGATACGTTTTGTTCGAGTGCATAAAGAAGAAAAAGAAAAGGTCATGCCATAAATTAGCATGACCTTTTCTTCTTGGAAATTAAATTTCCAAAGCGTATAATAGGGTGGGAGTAGAAAGTGTTTAAAACACTATCTATGCTTCTTACTATAATATAAAAGTGTGGTCAAAGTGTGTTCTTTTTGTGAAAATACAGATGAAATTTTTAAATAGATAACAGATAAACAGAAAAAAAGCAGAAGTATTTAATATACAACTGCCTTTTTTACATTTATAAACTTGGAAGGAGAAGAATGAAAAAACATTTTAAACTCACTAAGAGTTTAGCAAGTTTTCATTACTTATGAGTTTATTATAGGCAAGAAATGTGTGCTTGGTGTGTCGGAAATGAAAAAAAATTATGAACGAGCTGTTCATATTTAGGAAATGGTAAATGACATTGGTTCGCAGGTATGAGACTTGTAACGGTGGTAGGACAAAAAAGATAAAACGTAAGTTTTAGGTATTTACATAGCTTTATGTTATAAATTATAATGCTTTATTGGAAGAACATTGTAACCGTTTAGTGAAGGCAGTTTATTTTATTTGATTGGGAACGATGAGTGCTTCAAAAAGATGACAAATGTAAAAGGAAACAAAACGATAAGGGCTGGTTGAAATATGAAAATTACAATTTTATGTGTAGGAAAGATTAAAGAAAAATTTTTTAAAGATGGAATTGAAGAATATAAAAAGCGGTTGTCAAAATATTGTAAATTAGAAATTATTGAAGTGGCAGATGAAAAGACGCCTGATCATGCTAGTGAAACAGAAGAGCTACAAATTAAAGAAAAAGAAGGTCAGCGAATGGAAAAATACTTAAAAAAGGATGCTTTTAAGATTGCGCTTGCAATTGAAGGAGAAATGCTTGATTCCGTACAGCTTTCAAAAAAAATAGAGCAAGTGGGTGTGAATGGGCAAAGTCATATTATATTTGTCATTGGCGGTTCCCTTGGAATTGCA
Organism: uncultured Lachnospiraceae bacterium; assembly: GCA_902786205.1. Taxonomy (GTDB): domain Bacteria; phylum Bacillota; class Clostridia; order Lachnospirales; family Lachnospiraceae; genus CAG-411. Next base: position 2,283 of record CADABQ010000031.1, on the reverse strand, counting down.
CCAAGTATTATGAAACAAATGGATTATAAATTAAGTTTTTCCAAAATGACATTTCCGCATCAATTGATGCGAATGGTATTGTTAGAACAGATTTATAGAAGTTATCGAATTATAAATGGTGAACCGTATCACAAATAAATAATTAGTAGGAAGATATCAAACAAAAATTTCTATTTGAATAAAATATTTAGAAATAGTAGAAACTGGAGAAGAATCGGACTTATCTTTTCTTGGAGAAACTAATATGTTTAAATGTAGAGTCTGAAAAAGATGTTTGAGGTAGATCGAGATGTAGCTGAGTAATCCGTTGTATAAAATAAAGGATAGTGCTAAACTATTATTAATCACACATGGCTTGGGCAGGATTAGAAGCGAGAAATTGCAAGATAGTGGAACATATCCGTGAGGCAGGCAAGGTGTGAGAAAAGAAAATAAATGGAGGTAAAGTAATGTATAAACAGGAAGAAAATATAAAAAAGAATACTATTATGAAAGAGCAGGAAATTACGAAACAGGGAAATCCGAGAAAACCAGAGGGCACTGCTGGAGAAGAAATGCTTGCGAGAATGAATGAGAGTCATTATGAAGTGACTGGCTGGGCATTAGATCTGTGGAATATACAGGAGAACGATACTATTTTGGATATTGGTTGTGGGGGCGGTATGACCTTAAAACGTATGTCTGCATCTGTAAAGGAAGGAAGTCTTACAGGATTGGACTATTCGCCGGTATCTGTGCAAGAGTCAGAAAAATTAAATGAGATTGATGTGAAATCTGGAAAAATGAAAATAATTGAGGCATCTGTAGAAAAAATGCCGTTTACGAATAATACATTTGATAAAATTATTACAGTAGAAAGTTTTTATTTTTGGCCTAATCCAGAGGAAAATTTAAAGGAAGTATATCGTGTTTTGAAAAAAGATGGAATTTTTCATTTAGTAGCAGACATTTATGGAAAAGAGGGACTAAGCGAAAAGCAGCTTTCTAATATTAAAAATTATCAGTTATTTAACCCTACAAAAGAGGAGTTTGTTTCTCTTTTTGAACGTGCTGGATTTAAAAGTGTTGTTGCACATACAAAAGAAGGAACCGATTGGATTTGCGTAGAAGGAAGAAAATAGCTTGCAAATTGTGGTCGCATAAGTAGTTTTTTATGAAAAAGTCTGTTAAAGAAAAAGGTTTTATGTATTCATTCCAATATAGCAGTGTGATGTAGTTTGGCTTCATTTGACGCAGATTATTATGTAGATTGAAATAAAAAGTATAGACTTCTTGATTGTGGCAATGGCATTTTAATTAGCTCCTATCGGGTAGTGAGAAAGAAAAGAGAATAATAAGGAGAATAATATGAAAGAAATCGCACATATTGAAACCGATTTTGCTGAAAAGTTTGGCATACCGCGTCAAAGTGGTTTGATAGAAGAAACGAAGGCAAGGATTATATTTGAGCCAGAATATCGGACTTGGGATGCATTTAAGGGGTTAGAACAATATTCACATATATGGATTTTGTGGAAATTTTCAAAAGCGGTACGGAAGAACTGGTCTGCCACGGTAAAACCACCAAGGCTTGGTGGAAATAAGCGAGTAGGTGTGTTTGCGACAAGGTCGCCGTTTCGTCCGAATCCAATCGGATTATCCAGTGTAAAATTAGAAAAGATTGAATTGGATGAAAAATTAGGAACAGTGCTACATGTGTTGGGGGCTGATTTAATGAATGGTACACCGATTTATGATATAAAACCATATTTAGCCTATACAGATAGTCATCCGGATGCAGTAGGAGGTTTTTCAGACTGTGTTAGGGACTATAAGCTATGTGTAGATTTTCCTAAAGAACTACAAGAAAGGTTCAACAAGGAATTTGTAACATGTGTTACAAAGATTATTGAACAGGATCCAAGACCATCGTATATAGAGGATGAACAACGAATTTATGGTGTAAGCTATGCAGGGTATAATATTAGATTTAAGGTTGTGCATAATATAGCTACTATTTTAGAAATAATGTAATGCGGAAATCTAAGAAAATGTACAGTGATTTCCATGTTGGTTTAAGGCGAAAATTGGGGATTTGGAAAGAAAAATAAAAAAAATTAAAAAAAGATTAAAAAAAGTGTTGACTTTTGAAAATCAGGGTGCTATACTAAACAAGTCGCTTGGGGGTGACAGAAAATAAGAAATACCTCAAAGCCTTACAGAATAAGGCTTGCAGCGATTAGGACATTGACAATTAAACAGTGAAACAACCTTGAAAATTCAAAAGAATTTCATGGGACATCA
>CADABQ010000030.1 GCA_902786205.1 uncultured Lachnospiraceae bacterium | reverse complement strand
AGAAGTTGCTGAAACTACACCACCTATTAGTAAGACTAATAATAATCATACTGATTGTAATAAATCTATATCTAATCCTATCATATCACAGGATGGGATGGGATTAGATGCAGAGTACACGAGATCCTATGAACAATATGAGGAGTTTATTCGTCAGAATATTGAGTATGATCTCTTGGTGACATCGCATGAAAATCAAAAAGAAATATTGCAGGAATTATTGGCATTGATTATGGAAGTGATCATGTGTAAATCTGAGGAAATGGTAATTGCAAAAAATATTTATCCAACAGAGATTGTGCGAAGCAGATTTTTGAAATTGAATTATAGTCATATACAGTATGTATTGCTTTGCTTGCAAAAGAACACTACCAAAGTAAAGAATATTAAAAAATACATGCTTGCAACTTTATTCAACGCACCTTGCACAATAGAGGGATATTATCAGGCAGAAGTAAATCATGACTTCCCTCAATATGTAAGATAGGGAGGGTAATGATATGGCGAAGAAATATCTTGATGAAGTAAATCCGGAACTGGCAAAAGAGTGGTCGAAAAAGAATGAGCCACTCACACCGGTTAATGTAACCTATGGTTCGAATAAAAAAGTGTGGTGGAAAGGAAAATGCGGGCATGAGTGGTTGATGTCTGTAAAAAGCCGTTCTCACGGTGAAGGGTGTCCGTATTGTGCAGGGAAACGTATTCTGATTGGTTTCAATGATCTGGCAACAAAGGCACCACACTTGGCAGAAGAGTGGTCAGCGAAAAATAATGAATTAACACCCCGGCAATTTACAGTTGGTTCTTCTAAGAAAGCGTGGTGGAAAGGAAAATGTGGGCATGAATGGATGGCTGCAATAAAGAACCGGGTGAATGGCAGTGATTGTCCGTATTGCAATAGTATTGAAGTATTAAAAGGATACAATGATTTGGAAACCATGCAGCCGGAACTGGCAAAAGACTGGTCTGAGAAAAATTTTCCGTTGAGACCGGATCAAGTAGCACAATATGCCAATAAAAGAGTGTGGTGGAAATGTCATGTGTGCGGTTATGAATGGAAAGCATTGATTTCGACAAGAGGACGAGGCAGTAAATGTGAGTGTTGTAGTGGAGCGATTACGGTTAGTGGCATCAATGATCTGGAAACCACACAACCGGAGTTGGTAAAAGAATGGTCTTTGTTCAATGAAAACATAAAGCCAACAGAAATAAGGGAAAATTCCAGAGAACTTGTATGGTGGACTTGCAGGAAATGTCAGCATAGTTGGAAGGCTTCCATTGCAACAAGAGTACAAGGCAGTGGATGTCCAAAGTGCAGACAGGAAATACAAACACAAAAAGCGATCTTCAAATATAATTTTAGCAGAGATATGGCACGATTAGAAAAGAATATGGAACTGGAGGCGTTGCGATATTATCTACAAACAGCACAAATAGAAGCAGAATATGGAAACAAGGATGTAATAGGAGTGCCAATAGATATTTACATACCAAGTGTTCATGGGGCAATCTTTTTCTCGAAGAATTATCATAACAATCATCATGGTTATAGAATGGAACGGGCAAAAAATGAATTGTGCAGGAAGAACAATATTCGGGTAGTTCGTATTATTGAAAATGGGTTTAGGGAATTTGATAATTGTGCTGTCATTACTAGAATGGATGATACGCTGGAGGCTTATGACAGGGCTGTGGAGATGGCGTTGTCCATGTTTGGTATCAAAATAGACATTGACACGGAACGTGATATGAGAAAGATTTTTATTAGTTTTCAGAAGGATCAAAATGAAAGAGAAGATCAGAACGATGGTGGGGAAGAAATAAAGTGGAGAACTATAAAAAATATATAGTTTTCAGAAAATTAGCAAGTTGCACAAATGCACTTGAAAAGTTTGTGCAACTTTTTTGCCAAAAAATCCATTTTTTAATAAAAAGTAAGACTCTTATAAGGAAAAATATGGTATAATATATTACAAGAAAAAATCTAATAGTTCATGGTGTTGAAGGATGGGGGTTCTTGCAACATATGAGTGAATTTTTAGTGTCTGGGTTATGGGAAATAACAAATATAGGGTGTCCATTTTATTGGATATTACGAGGGGGTTGATTTTATGGGGAACAGAAAGGATAATCTTATAGATAGACAGACAGACAGAGCAAATTCTGTCTTTTTGAAGTGGAAAAAAGAATAGCAGTAGATACGTGTTAAAAGCAGTGTATAACAGATGGCAGAGCTTTTCTGTCAATTTTGTATGCACTGCTTTTTGGGCATTTATCTAGCAATATTTTTTCTGACAGGAGATGGTTTTGAAGAAAAAAGCAGTAGTTGATGATATTGATATTGTATGCCAAGCATTAGGTGAGCAGATAACAGTAAATAGAACGGGTATTCAAGTTTTAGACGGTTTACTATATGTCTGGTAGAGAAGGGGCATAGTAAGAAAAGTGTATAGAAAGATAAGAAAGTGGGGAATGTAATATGAAAGAAAAAAGAAAAACATTAAAATTAAACTTTAACACAATGTTGGTGGCATTTTCGGTCGTACCGATGATGATTTCTATTATTATCATGTTGATTATGCTGATCAGTACATCGAGCGCAGAAATAAAAGGCGTTACTCAAAATTCTATGTTGTCCCTTGTAAAGGAAACTGGGACGGGATTTGAGTCGTATATAAAAAATGAAGAGAGAACTTTGAAGAATTTTGCGAAATCGCCAATCGTGGTAGAGTTTTTGAAAAATCAAACGGATGCTGCATTGCAAAAAGAAGCACAGGATTATACGATGGAGTGTTTTAATGCGGCAGGTAACATGGAGGCTATCTACATATCCAACTGGGATTCTACAACCCTGACTCATCCAGTAGAGAAAGCCATCGGAGTACCCACAAGAGAAGGAGACCGCTTGAAAAGCTTGCAGGAGAATATGCTGGCATCGGATGATATGTATAACACAGGAATTATTGCATCCCCAGCTACAGGAAAGCAGGTAGTATCGATGTATGCTCCTGTATTTGATGATAAAAATAATCCTATTGGTTATGTAGGAGCGGCAGTATACGTAAACGACATGGCAGAAATGTTTTCTGATACATCCTCCATGGGTTATGATTCCATGTATTTCTATACGGTAAATGGACACGATGGCATTATGATTCAGCATCCAAATGAAGAAAAAGTAGGTCAGCCGGTAGAAAACGAAGCGGTAAAGCAAGTATTGGCACGAATCAGCAACAACGAGGAAGTGGAACCGGGATTTATCAGCTATGTATTTGATGGGAAAAATAAATATGCAGCTTACTTCGTGGGAAAGAATAATGATTACATCACTGTACTTACTGTAGATGAAAAAGATGTTCTGAGTGAAATAAATAAGGCATCCAGTGTGTTTATTATGACAGCAATTGCTTTAATGGTTGCGTTTGTCATTATTACGCTGATTCTTTCCAGACGGATTGCTGCCCCACTTAAGAGGTTGGATGAATTTACCAAAGGGCTTGCCAATGGAGAATTGGATGCAAATATAGAAACAACCGCTCAGGTAAAAGAGATTTCTTCTATTATTGACTCAGCAAATATATTGAAATCTACAATGAAGCGTGTATTGTCCAATATTCACACAACTATGGAAGAACTAGACCAAAATATGATAGGTGTGGATGATTCCATCGGTGCATGTAGTAATGCTATAAGCGGAGTAGCTACTACTGTTGATGGAATTTCTGCGAGCGCAGTTTCTATGGCAGAATCTGTACAGACCACAGCTTCCAATATGGTGATGGTTGGAAATAATATTACAGATATCCAGACAGCTGTAGGCCAGGCAAAAGAAAATGCAGATGAAGTATGTGAAATCAGTACAGAAGTAAGAGAAAACTTGGATAAGCTTATTGAGGCAAACAAGAATACCATCCAAATTTCACAGGAAGTGGCAAAGGGGATTGCTGAATCCAATGAGGCGGTGGAAACTATTAATATGGCAACTGATGTTATCACAAGCATTGCAAGTCAAACCAATCTTTTGTCATTGAATGCTTCTATTGAGGCTGCCAGAGCAGGTGAGCAGGGCAAAGGATTTGCAGTGGTAGCCAGCGAAATAAAGACTTTAGCAGAACAGTCTACAGAATCGGCTCAGGAAATCAGAAATATTATTACTAATCTTGTACAAAAATTTGGAGTAAGTACAGAGCTTGTGGAAAAAATACAGGAATCTGTCACCATTGAAGGAGATGTTTTAGATGGCGTTCAAGAAAGCTTTAATAAAGTAACTCATAGTGTGGATCAGACCTCAGAAAATATAAATGACATTTATGGAAAGACCAATGAACTTTCTACTGCAAAGGATAATGTATTAACTGAAGTCAGCAATCTGTCAGCAATTTCCCAGGAGAATGCAGCAAGCTGTGAGGAAACCACATCTGTCATTGAGAACATCAATGATACCATAGAAAAAATCAGCAGCTCGTCAAAAGATACCATACATATATCCAAAAATTTAGAACAGGAAGTTAATTATTTTAACGTATAAGATTTCAATGAGGATATTGCCTCCCAGACGAATTTATTGAGCCTGAATGCTTCCATTGAGGTATCCACACAGGAGATTTCTGCGTCTTGGTATCCTGCTTTCCATGCATGTAACCAAGACTATAAAAAGTCGCACACAGTGCAAGCACTGCAATAAGGTTACTAATGGTTAGCATAAGCGTAGAAGTCTCCGCTCCGCTTCGGTCGGTGCTAGACAGTCTCCGGATGTCTAGCACCCTTTCCAGGGTTTCCCCAAGGGATTTCTATGTAATCGGAGCTATCAACTCTCCGCAAGAAGCGAACCGCCATATCCACGTCAACGTGTGGTAGCACTAGGACTGTAAAGTCCAAATTTATTATATCGAACAAATGTTTTTTGGCGAGAATAAATTTAGATAAAGATACTCATGGTAAAGAGATTTCGCTGTATGCGGGCGAGGAGGAAAAAGCATACATAAGAGAAAGGCTAAAGTAACAGACAGAAACTATTTGGAAAAGCAGATTTTCGGGACTGTTACTTTAGCCTTTTCTATTTCAAAAAAGGAGGAAGAAGATGGATAAGAATACCATAGTGATTGCAATCGATCATGGTTGGTCCAGTTGTAAGACAAGTAAATTTATTTTTTGCTCTAGGGTGAGCAGATTGTAAGCAAAGTGCTGTCATGAAAGTTTTGATGGGCGGAAAAAAGGGAAATTGGGGTGTGCAGAATGTAAGCAAAGTGCTATCAAGCGGGTGATCAATATGTAAGCAGATTGCTATCACCGGGGTAAGCAGATTGTAAGCATAATGCTATCATTTTGCCGTTTTAAGTGAAATTGGAGATATATTTCGGGGTATTAGGGGCGTCCCCTAACCAGAGCAGCATTTTTGTGACACAAAATGCGTATCTGGCAAAACCGAAAATACACAAAACTGGAATAAAGATTTAATGAAACTCAGAGATGACTGTAAAATACTGAAAAATTTTGCTATAATACATTTAGTGAATTCAACTGGTATGTATGTTGGCGAACTTGTAAATATTAATGAGACAGACATTGTTTAGTCATAAGAAGATGGATATGACACTTAGATATGTTCAGGATAAGCAAAGCAATGTAAACTTTTCTCATAATAAATTGACGTATAATTTGTGTCACAAATTAGGAAAGGATATAGAAATGGCTAAGGAATTAATAAAATATGTGAAAACGAGTAACATGTTTGATGACGCTTGTGAAATTATTGATGTGGCCCAGAAAGTCGCATATAGAGCTGTTAGTATGTCTTTGCTACAAAGAAACTGGTTGTTGGGAAAGCGTATTGCAGAAGATGAATCACCTGGTGAAAACAGAGCGGAAAACTATGGTAAAGAAATTATGAAAAGTCTTTCTCGTCAGCTTACTGAAAAATACGGGAAAGGTTATGAGCAGAGTAGTCTGTATAAATATGTAAAATTTTATAAGATGTATCCAGAGATTTTGGACTCAGCGAGTCCAAAATCATCAAATCTTCTTTCGTGGACTCATTATAGAGAGTTAATAAGAGTTGAAGATCCAGAGGCAAGAGCTTGGTATGAAGCAGAAGCATATAAAGAAACTTGGAGTGTAAAAACACTTAAAAGAAATATTGAATCGCAGTATTATTACAGACTGTTAAAATCACAGGTAAAAGAACCTGTAATAGAGGAAATGCATCAGTTGACGGATGAGTTTCAAAACGACCAACTTGAATTTGTTAAGAATCCAATGATTGTTGAATTTCTTGGTTTCAAATCGGATACTTCGTTTACAGAAACACAATTGGAAGCAAGTATATTGAGTAATTTACAGAAGTTTTTGATGGAACTTGGCAAAGGCTATGCATTTGTTGCAAGGCAACAGCATATCCATACTGATAAAGAAGATTATTATATAGATTTAGTTTTTTATAATTATATTTTGAAATGTTTTGTGCTGATTGATTTAAAGACAACAAAGATTACTCATCAGGATGTAGGACAAATGGATATGTATATTCGGATGTATGATGAGTTAAAAAAATCGGAGACAGATAATCCTACGTTAGGAATAGTATTGTGTTCTGATACAGATGAAGATATTGCCAAGTATTCTATTTTGCATGGAAATGAACAACTTTTTGCTTCAAAGTATAAATTGTATCTTCCTACAGAGGAAGAACTTCGTGCAGAAATAGAAACACAAAAGGAAATTTTTAATATGCAATTGGAAGATAAAAAGATTGAAGAATAGAAAAAATACAATGGATGTATATTTATTTGTGAATATATATCCATTTGTTATATTATGCGGAGTATCTAAAGTTTATGGAAGAGTGCAATACTCTTCTTTTTTATCTTCCAAATTTGAACAACGGGTACAGGTTTCTTGTCTTATTGGTTCCTTAATTTAATAGCAGTGTCCTATTATACTGTAGATGTTGAATGAAAAGAACGGTACCGGATAAATTTCAACCATAGGTTTTTGTATAAGGAGACATTTTCAACAGAAAGGAATGAGGAAGTTGTGAGTAAAAAATGGAAAGAGGACAACAGAAATGAGATTAGGAAGGTACAATATGATTTATTGAAGGAGGAAGAAACACATGAAGCCACCAATTAAGGAAAGAAAAAAAGTTGACAAGATAAAGAAGCGTTTTGTCAGATATAGGGAAGGTGCGGAGTTATATAGTATGAGTGAACGTAAGTTTATGGATTTGGCAAAAGATGCAAAGGCAACATATAAAATAAATCAGGTTGTGCTTGTAAATTGTGACATTTTAGAGGAGTATCTGGAATCGTTTCGTATAGAATAAAGGAAGAACTAGATTTGGTATTTTTATTGGGAAAGGAAATTTTTCTCACGCAAAAAAACTTGCGTTAGATGTGAGTTGTAAGTATAATGAAGTTATAATGCAAATGTATGTTTTGCTAATACTTGCTGCTGAGAGTGATATTTTCTTTCCTATTCTATTTCTATAAGAAGGAAGTGAGAATATGACAACTCGTAAGGATAGTAAAGGAAGGGTATTACGCCCTGGGGAAAGCGAACGCAAAAAAGAAAATCGCTATGTATATAAATATACGGATTCCTTAAAAAGAAGAAAGGCCATTTATGCAAAGGATTTGTTGGAGTTAAGAGAAAAAGAAAAGAAATTACAAAAAAATCAATTGGATGGCTTGGATACTTATGTAGCAGGTAAAGCTAGCTTGAATTTTGTGTTTGACAGATACATGACACTCAAAACAGAATTAAAGCAGTCAACCTATTCTGGATATTTGTACATGTATAATAGGTTTGTGAGAGATACATTTGGAAAAAGAAAGATTGCTGATATTAAGTATTCCGATGTAGTGTTCTTTTATGAACAATACTTATTAAAGGAATGCGAACTGCAAGTTAGTACCGTTGAAAATATTCATACAATATTACACCCGACTTTCAATTTAGCTGTGAGGGATGAGATCATCAGAACCAATCCGTGTAGTGGAGCAATGACACAGATTAAACGGCAAAATAAGTCGATGAATGGTATTAGACATGCACTTACAATAGAACAGCAAAAAGCATTTATAGATTATACTCGTGAAAGTCCTGTTTTTGGAAGATGGGCTCCGCTGTTTACTGTATTATTTGGAACTGGTGGAAGAATCGGAGAAATAATAGGATTGAGATGGGATGACTTGGATTTTGATAAGAGAGAGATTAACATCAATCACAGTGTTTCATATATTGTAAAAGCTTCAGATGATTATAGGAGTTCGTTTACTGTGAGTTTACCTAAAACAGAAGCAGGTATTCGAACTATTCCAATGATGGATTCTGTATATGAAGCGTTTCAAGAAGAATATGAAATGCAAGAGGAAGAAGGTTTTAGCCAAATTGAGATTGATGGAATGTCCGGATTTATATTTACTAATAAGAATGGTAATCTTCATAATCCAAGTTGTGTAAATCGTGCAATTAAGAGAGTATATGAAGCTTATAATGATGAAGAACTTTTGGTTGCTGAAAAAGAAAAGCGAGAACCTAATTTGATACCACATTTTAGCTGTCATCACATGAGACATACATTCTGTACAAGAATGTGTGAGCAAGAAGCAAATGTTAAGGTCATTCAGAGCATCATGGGGCATAAAAATATTCAGACAACTTTGGATATTTATGCAGATGTAACAGAGGTATCAAAACAGAATGCAATAAGAAATTTAGCAAATAGTAATGATGTATTTTAGAGATTGAAGGAAAATTTCAATGAGAGAACACAAATTTTTGGTTTGAACACAAAATGAATACAAAATAGATGTTTTTATTGCAATTATTTACATCTGTTTGCAAAGAACTAAAATTGTGTTATGCAAGATATTTTAACGATTTGCGTTACTGTTCAATAAACGTTTTATTTATCCCGACAATGAAGAGTTTGGATAAGTAAAATACTGAAAATAGTATAGTTTGTAAATTGTTCCCCGTCAGTGATTGCTGATGGGGAATTTTGTCAAAAGAAAGGGTGTTTATGGAGATACAACAAGGATATGCTTACCATAGCAAGGATGAATTTTTTGACTTGGTTTAGGAAAAATACTTGATGAGTAATAAAAATCTCTGAGTTGATTGATAAAAAACACACTTATTGTCATAATATACAGTAAAGAAAGCAGGTGCAGAATATGAATATGCAGGAGTTAAAGGAACTCATTTACCAAGGTGAAAAAGTTGATATAGAGTGCAAAAAAGCAGAAAAAAGCGTACCAAAATCTGCGTATGAGTCATATTCTGCATTTGCTAATACAAAAGGTGGATATATCATACTTGGAGTAAGAGAAGACAAATCAAAGACAGATCCGAAGAAACGATTTATAATACAGGGAATAGAGGATGCACATAAGCAGAAAGAGGATTTTTGGAATACAATTAATGGAAATAAGGTGAATATAAATCTATTAATCGATGATGATGTAGAGATTGTTGAAGATGGCAGTATAAGACTTATTGTGATTCATGTTCCTAGAGCTGATTTTAATATGCGCCCGGTATATGTTGGAGAAAATCCTTATAAGGGAACATATAAAAGAAATCATGAAGGCGATTATCATGCGACAGAGCATGAGATTAGAGGAATGATAAGAGATCAAAATCCAGAGGGCAATGATAATCAAATAATTGAGTATTATACAATGGATGATATTGATAAAGAAACATTAAGAAAATATCGTCAGATTTTTGAAATCAGAAATGATGGACATGTATGGAATGCTTTGGATAACAAGTCCTTTCTTGAAAAGTTGGGTGGCTATAGGAAAGATAGAAAAACTGGAGTAGAAGGATTGACTTTAGCGGGGCTTTTGATGTTTGGCACAGGACAAGCTATCAGAGAACGCTTTGATAATGTTTTTATGGACTATCGTAATGAGAGTCAAGTGACAGCAGATATCCGCTGGAATGACAGAATTACTTATGATGGAACATGGGAAAATAACCTGTTTAATTTCTTTACCAAAGTAACACCTAAATTAACTGAGGACTTAAAAAAGCCATTTAAATTGGAAGGTGGCGTGCAGCGTATAGATGATACTCCGGTTCACAAAGCAGTACGTGAAGGGTTTGTAAATATGATTATTCACGCGGATTACTTAATGGATGCAGGTGTGTTGAAGGTAATTAAGAGGTCTGATTCGTTTGAATTTACAAATCCGGGAATTTTGAAACTTCCGCTAGAGGATATTTATCGTGGAGGCAATTCAAAGTCAAGAAATCCTCATATGCAGACTATGCTTAGATTGGTTGGATTTGGCGATAATGCTGGCTCAGGCTTCCCGACAATTCTTACTGTGTGGAAGTCAGAAGGATGGATAAAACCAGAATTGATAGAAGATACAAATCTCGATCAGGTGACACTTGTGATGAAGATGGAAAAGAAATCTGATGATAAATCAGCAGAAAAATCAGCAGAATCAGCAGAAAAGTCAGCAGATTCAAAAAACATAGAAGAAATGGGGTTATCAGAAAGACATCAGCAGATTTTAGCTATTATGGAGGTTGGTGTTGAATATAGCACAGAACAGGTGGCAGAAAAGATAGGATTAAAAGGTCCAAGGACAAGACAATTATTGAACGAATTAGTGAATAAAGAGATGTTGGCTTGTATTGGAACAACAAAAAGAAGAAGATATATTAAGCCTGTGGATTAAAAAATTCCAGTCTTATTATTGCTAAATATGAAATGCTGATAGATGATGGTTTGCTGATAATAGATATGTGGTGGATAAGTGACAATATCACACCGATAATTCTAAAAAAGAATTTTTGGAATATCTTATTTCCTTTCCTTATGAGAAACTGGATAGAAATGATTATAATTTGTATATAACATTTGCTAAGCTTATGTTAGAAAATAAGGATTATGGAGAATTCCCGTTGACTTACGAAGCGTATAGCTGCAAAAATACTATAAATTTTGTGAATATGACGGCATTAGGAGAAATGCTTTTGAGCTTAAAACATCTACACGGAGTTGATATGAGCAAGACAGAAATATATCACGATAACTTAATGGGGTACGAAGAAGAATATAATCAGTCGTTTGAAGCATTTAGATGTAATAAGCAATGGACAGATAATATTTGGTTTACTGAAAATTATTCGAGAATTATAAATACTATTGGAATGGAACATATAAAGATGGATACCCAGATTTCAGACTATATGTTATCTTTTGTAATTCGTGACATTTTTGGAAATGAATATGGACAATTTGAGCAAAATAAGGAAAAATTTTGGGGTCTATTTTATTTCTACAAAGAAAAAATTATGGAAGATATAGATATAATGAAAGTGGATTTACCACTTTGATTAAAATGAGAATGGTTATATTTCGTATAAAATATTGTGAAAATTTAGAAAGGACGGGCTATGGAAACAAAGCCAAGAATTTTATATTTACAAAAGATATTACTGGAAAGAACCGATGAAGAAAATCCTCTTTCCACAACACAGTTAATCAATATATTGAATGACGAATACGGAATATCTGCACATAGAACGACGGTTACAAAGGACATTGCTGCACTTCAGGAGTTTGGAATGGATATTGTTATTATCCATTCTACGCAGAGCAAATACTTTGTAGCCAGTCGTAAGTTTGAATTGCCGGAACTGAAATTGCTCATAGACGTAGTAGAGTCATCGAAGTTCATTACAAAGAAGAAAAGCGAAACTTTGATTGAGAAGATACATACGATGACCAGTCCGGGGCAGGTGGCAAAGCTGAAGCGTAATAACTATGTGGTCAATCGGATAAAGCCGGACAACGAGCAGATATATTACATCATCGACGCCATAAACGACGCCATCAATGCAGGCAAGCAGATTTCGTTTCAGTATTATGATTATACCGGATTAAAGAAAAAGGTTTTGAAAAATAAGGGCGAGATTTATAAACTCAGCCCGTATAAACTTCTCTGGTGTGGGGACTATTATTATGTTCTCGGATATTCTGAGAAGAAAAGCAAGGTTATCAATTTCAGGGTAGACCGTATTGCTTCAAAACCTGAGATACTGGATAAGGACATTATCACGATGCCCGATGATTTTGATATTGAGAATTTTACAAAAGAAGTGTTCTTTTTGTTCTCAGGCGAGAAAGTTCTTGTGGATTTACGGTGTGATAATAGCCTGATGAAAACAATGGTTGACCGTTTCGGAGAAGATGTAACAACCCTTGCGTATGATATGACTTCTTTCAGGGTACAGACCGAAGTATCAGCCAGTCCTACCTTTTTTGGTTGGGTGTTTGGCTTTAATGGGAAGGTACAGATACTTGCACCGGAGAGCGTGAAAGAACAGTACAGACAGATGATTGCAAAAGCCGATGAGGATATGCAGGAAAGCGAATAGTGCAGTTTTGAATTTGTGCAGACAGTCTGCACAAATTAGGTAAGATTGAATTATAAAACTATGAAACGAGGTAGTAGATATGGAAAAAGACCCGTTTAAGGAATATCTGAGGGAGTCTGAACCGGATAAAGCTCATAAGGGTTATGCTTGGAGTACCGCAATCGGACTTCAGGCGGTGGACGGACTCAAACCATCTAAATATTTGATTGATACTGCCATTCAGAATATTGAAGGCAAAATCACGATGAAGGAAGCACAGAGTCTTATCGACAGTTACTATGAAGAAAGACCCGTGCATTTGTCTGATGATGAGCGTACCGAAGAAGCAGATAAGGTTTCTTCTCGTATTGCTGAAATTCTTTCTGAAACAGCGTTCTCATTTTCTCCGAATGAGTATATCGCTATCCACCGCAAACTCTTTCAGGGTATTTATAAACACGCCGGAAAGATTAGAGATTACAACATCACAAAGAAAGAATGGGTGCTTGATGGGGCAACTGTTATGTATGGTAGTGCGTCTGAGTTGAGAGCTACACTGGAATATGATTTTTCGCAGGAGAAGGATTTTAGCTATAAAGGACTTTCAATGGACGAGATTATCCATCATCTGGCGGTATTCATTTCAAGGTTATGGCAAATCCATATCTTCGGGGAAGGTAATACAAGAACAACGGCGGTGTTCTTCATCAAATATTTAAGGACACTTGGATTTTCTGCAACCAATGATATTTTTGCGGAGAATGCGTGGTATTTCCGAAATGCACTTGTCCGTGCAAACTATACGAACCTGCAAAAAGGTATTCACGAAACAACAGAGTATCTGGAAGCGTTTCTCAGAAATCTGCTTTTGAATGAGAAAAATGAGCTTCATAATCGAAATCTTCATATAAGTGGACTTTTGAATGAAGAAAAAGTGGACATTGGGGATACAAAAGTGGATATTGAAAATGAAAAAGTGGACATTCAAGACAAAAAAGTGGATATTGAAAGTGTACTTTCCGAAAAAGGCAGCGATTTCACGGTAAAAACGACGGTTCATATCCATAGACTCTTTGAAAAGTTTGATTTTGATGAGGTGTTTGGAAGAAGTGCGGTTATGGAACTTCTTGAGCTGAAAGGTTCAGGTGCTTCAAAACTTCTTGCCAATCTGGTTCAGGCAGATATTATTGAGCCAGTATCCGGTCACGGAAAAGGAAAATATAAGTTCAAAAAGTAATTAGAATCAAGGAATATATGCAAGAGCATTCTGCACTATTATTTATAAAACTTTAACCAAGATTGTCGACACGATGTGTCGATAATGTAAAAGGGTAAGAAAGTCTTTTTAGGATAGTAACTAGGAATTTTCAGTAAAAATTCGAAATAACTCAAAAACTTGACTTTTAACATATGCCAAGTTAAAATGAAATAAATTGAGTTAAAAAGGAGAATGAGAAATATGCTTACAAGCGTATTCGGAATTTCTATAAAATATGAAGCATGGAATCATCAGGATTCGTTACCTGTTTATATTGCAGGCAGTTATGATTTTCACACAGCCTATATTGGGAACAAACGTTGTATAATGCTTATTCCAACAGAAGAACTTGCAACGCTTCCAGCATTGAAAAAACAAATTGCAAAAATACAGCAGATTGATAATGTGCCAGTCATATTTGAACTTGCAACGGTATCAAATTATCGAAGAAAAAGTCTTATAGAAAATAATATACCGTTTGTTACTGATAAGCAGGTTTTTCTTCCTTTTATCGGGACAATGCTTACAGATGAGAAAGAACCCCCAAAATTGACGGGGAGGTTTGTTTACTCAACACAGCAGTTATTTTTGTTTTATCTGTATAGCAAGAAAAAACGATTGTATATTTCAGAGGCCAGAAAAGCGCTTCCGTTTACTGCAATGACATTGACCAGAGCTGCAAGACAGTTAGAAGCGACGGATTTGTTTCTTGTAGCAAAAGATGGTGTTAATAAGTTTATTGAGTCAAAATATAGTCGATATGAATTGTTTGAAAAGGCGAAAGTATATTTGACAACTCCTGTCCGCAAAGCAGGATATATAGATAAGACGCAAGTTACAGAAAATATGGTCTTTGCAGGGGAAACGGCACTTTCTGAAAAAACAATGTTAAATCCAAGCCGAATTGTTACCTATGCGATTAGTGAGAAAGATTATGATAAAACATTGCTGATCGAAGACTTGGTAGACCCAGATAAGCAGGTTAGACTTGAATTATGGGCATACAACCCGAAACAATTTTCAGAGGATAACAGTGCTGATGATATTTCCGTTGTTTTATCTTTTGGAGATACAAACGATGAGAGAATTGAAGAAGCAGTAGAGGAATTGCAGGAAAGAAGGTTGCGGGAGTAATGGTCAACGGATTTACAAAATTTAAGGAAAGATTTCAGGGCTTTGAAAATCAATATGTCATAATTGGCGGGACAGCTTGTGATTTGATTATGGAAAACGAGGAATTGCCGTTTCGTGCCACAAAAGATATAGATATTGTACTGATTGTTGAATCCATAACAGCGGAGTTTGGTAGGCAGTTTTGGGAGTATGTCAAAGAAGCAGGATATGAGCATTTGAATAAGAGTACCGGAAATGCACAGTTTTATCGTTTTACATCTCCAAAAAGTAAAGAATATCCATATATGATAGAAATATTTTCCAGAAATCCAGATTTTATTATATTGAAAGATGATGCACTTCACACACCGCTTCCAATAGATGAAGAAATATCCAGTTTGTCAGCAATCCTTCTAAATGAAGCGTATTATGAATTGTTGAAAACCGGACAGATGATGGTTGATGGTATTCCGGTATTGAGACCAACTTGCTTGATACCATTCAAGGCAAAAGCTTGGTTGGATTTGAAAGAACGCAAGTTGAATGGAGAGCAGGTTGACAGCAAAAATATAAAGAAACATAAAAACGACGTGTTCCGATTAGCTCAATTAATTACAGCCAATACAAGGCAGGTTCTCAGTCCGGAAATAGCAGAGGATATGAAAAGATTTTTATCTGAAGTAGCTGATGAAACGGTGGATTTAAAGTCCTTGGGCATAAGAGGAATAGATAAACAAAGAATGACAGATATGTTGTACCAGTGTTACAGTTTGAAGGATAATACATAGCAAAAGAGTTGAAAGGTTTAAGTGCTTCAAATTAAAGGAGAGGTTGACAATGCAGGAAAGCAGGTTATTTAAGATAGTATATCATTTACTTGATAAAGGTCGGGCTACTGCTCCAGAACTGTCAGAAAAGTTTGAAGTATCTGTTAGAACAATTTATAGAGATATTGACGCTTTAAGCGGTGCAGGTATTCCTATTTATACGGAAGCAGGACGAAATGGCGGCATTTATTTAATGAATGATTTTGTTTTAGATAAAGCGGTGCTTACCGAAGAAGAAAAGCGGGAAATTCTAGCAGCTTTGCATAGCATCAATTCCACAAACAATATTGACAACCGTCAAATATTGCAAAAGCTCTCTGCAATATTTAATGTCAGTTCAGAAAGCTGGCTTGAAGTGGATTTTTCCAAATGGGGAAATAACGGAACGGACAATGCGAAATTTGAATTGCTGAAATCAGCGATAATTCATCAAAGGTGTGTGAAAATAACCTACGCAAATTCTTATGGAAGGATTAGCGAAAGAATTGTTCAACCGTTAAAAATGTCATATAAGTCTATGTCGTGGTATTTGAAAGCATACTGTACGGAGAAACAGGACTATCGTATTTTTAAGCTGACTCGCATGATAGAGTTGGAGGTACTTTCGGACACTTTTTGTAAAAAGCCTTTTCCAGAATTAGATGAAATGTCAGGGCAAGTTTACAGTACAATTGTACTTCGCTTTGCTAAAGAAATTTCATATCGTGTTTACGATGAATTTGCTAATACACAAATAAGTACAGACGAAAATGGAGATTTAATCGTATCTGTTGAAATGCCAGAAGATGAATGGTTAATCGGGTACTTGTTGTCATTCGGGACACAAGTGGATATTATAGAGCCTTTGTATCTCAAAGATATCGTAGCAAAGCAGGCAAAAGAAATTTATGAAAAATATAAATCTTGACACAGGGTGTCAGTATATATATGGTACAATCTACTTGTAAATTAGAATAAATAGAAATTTATAAGGAGAAAATTATGGCTTTTGATTTCAAAAAAGAATACAAGGAGTTTTATATGCCGAAGAGTAAACCAGAGATTGTTACTGTTCCGAAGGCTAACTATATTGCTATACGAGGAAAAGGCAATCCTAATGAGGTTGACGGTGCCTATCAACGGGCAATCAGTGTACTGTATGCCGTTGCTTACACTCTGAAAATGAGCTATAAAACAGAGCATAAAATTGAGGGCTTTTTTAAGTATGTTGTTCCCCCGTTGGAAGGATTTTGGTGGCAGGATAATGTTGATGGTATAGACTATGCTGATAAATCTACATTTAACTGGATTTCTGTCATTCGTTTGCCTGACTTTATTACGCAAAAGGATTTTGAGTGGGCGGTAGAAACCGCATCCAAAAAGAAAAAACTCGATTGCTCATTGGCAGAATTTCTGTCCATTGATGAGGGCTTGTGTGTTCAAATCATGCACATAGGTGCATTTGATGATGAACCGAAAACGGTGGCGTTAATGGATGAATATATAGAGCAGCACGGTTATGTAAATGACATAAGTGTAAACCGATTACATCATGAAATTTACTTGTCAGATGCAAGAAAAGTAGCACCAGATAAATGGAAAACTGTTATTCGACATCCGATTAAAATAGGGTGAGAAATGTATACGGTGATGATGCAGGGAAAAAATCAGATGAATTTGAAAAAACAGGTTGATTATTTTAAAGATACTGTATATACTAAGGATAGAAGTAAATGTTTGCCGCTTGCTGATGGTGCGGGGTATAAATAATTCAGTTCGTAAATGAAGCCACTTGCTATACAGGTGGGATAAAAATAGTATAGTTCGTAAATGTTCCCCATCAGTGTTTACTGATGGGGAATTTTATCACAAAGGAAAGGTTGTCTATGGAGATACAACAGGGATATTCTTATCATATCAAGGATGAATTTTTTGACTTGGTTCAGGATAAATACTTGATGAGCAATAAGGAACGGGGAAATTATCGACCTCATTATTATGCAATTCAGGATAAAAAGAATCCAGAATTATATTGGATGATTCCCATTAGTTCACAGGCAGAGAAATATAGGGGAATCATTGAGAAGAAAAAGAAACGATATGGCAGATGTAATACAATTGTCATTGGCATATTTGCGGGAAGGGAAAATGCTTTTTTGATACAGAATGCATTTCCTGTTATTAAAAAATATTTCGACCATGTTCATACAATTCAGGAACAGCCAGTGACAATACATAAAAAGCTGGATAAAGTACTTGTTGAAAATCTGAATGAAGTACTGGCTATGTATAATCGTGGAATTAAATTGACTTTTACGGATATTAAAGCAATCAGAACAATTATGGAAAAAGAATTGGAAAAATAGAAAGGACACCATTACTTATAGTTATATAAGTAGTGGTGTTTTTTGAAATAGTATACAAATTTACTTAAAGGATGAAGTGTGATAAAATTTATTTACACAAATGAAAGCATTGAAAGTATTGACTAGATGCTACTGGCAAAATCCAAAGAAGGTGATTAAAGTTGGGGCTGTTTAAGAAGAAAACAATAGCAAAGACATATGATAGGAATAGTAAGAAACCAGTAATTAAAGCAAGTATATGTACTGGAGAGCAGGTTGCTGGTTTTAAGGATATCCATACAGGCAAGATAGAAGAGGTAATGCTGATAAAGCGTCCGCAAGACCTTGACGCATTTAAGAAAATGTATGGAATAAATGAAGAGATAGAGAAGGAATATTGACATGAGCGTATTAGGAAACATACTTTGGTTTATATGTGGCGGATTATTGAGTGGACTGTCATGGATAGCAGCCGGTTGTTTATGGTGCATATCCATCATAGGGATACCAATAGGTCTGCAATGCTTTAAGTTTGCAGGATTGGCATTTTTCCCATTTGGGAAAGAAGTGGTATATGGCGGAGGCACAGTCAGCCTTCTTTCCAATATTATATGGTTGCTTGTATCAGGAATTCCGATGGCGGTAGGAAATGCAGTGACGGGGTTGATATTCTGTATAACTATTGTTGGCATCCCGTTTGGAAAGCAGTTTTTTAAAATTGCAAAACTGTCTCTGATGCCTTTTGGTGCGGAGATTAGGTGATAATGAAGTCTGGAGGCGATTTTTATGACACATGAACAGTTTGAAAAGGCGGCAAATTATTGGGAGAATAAAGAGTATACAGCAATGCCGAAAGAAGAACTGGAAAAGGCAATAGAAGAATACATAAGTACCAATAATACCTGCGCACTTGCAACGGGAACAGGTGATTATGTGCGATGTACACCGATTGAGTACAGCTACCATGATGGTAAGTTCTGGATGTTTTCAGAAGGTGGCCAGAAGTTTATCGGTCTTGAGAAAAACGAAAATGTATGCCTTGCCATTTATGATAAATATGAGGGCTTTGGAAATCTGAAAAGCATACAGGTGATGGGAAAAGCAGAATTGATAGAGCCATTTTCTGATAGGTATAATGCGCATGCCAAGATTAAGAAGATACCAATAGAAGCATTAAAGAAATTGGAAGCACCTATGAATCTTATCTGTGTCACACCTGTTAAAATCGAAATGTTGTGTTCTGAATTTAAGAAGAATGGATACAGTAGCAGACAAACATTGAAATATTAGAAAGAAACCCGTTGTTGCAAACGGACTTTCCGTTTTTTCTCCTGAGATTTGAGTTTGTACAAGGCAAAAGTGTATCTTGCCTTAAAACAGAGAGAAGAAAAGGGTGAAACAGCAAATAGAACTTGTAAATTTGCTAAAATATGCTAAAATAGCACTAGTTAGCCAAGGCTAACTAGTGCTATTTTACGTAAGGGATAAAATTTGGAAGGAGTGCTTATGATAGTAAAAATCTTAGTTGTAATTGGATTCTGCTTTTTGTTTTGGCTCATTTGCTACGCAAATACTGGCAGTGATGAAAAAAATATGAGGGGATTTCGTTCTTATCCTAAAGAAGTGCAGGAACTGGTAAAAAATGATATGCATTTGGCTTCACTTGCGCCGGCGGCGGTAAATATGGTAAGCGTGTTCGTATCAAATGTGGTTATGTTTTCCGTAGTTTTTTGTGTTGTTGGAATTATTTTGAAATATACGGTTGGCTTTTCTGATTTTTTAGATGCGCTTACATATTTTATTATTTGGGGGCAAGTACTTAATTTGTTTGATCTACTTGTAATCGACTTATTGTGGTGGAGAAATACCCCACGTATTCGCTTTTCGTGTGCGCAGGATAAAAGCTTGTATCAAAATCCAAAGGTGCATGTGGCTTCATTTGTGCGTGGAATTGTGATGTTTTTTATCCCAGCAGTTATTGTAGCGGGAATTGTGTCATTTATATAATATGGAAAAGGGTAAAATTAATATGAAGGATATAAAAAAACAATCAGAGTGGACACAGAGTAGAACGTTATTCTATATAGGTTTGTTTGCAGCAATCCTTGTGTTTATAGGTGACTGGATGCTGGGATATGGTGTAAAACAGGCGAATCTCAGTGGACTAGAGGGGAAATTATCGACTTATATGGGAAAAACGGATTCTGTGTATTTGTGTTCAGCCCTGTTTGGATTGATTGGAATCGTTTTAGAGGGACTTAGTTATTTTGGAATCTATCGTTTGGTTAAAAAAGAATCTTTAAAATATGCACGTAGATTACGTATTGGAATTATTGGATATCTTGCATTTGGTGCTTGCGGTGTTCATGTCCCATGTGTTATGGCAGCATGGTTGTATAGTTTTTTAAGAACGGAAAATCCAGGAATTGCATATGAATGTGTACGAAAATTTGCAGTTTATTTTATGGTGCCGGCAATTATCTTGTTTACCATATTTTGTTTGTATTTGATTGTGGTCCAGATATATATATTTGCAAAGGGCATGACACCATATCCAAGGTGGTGCTGGGTGTTTAATATTGGAGTTGGAATGGCAGTGACTATGGCGATTGCGACACCATTTCGAGGTTATGCATGGGGAAATGCGCTTGCAGCCGCATGGATTAGCGTTGGGAATATATGGCAATTTCTAGGTCTGTTATTGATAATGAATCGGTTACAAAAACAGAGGTTGGAATATAATGAAAAGTAAGACAAGAATTACAATTGACGATATGGATGGAATATGGTATTCGGCATTTGCACTGGCGTTGTTTAAGACTCGACAAACCGGAAAAAATTTGGACAGGATACCTGTAGAATGGGTAGGAAAAACTATAGCATGGTTGAAGAAACAGTGCAGCTATTTCATTTGTAATATTGCGAATGTACTAGAGTTTTGCAAGCAGTTCCCATTTGTTCTAAATAATAGGGCTTATTGAAAATATTCAAAGTGAATGATACAATGAGTTCAACTGTTAGAAAATCAATATTTTTAGGAAAATCCTTGTTGTGGATTGGAAAGGGGAAAAATATATGATAATTGATACACATTTGCATATTGGTGGGGAAGCGGTAGGATTTGAAATGAATGAGCAGATGGTGGTAGAAGCAATGGAGAAATATCAGATTGCTTATGGGCTGGTGTCTAATGCAGATGCAGCAGAGATGACACACCAGCAGGTATTATTGCCTGATAGTATGCAGAATACGCAGGAGGATTGCTTAAAAAGGGTATTGCATTTTGCTAAAAAATATCCAAACAAAATAGGCGCATGTGTGTGGGTAAAACCCTATTTACAGGGTGTGACAAAAGAGTTGGAACAATTGATCGCAGATAATTTGGATTTGATTTATGCCATAAAACTGCATCCTTTTCATTCTAATGTAGCACCTACGGATGAAAGAGTGTTGCCATACCTTTCCTTGGCAGAAAAATATGGTTTGGCAGTCGTTTCTCACACAGGAGGATGTGAGGCAGCCAGTCCGAAACATTTGTATGAGGCAGCAAAGTTATTTCCAAAAGTGCCATTTGTAATGGTACACATGGGACTGGGGACGGACAATCGTGAAGCCGTAGATTTATTAGGAAAGGCAGATAATTTATATGGGGATACAACATGGGTTCCTATGGCAACAACCATAGAGGTAATTCGCCGTTATGGAAGTGAGAGAATGTTATTCGGCAGTGATGCACCGATTGATGGAGTGGATACTTACTTTTGTAATCCGAAAGGGGAACGTTCTATTTATCAGGATTATTTTCATGTACTAAAAGACAAAATGAGCAAAGAAGCCTATGAAAATTTAATGTATAAAAATGCGATGCGAATTTTCAAGATAAAAGAATTATTTTAGGAGTCAGTACAATCGGAAGCAGGTTTTGGAAAGCTATGTAGGCATTGCAACTCTTTCCTAAAAGTTCAAACCTTAAGTAACTGACACTGCGTGTGAACAATAACCAATCGGATAGCAAGAATGTTGGATTACGGAGAAATAGATTGAATACCCAGGAGGAAGTATGTGGAATATAATAGATAAAAGAATCATCAGTCAGATTAATATTGGAACATTGCTATTGTTGTTTTGTTTAATGGCAGTAGTGCAAGGCTTTCAATATTTAGGGTATATCGATTTGCTATCCAAGTTTTTAGTGACAAAAGCTAGAAATATTAGAAGTCTGGCTTTTTGTTTGGTTGGCACCTGTTTTTTCTTTAGTATGTTGGTAACCAATGATGTAGCACTGATTATAACGGTGCCGTTTACCATTACCCTGTTGCATCGGTTAGAGAGACAGGAGAACGCCATTGTTTTGATTGTATTGGAAACCATTGCAGCAAATTTAGGAAGTACACTAACTCCCATTGGAAATCCACAAAATGTATATTTATATCAAGAATATCATATGCGTTTCCTAGCCTTTTTTCAGGCATTGTTGCCGTATGGAATGGTAGCAATGTTCTTACTTATGGGATGCGTGTGGATAAAGTTCGATAAAAAAACTTTTCATGTGGATAAACAAATATTTGAACAGGAAAAAAAAGAGTTAAAACATAAAACCGTTTGGACCATTGTATTTACAGTGCTTTTTTTCTTGTGTATTCTAACGGTACTTCGAATTTTGCCAGGATGGATTACGTTTCTTGTTGTGGTTGCAACACTGTTACTTTGTAATCCAGAGTTATTAAAGAAAATTAATTATGGTTTGTTAGGGAAGTTTATCCTTTTATTTGTAATAGTGGGAAATATAGCAGCAGTACCTGTTATTGAGAGTTGGCTTGGGACAATAGTAGCAAAGCATGAATTTGTATGTGGAGTTTTCGTAAGCCAGATGATTAGTAACGTTCCAGCCGCAATTTTATTATCTAAATTTACCTCGAATGGCATGGATTTAATGCTTGGAGTGAATGTGGGTGGACTTGGAACGCCAATTGCATCTATGGCAAGTATGATTTCGCTGGATTTTTATTCCAAAAGTATGGCAGCAGAGCAAAAGAAATATATGGTTACATTTTTGGGGTATAATGTGTTCTTTTTAGGGTGTATGGTCATATTGCGGCTAGTGTTGCAATGGATATAAAAATGGTTTTTTGAACAGGATTACTATGTTCCTTCGGAGGATGGTTTTAACGTGTTTGAAACAGAATTTGGAAAGATTGGAATAGTAGTATGCTTTGATAGACATTACCCGGAAAGCATAAGGACAGAAGCCCTAAAGGGAGCAAGTTTGATTCTTATTCCTACTGTAAATACAAAAGCGGAGCCTTCAGAAATGTTTGAGTGGGAACTTAGGGTGCAGGCATTTCAAAGCAGTGTAGCCATTGCATATGATGATGGCTATGATGATATATACATGGATGGCGATTATGATTATGATCGGTATGACAGGGATAGTGATTATGCCGATGGTGTGGATGACGCAATGGATGAATTTGACGAGGATTGGTAAATATGGCAGGTAAACATGAGCTGGAAAAATTTGAATATCTGTTTGTTGATATCGAATGGAATCAGACACCGGGAACAAATGGTATAGAAGACCGGGAGCCAATTCAGATTGGTGTGGTAGCGACTGATGAAAGTATGAATTTGAAAAAATCATTTTCCAGAGCGATGCGACTGAGTTCAGAAGAAAAATATAATCCGGATACATTAGTACTATCACATTCTACATTAAAATCTGTCATGCAGGCAAATAGTGAAGAAATAGTATTGCAGAAAATTAAGATGTCATTTCCAAAATATAAGTATGTAGTAGTTTGGACAAAGGATACTTATGAATTGTTTAAAAGAGGTATGGACGCTTATGGATATTCAATGCCGAGACATAGAGTTATTGTATTTCAAGAAGTTCTCATGCATATTGCAAGTGATGGAGTAAATCAAATTGGTTTTGAGCGTGCATTGAAACAGGCGGGCATTGAATTTCAGAAAAACTTTCTTCACTATTCAAAGCATGATGCAAATTATATGTATCAATTATTTTGCAAATGCTATAAGGAATACACGAGGTGGACTAACCAGGAGATATGTTATCTGAGTCCAAGAACTCATATAATACATACTGGCAGCTGCCGATATTCTAATAAAAATCATTTGCTTGCTACAAACCAAGCAGCCAAACATGTGATTTTTCAGGGAAACAGAGTATGTAAAATATGTGGCTGTGAGGATGAATGGAACAGATTGCAATGGGGTGTAAGCTCTGGTGTAAAGCAGAATAACCGTGCAGAATATCTTAGAGAATTGCCGCTTACAGATGAAAATATGAGTATGATTTGCAACAAATTCCGATTAGATTATAATATTGCCTCAGATATGGTGTTTATCCGCACACCATTCAGCGGGTGGATTGTACATATTCAGAATGACAGGGTGACAAAACTCCGTCATGAAAACTACAGACAAAGAAGGGATGAGGCTTTAAAAATACATAAAAAGTGCTTTGAAGGTTATCACAAACAGAAACTGCCTTCCAGTAGGTTCTATGATGTGGTAAGCTATATTAAGTATCATGACGAGGGAATGTTGAAGAGGCTTGGTGATAAAAGGAGCCGTATTGATATAATATTAGACAGGATAAGAGAGCAAGATGCAGAAAATATGGCATAGATAAAGGAGTCGGAAATGCGAGACCAGAAATTATATGAATCAGTTGGAAAATACATAGATAAATATTACATAGACAAACCGGATGATATTAAACTGGATAAAGAAATGAAGTCTATATTTGATAGAATCACGGAATTTAGAAAGAAAAAAGCAACAAAAAAATGTGATGCCGAAGAAGATACAGATATTGAGATAGATGAAAGTGCCGTAGAATCGTTTGATGTTGAAAGTATGCAGAAAACGAAAGCAACTGACTCTATGTCTTCGACATTGGCAACAAACCGTAATATAGAAAGCCTTATGGGGCAGATGGATGAGACATTTTCCCAAAGACTATTGCGTTTAATTGATGAGAGAGGGATGACTGATTCTGAAGCATATAATAAAGCTTATGTGGATCGGAGACATTTCTCAAAAATCAGAAAAGATGTGAATTATACGCCAAATAAGAAGACTGTGCTTGCGTTTGCAATAGCATTAGAACTATCTATTGACGAAGCGAAGGATCTTCTAAATTCAGCAGGTTTTGCGTTTTCAAGAAGTTCAAAAACGGATATTATCGTGGCTTATTTCTTACAGAATAAGATATACGATATGTTTGAAATTAATGAGATATTAGATGCTTATGGACAGCCAATTTTTGAGTAGGTGAAGTATATGCAGAAAAAGAAGAAGCGGATGTACGACGGAGGAAAAAGCGTACTTCATGTAAAAAATAGTGCAGGCGGTTTTTACAAAGTTAAGAAAACAGGAAGACTTGGAAAGAACTGCGTGCATTTTTCAGGGAGAGGAATATGTTCCAAATATGATAAATGGTGCAGTTCTGCAAACTGCCTTGGTTATGAAAAAAGAAAATAGAGGCTTGGAGATATGAAATTGTCGCCTATCATGCGACCAGCTCTGTTAGTTTCGTAGATATAATGTGATTACAATAAACCGAAGGAGGTAAATCACATGAATGCGGAATTAACAGAGCTGGTTTTTATTTTGGACAGAAGTGGTTCAATGGGTGGACTGGAGAGCGACACAATCGGTGGATTTAACGGGATGATAGAGAGACAGAAAAAAGAAGGAGAAAAAGTTAATGTGACTACAATTCTCTTTGATGATGAAGTGGAAATCATTCATGATCGTTTCCCGATTGATGCAGTTCAGCCGTTGACGGATAAAGAGTATTATGTCCGGGGATGTACAGCATTGCTTGATGCAGTAGGACAGGCAATTAACAAAATTGACAATGTGCAGAAACATTTGCCGGAGGAACATCGTGCCGGAAAAGTATTGTTTGTAATCACTACAGATGGATTAGAAAATTCCAGTACAGAGTTTAATTACAATGACATTAAGCGAATGATTGAAGCAAAGAAAGAATGTGGCTGGGAGTTCTTATTC
>CADABQ010000029.1 GCA_902786205.1 uncultured Lachnospiraceae bacterium | reverse complement strand
TTTTTTATTCACTTAATAAGTGAAAAGCAATATTCATTTAAAATATAGTAACGATGTGGCTTTCAGCCACTTTCACGGCTGCACCGTGAATAATCTAGGTAAAATTATGTTTAGGGGAAGGAACCGTTAAAATTGTGCATATAGATGAGGATAAAGATGTTTCATGTGCTACCGGGAATTGAGCTGGTGTATAATGACATGCACATCAATCGGAGTTCCCAACATCCCACTATCATGGAATTACAGTGACCATAGACTTCGGGATGGTAACGAAGGAGATGAGGAGCGTTCTTACTTTGTTTAATGAACCAAAATCCATGTTTACGACGGGAGATTAGTTCTTTAAAGAATAGAATCGTTTCAAAGGATGTTATTAAAAACAAAAGAACTTTAAAAGTGTTATTTGAATTTACTTTCATGCTAATATGTATTATGATATTAGCATGAAAGGAGTGCTAGTATGACTCAATTTGAACAATTAGATTTATTATTAAAGGAATTTGGTGGAACGATTCAGACTTTTCAAGTTATAAAAAACGGGATTAGTAAGTCTGTGTTTTATGCATATGTGAAGGAACGAGGATTGGAACAAGTTGCCCATGGAGTATACGTGTCGCCAGATACTTGGACAGATGCTATGTATATTTTACATTTACGTTGTAGTCAGGCTGTATTTTCAAACGAAACAGCATTGTTTTTTCATGATTTGACAGATAGAGAGCCTTTGAAATACGCCATAACAGTAAAAACGGGATATAATCCCAGTCGTTTGCAAGAAGATGGTTTTCAAGTATATACAGTAAAAAAACAATTACATGAAATAGGAATCACCACTATGCAGACATCATTCGGGCATTCTGTTTCGGTTTATGATATGGAACGTACAATTTGCGATCTGCTTCGCAGCAGGAAAAATATAGAAATACAGGTTTTACAAGATGCACTAAAGCAATATGCCAGACGTAAGGATAAAAACTTGCGGATGCTTATGAAATATGCATCCATGTTTCATGTCGAAAGAATACTAAGACCTTATTTGGAGGTGTTACTTTAGTAGAGTGTGACTAGCAGATAGGCACCTTAAATTAAATATGTTTTAATTAACAATAGCAGTACTTTTTCTTTATAATAAGCAATTTTTAGTCACTTATTATTTTGTTTGCCAATGGAACCAAGGCATCATATTTGTATTGAATGCCAGCTAATTGTTTTTTTGCGTCTTCTATTGTCCAAGATGTGATGCCTTCGTCTTTGGCCCATCTAAATGGACATCCCTTTTTTATCCATGCAAGTCTTATAAATCTCCATGTAATATCGCGTGCAACGTATTCTTCGTCATCATAACCATCCAGTTCAGGTGCTATGATGTATAACTTTTCTTTATTGTTGCCACAATATCTTTCTAAAATTTCCCCTTTTTCTAAAAAATCCGTAAAGTCATATTCACTCTCACAGCAGGGACAAATATCGCCACCTGAATAATAATGTTTAAAATCCCATCCACAAATATGGCATGCTGTCATTTTTGAATCCTCCTTTTTATGTTTTAATATATGTCAATGCATAATCGAATGCTTTTTTAGCCCATGGGCGTTGAGTATTGTATTTGGAATGTTTGGGTAAATAATTGGTGATTGCTTTTTTGTTCTTTCATTATACACCAAATCCGCTAATGTTTTTATTAAATTTTGCAGGTCCATTGGCTTTGGACAATGGAAAGTTCACAAAAACTTAAAAACACAAACTTTTATTGAGTATATAGTGTGTAAATGTTATAATATTGACATGGTAAACACAAACGATTTGACTAAGAAATAGTATTACCTGATAATTGGAGGTGCGTAATGAATAAACAACAGTTAGCAGCTAAGATTTGGGAATCTGCAAATAAGATGCGTTCAAAAATTGAAGCAAATGAATACAAGGATTACATTTTGGGATTTATTTTCTACAAGTTTCTTTCTGAAAAAGAAGTTAAATACCTGAGAGCAAATGATTGGACAGAGGAATATCTTCCAGAATTGACGGAAGAAGATATGGAAACAGTTGAAAGCATACAGAAAAATTTGGGTTATTACATTTCGTATAACAACCTGTTTTCGACTTGGCTTGCCAAAGGTAGAGATTTTAGCGTTCAAGATGTTCGTGACGCTCTTTCTGCGTTTAACCGTTTAATTAATCCAACACACAAAAAAGTATTTGAGGGCGTTTTTGATACGCTTCAGACAGGACTGTCAAAATTAGGGGATAGTGCCGCTTCCCAGTCTAAGTCTATCAGTGACCTCATTCAACTTATCAAAGATATTCCTATGGATGGTAAGCAGGGATACGACGTTCTTGGTTTTATTTATGAGTATTTGATTGAAAAGTTTGCTGCAAATGCCGGAAAAAAGGCGGGCGAGTTCTATACACCTCACGAGGTGTCCCTGCTTATGTCAGAGATTGTAGCAAATCATTTAAAAGACAGGGATAAAATTGAAATATATGATCCTACAAGTGGTTCGGGTTCGTTGCTCATAAACATCGGTAAAAGTGCGTCTAAGTATATTGAGGGTGAAAATAAAGTAAAATATTATGCGCAGGAATTAAAGCAGAATACATATAACCTTACCCGTATGAACTTGATTATGCGGGGAATTGAAGCAGATAATATCGTTACAAGAAATGGTGATACATTGGAGGATGATTGGCCGTATTTTGATGAAAATGATCCATCTAATACATATAATCCACTTTATGTGGATGCGGTTGTTTCTAATCCCCCATATTCACAGGCTTGGAATTCGGCTGACAAAGAAACGGATCCTCGTTATGCAGGTTACGGGCTTGCACCAAAGGGCAAGGCAGATTATGCCTTTTTGTTACACGATCTTTATCATATTAAGCCCGATGGTATTATGACGATTGTACTCCCTCATGGCGTATTATTCCGTGGAGGCGAAGAAGGAGAAATTCGTAAAAATTTAATTGAAAAAAATAAGATTGATACAATTATTGGATTACCAGCAAATATTTTTTATGGAACAGGTATTCCAACCATTATTATGGTGCTGAAACAAAAGAGAACCAACACGGATGTATTGATTATAGATGCATCGAAAGGCTTTGTTAAGGAGGGGAAGAATAATAAACTCAGGGCTTCCGATATTAAGAGAATCGTAGATGTTGTAACAGGTAGAGAGAGTATTGAAAAATTTTCGCGTGTCGTAAGTCGTGATGAAATCAGAACAAATGATTATAATTTAAATATTCCACGGTATGTGGACTCTTCTGAGGCAGCAGAATCTTGGGATATTTATGCTTCTATGTTTGGCGGTATTCCAAATTTGGAGCTTGACAAATTAAAAGAATACTGGAAAGCTTTTCCAACGCTTCGTTCGGATCTTTTTGAAAATACCTCTGCTGCGCATTGTAGATTGAAAATAGAAGATGTGAAAAAGGCGATTAAGGAGCATACAGATGTAAAGAATTTTGAAAGTAAGTTTCAAGGAGCTTTTGGAAATTTTGATGACTATTTGTATGATGAATTGATTGCAAAAATGGAGCATATCAATATTTCTAAAACAGAGGAAATTCTATCTGAAAATATTTTTGAGAGAATGGCGGATATTTCATTGGTGGATAGATACGAGGCGTATCAGCTTCTGGATGATGATTGGACTAATATTGCTGTGGATTTGGAAATCATCCAAACAGAAGGATTTGAAGCTACTAAGGTTGTTGACCCGAATATGGTAGTTAAGAAAAAAGGCAATGCGGAACAGGAGGTTCAGGAAGGATGGAAAGGTCATATTATTCCATTTGACCTTATTCAAGATACCATACTCTTGGAAGATACGTTAGCATTAAAGGAAAAGGAAAATAAACTTTCGAAAATCACTTCTGCGTACGAAGAAATATTGGATTCTCTTTCGGAAGAAGAAAAAGAAGGCGACTTTATAAATGGGGATAGTTGGGTATTTGCAGAAGTTAAAAAAGCATTGAAATCTGACAATATAGAATTAGAAACAAAAGAAAAGCTTCAAGCAATTCAAAAATTGAATAGCGAGGAAAAGTCATTGAAGTCCGAAATTAAGCGTGAGAGTGCATTGCTTGAAGAAAAAACAAAAGACACAATTGAGAATCTGACCGATGAACAGGTTATTGAACTTCTTAAAGATAAGTGGATAAATCCATTGATTCAGAATCTTGTGCAGTTGCCTGAGAGCGTTATATTTGATTTAGTTGCAGAGATTGAGGTACTTGCTAAGAAATATGAAACCACCTTTGCAGATGTTGAAGCTCAGATTGAAGAAACAGAAAATTCACTTTCCGCAATGATTGACAATCTGGAAGGGGACGAATTTGATATGCTAGGACTGAGAGAATTTAAAAAATTGCTGGGAGGTGTACAAAATGACGAATAAAAAGGGCAAACCTAAAATCAGATTTGCAGGATTTGATAATACTTGGGAACAGCGTAAGTTAAATGACGTAGCAAGTTTCAGTAAGGGAAGTGGCTATTCTAAAGGTGATTTAATTGAATTTGGAACACCAATCATTTTGTACGGAAGGTTATATACAAAATATGAAACCAGTATTTCAGAAGTGGATACGTATGTAGAAGCAAAAGAGGGTGCTGTATATAGTAAAGGTGGGGAGGTTATTGTTCCTGCTTCAGGAGAAACAGCGGAAGATATTGCAAGAGCTGCAACCGTTGATAAATCAGGCATTTTACTCGGTGGAGACTTAAATGTTGTGACACCGAATGAAGATATTAATTCAGCATTTTTAGCAATATCTATTTCTAACGGAAATTCACAACGGGAACTGGCAAAAAAAGCACAAGGAAAATCAGTGGTTCATATTCACAATGAGGAAATAAGAAATCTGATTGTTCCATTCCCAACAAAGGCGGAACAGAATAAAATCGTGGCTTATTTCTCTGCCCTCGACCACCTCATCACTCTTCATCAACGAAAGTATGACAAATTGACTAAAGTCAAAAAATCTATGCTTGAAAAAATGTTTCCGAAAAGTGGTTCAGATGTACCAGAAATTCGATTTAAAGGATTTACTGATGCTTGGGAACAGCGTAAGTTGAGGGAAGTAGCAGAGTATCGTAATGGAAAAGCACATGAGAATGAAATAGATGACGATGGCGAATACATTGTCGTTAATTCAAAATTTGTATCAACTAATGGTAAGATAAAAAAATTTTCCAATGTTCAAAACGAACCTTTATATAAAAATGAAATAGCATTTGTGTTGAGCGATGTTCCAAATGGAAGGGCGATTGCTAGGACATTTTTAGTCGACAAATCAGGGAAATATACTCTTAATCAAAGAATTGCAGGTATAACTCCGCATGAGGATACTGACCCATATTATTTGTATATTAAGATGAATCGAAATGCATATTTTCTTAAATTTGATGATGGAAATAAGCAAACAAATTTGTCTATAAAGGATGTTTTAAATTATGAGGATATGTATCCAAGCTATGAGGAGCAACAGAAAATTGGAACTTATTTCGATAACCTCGACCACCTCATCACTCTTCATCAGCAAAAGTGTGATAAACTCAAAAATATAAAGAAATTTATGTTACAAAATATGTTTATATAGAAAAAAGTATGGAAAAATTGTTGTATAAAGAAAAAATTGGATAAGAGGAAATTTTGTATGACAATATGAAAGGAGGTAGCAAATTGGAATTATATCATGGAAGCGGGCAAAAGGTTGAATTCCCAGAAATTAGAAAAACAAGGTATACAAAAGATTTTTCATGGGGATTTTATTGTACGAAAAATTATGAGCAGGCATATCGATGGGCTGAACGTAAGCATGAAAACGGAGTTGTGAATGTATATTCCTATACAGAAAATGCAGAGTTGAAGATTATGAAATTTGATAAAATGAGTGATGAATGGTTGGATTTTATTGCTAAATGTCGGGCTGGAATGGTGCATGAATATGATATTGTAGAAGGACCAATGGCAGATGACACAATCTGGAATTTTGTAAATGATTATTTAAATGGAATTATCAGTAAGGAAGTTTTTTGGGAATATGCAAAATTCAAACATCCATCACATCAAATTAGTTTTCACAGTATCAGGGCATTAGAGTGCTTGAAATATGAAAGGAGTGAGGCTATTGACTGTACAGTGGAATAAAGATGACTTGTTTTTTGTGTGTTCTATGATTGAGTATGTGGCTAGGAAAACACACAATAAGACAAAAGATATTGTGGAAAAATTATCGGATAAGGCATTGCTCCATCAGTTAAAGGTAGCAAGTGTGAATCATTGTTTATCTTTTGAGCAAGTGTGTGACGAATGGATTGAAGAATACGGAATATCTGAGGGGAGTTTTGATAACATCACTACCTGCAGGTACAATGTGCCGTCTGTAACAGCCATTGGACGGGTGTACCAGATTTTGATTTTGGATGTTATGGAATTGTATGAAAATGTAGTGGAAGCAATCAAACATGTATTTAATTCTTTCATCAGCGAAGAAATTTCAGATTTTAATTCGAATGTATATTATAGCAATCCTGATTATATAAAGTGTTCTTTTGAAGCTGGGATGTTGTTGGATTAACCGTAAATATGGTTTATAACAATGTAGATGGGTGACAGTGAGAGATGGAAAAACTAACAAATCAGGGAAGAGTGTCCTAAAAAACTAATATTTGGGGAAATAAGTAAATAAAAAGGGGAAAATCAGCTTGTATATGCCCAGATGATGGTCTTTGAACGGTTGTAATTGCCTGATGCTTGGGAACAGCGTAAGTTCAGCGATGTTGGATCAGTTGCTATGTGTAAGCGAATTTTTAAAGAACAGACATCAGCTGAGGGTGAAGTGCCTTTTTATAAGATAGGCACATTTGGTGGCGAACCAGACGCATTCATTTCAAGAAAGTTATTTGACGAGTATAAAACTAAATATCCATATCCGAACAAGGGCGATATATTAATTTCTGCTTCTGGTAGCATTGGTAGAACCATTGAATTTACTGGTAAAGACGAATATTTTCAAGATTCAAATATCGTGTGGCTTAAACATGGGAATGAGATAGATGACGGCTTTTTAAAAGTTTTATATAGTGTCGTAGAGTGGTCTTGTGAGGGTTCTACTATCAAGAGATTGTATAATGATAATTTCTTAAAAACGAATTTTATGCTTCCGAAAATTGATGAGCAAATCAAATTAGGAACCTATTTCTCAAACCTCGACCACCTCATCACTCTTCATCAGCGTAAGTTTAAACAAAGATTTATGAAAAAACAAGGAGGAAATCACAATGATTTTTAATAAAGAGTCGGATTTTGAAGCGGCTTTGATTAAGATATTGTCTGAAAAAGGATGGGAAAAGGAAGTCCTGAAAAATTACTCAGAGCAAGATTTATTGAGGAATTGGGCGGACATTCTTTTTGAGAACAATAGAGATATTGACAGATTGAATGATTATCCTCTTACAGATAGCGAAATGCAGCAAATATTAGAACAGATTGAGGCACTGAGAACTCCGTTAAAATTAAATGGTTTTATTAATGGAAAAAGTGTTTCTATTGTAAGAGATAATCCAGAGGACAAGTTACATCTTGGAAAAGAGGTCAGCCTAAAAATATATGACCGCCGTGAGATTGCAGCAGGACAGAGTAGATACCAAATTGTACAGCAACCTAAATTTCCTACAAAATCAAAGATATTAAATGATCGTCGTGGAGATTTAATGTTGTTAATAAATGGTATGCCTGTAATCCATATTGAACTTAAAAAGAGCGGCATTCCAGTCAGTCAGGCGTATAACCAAATAGAAAAGTATTCTCACGAAGGCATATTTAGCGGATTGTTTTCTCTGGTACAGATATTTGTGGCTATGTCTCCTGAGGAGGCGGTTTATTTTGCTAATCCCGGTCCGGATGGTAAATTTAATTCCGATTACTATTTCCACTGGGCAGATTTTAACAATGAACCGATTAACGAATGGGACAAGGTGGCTTCTACTTTATTATCCATTCCTATGGCACATCAGCTTATTGGTTTCTATACGGTTGCTGATGATTCGGATGGCGTATTGAAGGTAATGCGTAGTTACCAATATTTTGCAGCAAGTGCAATTTCTGATAAAGTTGCAAAAGCTAAGTGGGAGGGAAACAATCAGCTCGGAGGATATGTGTGGCATACTACGGGATCAGGCAAAACGATGACGAGTTTTAAGTCGGCCCAACTGATTGCCAGTTCAAAGGATGCGGATAAGGTGATATTCCTGATGGACAGAATTGAACTTGCGACCCAGTCTTTAAAAGAGTATCGTGGTTTTGCCGATGAGAATGAATCGGTACAGGAAACTGAAAATACAAATGTGCTTATTACGAAATTGAAAAGTTCCAATCCTGCAGATACGCTTATCGTAACCTCTATTCAAAAAATGAGTAAAATCAAGGATGAGGCTGGAGGATTAAATGCGCATGATATTGCATTAATAGGAAATAAACGTATGGTGTTTATTGTAGACGAAGCCCATCGCTCTACCTTTGGAGATATGATGATTACAATAAAAAACACATTTCCGAAAGCAATGTTTTTTGGATTTACTGGAACACCTATTCAAGACGAAAATCAAAAGAAAAAGAATACCACAACGACAGTGTTCGGAAATGAGTTACACAGATATAGTATTGCTGACGG
Organism: uncultured Lachnospiraceae bacterium; assembly: GCA_902786205.1. Classification (GTDB taxonomy): domain Bacteria; phylum Bacillota; class Clostridia; order Lachnospirales; family Lachnospiraceae; genus CAG-411. The sequence continues at coordinate 19,020 of CADABQ010000029.1, read as the reverse complement.
AATCAGAGATGAAAATGTTCTTGGTTTTGATCCATATATGGTTTCAACATTTAAAGATGTTCGTAAGACGGTTGCCCTGAAAAAGGCAAAGGCAAAGACAGAAGAAGAGGCAATATCCGATCCGAAAAAAAGTAAGATATATTACAAGTATATGGATGATAATCAGGTTGGAATGGCGGGGCATATTGCTCCTAACGGCGATTATATCAAAGGAATAGAAGATTACATTCCTAATGTTCAGTATGAAACCGAGGCTCACACAGTAACTGTTGTTAAGGATATATTAGATAGTTGGGTAACATTAAGTCGTAATAGCAAATTTCATGCTATATTTGCGACACACAGTATACCGGAAGCAATCAATTATTATCGTATCATAAGGCAAATGAAGCCTGACCTTAAAGTAACCGCCCTATTTGATCCGAGTATTGATAATAATGGTGGTGTGCAGTTTAAGGAAGATGGACTTGTTGAGTTAATTGAAGATTATAACAATACATATGGGCAGGACTTTACGATTCCAACATTTCAGAAAATGAAAAAAGATATTTCTGCCCGATTGGCACATAAAAAGCCCTATGAGAGAATTGCAAATGAGCCTGAAAAACAGATTGATCTGCTTATAGTCGTTGACCAAATGCTTACAGGTTTTGATTCTAAGTGGATTAATACGCTTTATATGGATAAAGTGCTTGCGTATGAAAATATTATCCAGGCATTTTCACGAACAAACCGACTATTTGGTCCGGACAAGCCATTTGGAACCATTCGTTACTATCGTAAGCCGTACACCATGAAACGCAACATAAACGATGCAGTGAAGCTATACTCAGGAGACAGACCACTTGGTTTATTTGTTCAGCATCTGATAGAAAACCTCAAAAAAATGATGAAAATTTCCGAGGAAATATCGGAATTGTTTACAAATGCAGGCGTAAAAAATTTTGAGAAGTTACCGGAGGATACGGAGGCTTGTGCGAAGTTTGCGAAAGCGTTTAATGAGTTTAATAAATATTTGGAAGCCGCAAAAATACAGGGATTCAAGTGGGATAAACAATCCTACATGGATGAAAACATGGAAGAAACAGTGGAGGTTTTAATAGATGAGAGCACATATTTGGTATTAGTTCTCAGATATAAGGAATTGTTTGATGGTGGTGGTGCAGGGGAAAATGATGCCGTGCCATTTGATCTTGAAGGCTATATTACTGAAATTGATACTGGACGTATTGATGCGGATTATATGAATTCACGTTTTGTTAAGTATATAAAGTTATTGAATGTGGAAGGGTCAACACCAGAGGCCATAGAGCAAGCTGAAAATGAGTTACACAAAACATTTGCCACCCTTTCTCAGGAAGAACAGAAGTATGCTAATATATTTCTTCATGATATTCAAAGAGGAGATGTTCAAGTCCTGGAGGGCAAACCGCTTAGAGATTATATTAATGAATATATGTTAAAAGCGAAAGATGATCAGGTTCATAGAATTTCAGTAACATTAGGTGTGAATGAGGATATGCTTCGGAATATTATGAGTTTGCGGTTGAATAGCAATAATATCAATGAATTTGGAAGATATGAGGAATTAAAGAAGACGGTTGATAAAGCCAAAGCCAAAGAATACTTTGAAAAAATAGATGGTGTTAAGCTCATTCCACCAAAGGTGAATATTAAAGTGGATAATTTACTTAGAGATTTTATCTTACAAGGGGGATTTGAGATTCCGTTTACAAGTGATGAGTGATATATTTAACAATATCAAAAAAGTCCCCCACTTCTATTGCGTAGAGCAATAAGTGGTGGGTGGGGACTTGCTTGTATCAGGTATATAGCTTTTAATTTTTATATCAGCGTAAGTAAATAAAGGAGGATAACTTATGCAAGACGATATGAAAACATCAGAACGGTTCTGTGATTATTATAAACAATGGGTTGAAGTTTATAAAAAAGATGCCGTTAGAGAAGCGACAATGGCGAAATACTATATGACTCAGAAATGGATAGAGAAACTTGCCCCCAATTTGAAGGTGTCTGAATTAAATAGAACAGAGTATCAGAAAATTTTGAATGATTATGCTAAGGAGCACGAACGTCAAACAACGCTTGATTTCCATCATCAGCTTAAAGGTGCGATTCTTGATGCTGTGGACGAGGGGGTAATTGATAGAGATCCTACAAGGAAGGCGATTATCAAAGGGAAAACTCCACGCGTAAAAAAAATCAAATTTTTAAACCAATTTGAACTGCATACATTGCTTGCACATCTTGATATTAGAGACGAACCAAATTGGGATTGGTTTATCCTTTTGGTTGCAAAGACGGGAATGCGATTTTCTGAAGCACTTGCAATTACGCCGGCAGATTTTGATTTCTCAAGACAAACATTGTCTGTTAGTAAAACATGGGATTACAAAGGGAATGGTGGATTTTTGCCCACGAAGAATCATTCATCTGTTAGAAAAATACAGATAGACTGGCAGATAGTAGTAAAGTTTTCAGAACTCGTGAAAAATTTACCTGAGGATAAACCGATATTTGTCAATGATAAAAAAATTTATAATTCCACTGTAAACGATATTTTGTCGAGACACTGTAAAGTATGTGGTATATCAGAGATTTCCATTCACGGGCTTAGACATACACATGCTTCTCTTTTATTATTCGCTGGAGTATCAATTGCCAGCGTGGCGAGACGTTTAGGACATGCTAGTATGACTACTACGCAGAAAACATATTTACATATTATACAGGAGCTTGAAAACAAGGATGTAGATCTGGTAATGAGAACATTATCTGGATTATAGAACATTAACATTATTAAAGTTATGTTGCTTACGCTGATTTTTGTCCATGCATGTCTTATAAATCTCCATGTGATATTACGTGGTTTTTGTCATCATAACCATCCGGTTCAGGTGCTATGATGTATAACTTTTCTTTATTGTTGCCACAATATCTTTCTAAAATTTCCCCTTTTTCTAAAAAATCCGTAAAGTCATATTCTCTACCACAGCAGGGACAAATATTGCCCAGGGAATAGACTTCTTTCAAAAAAATTTCATATCTGTTTTTAGCTGTGTATAAAATTAGTAAGTTCACAGAGTATACAATAATAGTAGATAGAATCTAAGGCTAAAAGATGATTAGACTGTATCGAGGGCGTTGACAAGGGCATACTAATATAGTAAAATTAATTGTACAAAAAGTTGTACAAAAAATTGTACAATTGCTAGAACGGAAGAAGGTGTTGTTATGTTAGCTGTGAATTATTCAACAATCAGAAACAATCTGAAAGAGTATTGTGATAAGGCAACGGATTCATATGAGACAGTTATTGTTACTCGTAAAGAGGAAAAGAATGTTGTAATTATGAGCCTGGAAAAATACAATCAGTTAGAAAAAGCTGCTAGAAATGCGGAATATCTTGCTATGCTTGATAGAGGAATAGCACAGTTAGAAGCTGGAAAAGGGCAATTACATGAACTGATAGAGGTAGAAGATAATGAATAAATTATGGAGTGATCGAGCATGGGATGATTATCTTTACTGGCAGACACAGGACAAAAAGACGGCGAAGAAAATTAATGAGCTCATAAAAAGTATAGAAAGAGAAGGGGTATCTGAGGGACTTGGAAAGCCAGAACCTTTGAAACATAGAAAGGCATGGAGTAGAAGAATCAATCACGAACACAGGTTGGTTTATAGAGTTGATGATAATGGATATCTATGGATAATAGCCTGTAGAGGGCATTATGAGGACTAAGCGGCAAGTTGGAAACTAGCTTAGAAAAAAATAAAAAAGCAGATGCGGACAAAAAATTCCCATCTGCTTTTTCAAGTTATCATAATAGTATTCAACTAGAAATTTTTCCCCTTCCATCCTATTGTATAATCGGTCACAATGATATAAACTAGAAACGTATGGTATTGACAGATATTTCATTTACAGATAGAATCAAAAGAATAGGATATTTATAAGATGGATTTATATCCGATTAAGGTTAATCAGTTGAGACACAACTTTTAACATATAGAAATGGAGGATTTTGAAGCATGTACGAAAAAGTATCGACAAAGTTGAACTTCGTAGAGAGAGAAAAGAAAGTAGAGAAATTCTGGGATGATAATGATATTTTCAAGAAGAGTATGGATTCCAGAAAAGAAGGAGAGACGTACACTTTTTATGATGGACCACCAACTGCAAATGGTAAGCCTCATATTGGACATGTATTGACTCGTGTTATTAAAGATATGATTCCAAGATACCAGACTATGAAAGGCAAGATGGTTCCACGTAAAGCAGGATGGGATACGCATGGACTTCCTGTAGAACTTGAAGTAGAAAAGATGCTTGGATTAGATGGAAAAGAGCAGATTGAAGAATACGGATTAGAGCCATTTGTGAAAAAGTGTAAGGAATCTGTTTGGAAATATAAAGGTATGTGGGAAGAATTCTCCGGTACAGTTGGTTTCTGGGCTGATATGGAAAATCCATATGTTACCTACGACAATAATTTCATTGAGTCAGAATGGTGGGCATTAAAGACCATCTGGGACAAGAAGTTATTATACAAGGGACACAAAATCGTGCCTTACTGTCCACGTTGTGGAACACCTTTGTCTTCTCATGAGGTAGCACAGGGATATAAGGATGTAAAGGAAAAGTCTGCTATTGCAAAATTTAAGGTAGTGGGAACGGAAGATGAATACATTTTAGCATGGACCACAACACCTTGGACACTTCCTTCTAACGTGGCTCTTTGTGTAAACCCAGACGAGATATATGTAAAGGTAAAAGTGCAGGTAAATGAAAAGAATAATGTAGTAAAAGAGGGCGAAGAAGATACCGCTGTTGGAACGGAATACTACATCATGGCAGAGGCACTTTTGGATTCTGTAATTGATGGAGTATACGAGATCGTAGAAAAATATGTTGGTAAAGATTTAGAGCATAAACAGTATGTGCCATTATTTGATTATGCATTTAACAATCCAGACGGTACGGTAGGAGATCCAGGTGACCGCACTATGGTAAAGAATAAGAAAGCATTTTATGTAGTATGCGATTCGTATGTTACTTTGACTGATGGTACTGGAGTTGTTCATATTGCACCTGCATTTGGTGAAGACGATGCCAAAGTAGGAAGAAAATATGACCTTCCATTTGTACAGTTGGTAGATGATAAGGGACAGATGAAGCCAGAAGTGACAGATATGGCAGGTGTATTCTGTAAAGATGCAGACAAGCTGGTATTCAAGTCATTAGGCGAGAAAAAGTTATTGTTTAAGGCATTAAAGTTTGAACATAGCTATCCATTCTGCTGGAGATGTGATACCCCGTTGATTTACTATGCAAGAGAATCCTGGTTTATCAAAATGACAGAAGTAAAGGATGATCTGATTGCCAATAATAACACTATTAACTGGATTCCAGCCACAATTGGTAAGGGACGTTTTGGTGACTGGTTGGAAAATGTACAGGACTGGGGCGTAAGCCGTAACCGTTACTGGGGAACTCCATTAAATATCTGGGAGTGTGAGTGTGGTTGTCAGCATGCCATCGGAAGCATTGAAGAATTAAAGTCTATGTCTGATAATTGCCCGGATGATATTGAATTGCATCGTCCATATATTGATGCGGTAACCATTAAGTGTCCAGACTGTGGAAAAGAAATGCACCGTGTACCAGAAGTAATTGACTGCTGGTTCGATTCTGGTTCTATGCCATTTGCACAGCACCATTATCCATTTGAAAATAAAGATGTATTTGAGAAGCAATTCCCAGCAGACTTTATTTCAGAAGCAGTAGACCAGACAAGAGGATGGTTCTATTCTTTATTGGCAATTTCTACCTTACTGTTTAATAAGGCACCATACAAGAATGTAATCGTGCTTGGACATGTACAGGATAAAGAAGGTAAGAAGATGTCCAAGTCAAAGGGAAATGCAGTAGACCCAATGGACGCATTGAACAAATTTGGTGCAGATGCAATCCGCTGGTATTTCTACAGCAACAGTGCACCATGGATTCCAAACCGTTTCTATGATGAAGCAGTAACAGAAGGACAGAGAAAATTCATGGGTACCTTGTGGAACACCTATGCATTTTTTGTACTTTATGCGAATATTGATGAATTTGATGCGACAAAGTACGCATTGGAGTATGATAAACTTTCAGTTATGGATAAATGGTTATTGTCTAAGTTAAATACGGTTGTAAAAACAGTCGATTCGAACTTGGCAAACTATAAGATTCCAGAAGCTGCAAAAGCATTACAGGGATTTGTAGATGAGATGAGTAACTGGTATGTTCGTCGTGGTCGTGAACGTTTCTGGGCAAAGGGTATGGAACAGGATAAGATCAATGCTTATATGACGTTATACACTGCATTAGTTACCATTGCAAAGGCAGCAGCACCAATGATTCCATTTATGACAGAGGATATTTATCAGAATCTTGTGAGAAGCATCAACAAGAATGCACCAGAAAGTATTCATCTTTGTGATTATCCAGAGTGTAAAGAAGAATGGATTGACAAGCAGTTAGAACAGGATATGGAAGAAGTTTTGGATGTGGTTGTATTGGGACGTGCATGTAGAAATACAGCAAATATCAAGAACCGTCAGCCAATTGGAACCATGTATGTAAAGGCAGAACAGGAATTGTCTGATTTCTATAAGGACATTATTGAGGATGAGTTAAATGTGAAGAGTGTGACCTTTACACAGGATGTACGAAACTTTACCTCTTACAACTTCAAGCCACAGCTTAAGACTTTGGGAAGAAGATTTGGAAAGAACATCAATGCCGTAAAAGAAATTTTAGCAGGTTTAGATGGAAATAAAGCAATGGATGAGTTAAACGAAAAGGGAACTTTGACAATCCAAGTTGCTGGAGTAGACGAAGCATTGACCGAGGAAGATTTGTTGATTGAAGCAGCACAGATGGAAGGTTTTGTATCCGAATCCGATCATGGTGTAACGGTTGTATTAGACACTTCTTTAACACCAGAATTGATCGAAGAAGGATTTGTGCTTGAAATTATCAGTAAGATTCAGACTATGCGTAAAGAGGCTGGTTTTGAAGTAATGGACCGCATTTATGCATATGCAGACGGAAATGATAAAATTGCACGAATTTTAGAAGACAATGCAGAAACAGTTAAGGAAAAAGTTTTGGCAGAAAACATTATTTTAGGTGATGTGGACGGTTACGTAAAAGAATGGAATATTAATGGTGAGACCGTTACATTAGCCGTAGAAAAAGCATGTATCTAAGGTGATGGTATCGTATGGAACAACAGGCCTATACCTATATTCTCCGCTGTGGAGATGGTAGTCTTTATACAGGCTGGACGAATAACTTAGAAAAGCGGGTAAAGACTCATAATGCAGGAAAGGGTGGCAAGTATACAGCCACCCGACTTCCTGTAGAGTTGGTATATTATGAGACATATGCAACCAAACAGGAAGCTATGAGCAGAGAATATGCTATTAAGCAACTGAGCAGAAAGCAAAAGTTAAAACTAATAGAAAAGATAGGGAGCTAAATCATCAATAAAGCAAACCGAACAGAGGTAATCGTCTTCGGACCAAGTATAGATCTGTTCAGAAAGAGGATTAGCCAAAGTGTTGATAGCAGGAAGGTCTGTAGCAAGACCTGTTCCAATGCACTTGGTGTAAGCCTCTTTTTTTGTCCAAATCTCAAGAAAACGTCTGTTTTTTAAATTGCTAGATGCTTGCTCAACATAGGCAATTTCAAATGGGTGGAAGATTGTTTTCATGAGATCCAATGGTGCATCGGTTATACGTTCTACATCAACACCTATATGACCGGTTCGGGTAATTCCAAGAAGGACAGCATTCCTAGTATGAGAAAAGCTAAAATCAATGTAAGGATTGCCAGGCAACTTAGAAGTATCCAGATAAGGTTTATGCCATTTCTTATTTACAAAGATTAGCTCTTCATTTTTACATCCTAAGGCTCTGGTAAGTCCAAGTCTTGCAAGAAAACCTGAATAGAGGGAGGTGATTTGATCTTGTTCAAACCTGTAGCGTTTCACAGTTTTTTGTCTATCTGGAGATAGGTAGGAAAGTAACTTGTTGTGGTCACTATTCCAGAATTGTTGTGTTTTTTTCATTAGATAAAAGTTCATGTATCCTCCTATAAATGCCTGTATGCATTTGTTTTTTGAAAGCATCCTTTAATAAGTACTCTTATTGATATAGGTTGGAGAAAATTTAGAGTAAACAATTTTCTGGCTGCTATACAAACCATAATATCCAGATACTACATAGCTGATTGCACAGGCAAGGCAGAATAAAATAAGTCCCTGCGCTCCAAAGAGTTCCACACTGAGCAGTAAAGAGGCAATTGGACAGTTTACAACACCGCAAAAAACAGAAATCAATCCAACTGCGGCACCAAAACCAGGATGCAAGCCAAGCAATCCGCCAATTACATTTCCAAAGGTTGCCCCGATAAAGAAAGATGGAACGATTTCTCCACCTTTAAAGCCGGCAGCTAAAGTCATAGCAGTAAATAATATTTTTAAAAGAAATGCGGTAGGATGTATGTCCTTTCCGCTTAGTGCCTTTGCAACGATGTCCATTCCCGCACCATTGTAATCGTGTGTCTGTACCAGTAATGTTAATAAAACAATAAGAATACCACCAACAAAAATACGTAAGTATTGATTTTTTAATTTACGTTTATAAAGGGTAGTTGTTTTATGAATAATATAACAAAATGCCATACTGATTATTGCGCATAGAGCAGATAATATAACAATCTGGATAACGGAACGAATGTTGAGTTCTGGAATATGTGTAATCTTATAACGTTCCGGTTTCATTCCAAAAAATTTTGCAATAGAAAAAGCAATAATGGAAGAAAGCAGACAGGGAATAAAGGCCACATAATACAGTACACCAACACTGATTACTTCCATGCTGAAAATGGTAGCGGTAATCGGAGTGCCAAAAAGTGCTGCAAAAACTGCGCTCATACCACACATGGTCACCACATGGATATCCTTTGCACTTAATTTTAATTTTTGTGCAATAGTGGAACCTAAACTTCCGCCAATCTGCAATGCGGCACCTTCCCGTCCAGCAGAACCACCAAACAAATGAGTGATTACAGTAGCAATAAAAATAAGGGGTGCCATACGAAATTGTAGGGGCTTTTCTGTTCTTATGGAACGAATGACGCGGTTGGTTCCACCGTCGTTTAGCATATGGAAAGTTTTATATAAGAAAACAATGATCAGTCCGCCAAAAGGCATAGCATAGATCAGCACAGAATGTGCGAGTCTTGTAGTGGTTGCAAAGGCAATGCAACGGTAAAATAATGCACCGATAAGACCACAGATGATTCCGGTAATGACAGAACAAAATCCAAATTTGGATAAGGATTTTATTAGTTTCCCAAATAATTCTAATTTTCGAACGATTCGTACTTTCCATGTTTCTAAAAATGTTTTCATTGTATATTCTCCTGTATTTATAAATGTAGAAATAAACGGATACGGACATTATAAGGTCCCTATTTATGATAATTGGAAAAAGCTAATATTTCAATCCTATTTTTTCAATCGTTATTGTTCCGGGGCAATGTCATTTACTTAAGTTTCGAACCTTTACGAAGGAGTTGCAATGTCAACACAGCTTTCAAAAACCCGCTTTCGTACAGTTTTTCGCAGCTATATTGGCATTGCAACTCGTAAAATAAGATTATGAGCTTAAGTAAATGACATTGGTTCAAGGGGAAATCTTTGTACTTGTCACTTTAGGAACGACCTTGGCTGAACGGTTACAATATTTGTACAGAAACTTATGGAAAAAATACGAAAAAAGAGATACAATAGAATAGAATAGTTTTGACCGGTAAAATAGAAGGGGGATAAACTGGCAGAATAGTTATTGGGGGTGTAGGAATGGATTATAATAATTATATACATAAATTAGTACAGTCTTTTCGTGACAATCGCTTTGCTAAATTTATGTTTATTAAACATTATGAGACACTTCTTATTTCACAGCAGGAATTAATAGAAAGTATGATTGATGAGACATCTTCCTGGTGTTTCTTGATTCACGCCTTTCCTATGCATAGTATGCAGGCACCATATTCCCCGTTTTTAGAGTGGATATGCAGCTTATATTATAGATATTTTACAGACGAAACACCAGAGGAATTTGTGCAACATGCCGGAGTGTATTCTTTACAACAGTCCATTTTTGTTTCTTATATTCGAACAGGCGTTGCAGAAAGATCGGAGGATATATTGATTAGTGAGGTAGCATACGAAAGAAAACGGATGTTACAATCGATGGTTAATATTTATATTTATATTTCAAAGCGCATTCCGATTTTTATTATTTTGGAAAAAATGCATTTAGCAACTGCATCCTGTGTACAATTTATATATGAGTTGCTTCGTTGTGATAAAGTACGAAATATTCAAGTGCTTGCTATGTATAATGAAGTATATCGCATTCCTGAATATATTTTAAAGGATTGGAAATGTCTCATAAAAGAGCTGGAACATCAAAATCTTCAGTACGAATGGGGAAGTGTAAATCCCAATATGGAGGTATCTACGATTGATGTGCAGGATGTGTTTTTACCAAATGCAGATTCCATGGAGCAATATCTGAATTATTTAAATAATTACTATTTTTTCTTAGGAATCGAAGATGCAAAAAATTATATGGACGTGATGACAGAACGCATGCGGCAGGGAACGTTGCATATATCTGGGACATATGCGGCAATTTTTTATGAATTATTTACGTTAATCCTGTTAATGGATCAAAGATATCCACAGGCATTACAAGTTTGTGAAAATTTGGAACAAATTGCAAGAGAACAGAACGATGATAAACTTCGATATAATTACTATTATTTATTGGCACAATGCCGCTATGGAATGGAACAGCTGGAAAATAAGGTAGATTTTTATGTAAATCAGTGTTGTGCCATAGCAAAAGCACAAGGAGATGAACTTGCGGAATATAAGGCAGAGATATTGCGTATTCTTTCAAAATTCAATTACTGGCGAGATGTGTTTAATCCATGCGACAATAATTATCAGGTACCAGAACGGTTTTTTGAGCAGACAGAGCGATTTGGGTTCCAGAATATGCTGGCACATATGTATGTGTTTTGTGTGAAAGATGGGGAAGAAGCCTTAAAAAAAATAGAAGAAGGAGAAGCGGAGCAGACCTGTTTTAAAAAAGGCATTGCCATTGCACAGAAGTTGGATAACCAAGATTTTTTACTGGATGCATATTCTAAAAATATTGTATTATTTGGTGAGTATGGTTATCAGAATACAGTGGAGTGTTTATATCAAAAAAAGTTGGAGGTTGTGGAAAAGGGAGGAAATTTACTCCAAAAGGTGCACACGTATAATGGAATTGGTTATAATGCGGCAATTTTAGAACATTATCAGAAGGCGGAAGAATATTTTGGTAAAAGTCTTTCCTATGCTTTAAAATTAAAAGATAAAGAAGAAGTGGCAATTACACTTTACAATTGTGCGGTTAACAAAATGCTTGTCAGAGAGTTTGAGGCAGCGATTGATGACTTAAATTTGCTTTTACAGGTAATGGATCTGCTTCATATGCATTCCATTAAAATATGCGATACCTCTCGTATTTATGGAATGTTAGGACTTTGTTCTCTATACAATGAGGAAGAATATCGATGTTATTTATGCCTAAATCGAATTAGTGCATATGTACGGCATTTACAATATATTGAAGATCCGGAGAGGTATAAATATTGGCATGATACTCTATTTTTTGAACATATGATAAAGGCAATGTTAAATTATAGAGAAGAAAAATTTGATTTGGCGCAGCAGGAGTTTGCCAAGGCAGAATTTCATATGAAAAAAGAAAAAAGCAGCCAGTATTTGAATTATCCATTGTATGTTGTAGAATTGGCAAAATTTTACAAAGTATGTGGCAGGTTGGAACAACGGGAAGAAATTTTAGATGCGGGTATAGCATTTTGCCGAGAAAATGGATATCGTCTACATCAGAATTTTTTGATGAAAATGCAACAAAATCGTACTGAAAAATTATGTAAGACGCCAATTGCCAGACGAGAACTGAGCAATGCACAGGTTTTAGAACAGGTAGAAAATATGGCATTGCAGTGTGATTTGGAGATGAATCAAAAGGATATTGATTTTATTGTAATATGGCAAGAGTTGCTAAATCAGGATGTTGGACCGGAAGAAATGACTTCGCAGGCAATTGGTCTGATGAAGAATTATTTTAATTTGGATGGTGTATTTATTTTAAATAATCAACACGGAAAAGTGCAACCTATGTATTTTGATGGTCCGGAGACAAATGGAAATAATACCATTATTACGGACTGTATTCGTAACTTTACCCAGCAGGAACTGGGTAAATTAAGAGACTATTTTCAAAGACACAAAAGACCTCTTTTAGTAAATCGTATTGATAAAGGTTTTTTAGAATATGAAAAGTTGCTCAAAATATTTGATATCAATCACATTATTACTTTATTTGCATTTCCTTTGTTGGATGGAGAAGGAAAAGTAATTAGTGTATTGATTGGTTATGTGGAGATGCATGATAATTATATTGGTAACCGCTATTTACTTATGGAACATGACTTTACTATATTAAAATTTTTCTGTAGCCAGTTTTACATAGCTTTGAAAAGGCTGGAATATTTGGAATTGATCAATCGCATGAATAGTCAGCTTAGTGATATGGCGGTTACGGATTTGTTGACTGGGTTGTACAATCGACAAGGCTTCGAAAAGAAAATACAAGAGGACAGTCTGCGAAAAAAAGGAAAAAATGTTATTTTGTATATTGATCTGGATAATTTTAAATATTATAATGACACCTTTGGACATGAAATCGGAGACTATGTGTTAGTTCGTTTTGCACAGTTACTGGAGCGAGTGGTAGACGATTGTGGTTATGCAGTGCGTTATGGTGGGGATGAGTTTGTACTTGTCATTGATGGACATGATGTTTCATTTGGTAAAAAAATTGCAAAAAACATTTTCTTTATGATGCAGGATGGATTAAATGGTGCCATTGAAAAAAGAATAGGCGGTGAAGTAATCATTCCAAAAGATAAATTGCTTTCCTGTTCGATTGGAATAGCCGGTTTTGAGGGATATGATAATAAACAGGTGCAAGAGGCTTTAAATAAAGCAGACAAAGGACTTTACTATGTGAAGCGAAAAACAAAGGGTAGTTTTGTTGTTTGGGATGAACTAAAAGATAAACAGAAAGAATAAAGGTAAATGGAAAGAACTTCCATAATAATTTAGCTAATAATGCACATAATAAGATTACGATAAGCGAAACGAACATCTGAAACGGAGAAATCTTCGATGAGGATGAACGGTTCCTTATCGAAGATACTATTAACCGCAAGGTGCGAAAATGAATATCCGGTATACAAATGCGCAGAGGGTAGAAGCTGTTTTTTAAAACCAGGATGAAAAAATGAAAATTTGGACAAAACGGTTATAAGAAAACAGCAATTGCACCAAAATACGGAGGTGTGAATTATGGCAAGTAACAGTTCAGGAAGAATGGAAGTTCCAGAAGCAAAAGAAGCAATGGACCGTTTTAAAATGGAGGTTGCTGATGAATTAGGAGTACCTTTAAAGAACGGTTATAACGGAAACTTGACAAGTGCTCAGAATGGTTCAGTTGGTGGCGAGATGGTTCGTCAGATGATCAAACGCCAGGAAGAGGAAATGTTAGGAAAGTCCGAAAGATAAGTTCGGCAAAAAGAAAAAAGGTGTCGCATGGCGGCACCTTTTTTTTGTTGTGCGCCATAGGTGCATTCTAACAGGTGAAAGTCCTGAACATGCCAAGGAATGATAAACTTTCTACCATCTATAGTAGAATAACGACCACTTATCGAAAAGTAGTGGTAATTGTTTTATAAGATGCTATACTACAGTTACAAAGCAGGTGTTTTACGGTTGCAATTGCCTGCTAGTGAAAAAGTATAAAGGGAGGGAGAAGATGAAGGTTGAGATAAAAATAGACGAGGCATGCAAGGAACCGAGGGTCATGATACAAACAGCACAGATTACGGAGGAGGTAACGAGAGTGGCAGACTACCTGTCAAAAGAGAGAGCTACAACAATAGCTGGAATAAAAAACGAACGGGTAGAAATTTTAAAACAAGAAGATATTTATCGGTTTTATGCAGAAAATGGAAAGGTATTTGGGGAAACTAAGAACGGAACCTACCAAGTTCGATTGCGTTTGTATGAATTAGAGGAACGAGTGGATAGCGGTTGTTTTGCAAGGATATCCAATGCTGAAATTGTTAACTTACAGGAAGTAGAAAGTCTGGATTTAAGCTTTACTGGAACAATTTGCATGAAACTGAAAAATGGGAGTACAAGTTATGTCTCCAGAAGACAAGTAGCAACAATAAAGAAAAAAATAGGATTATGAGGTGGTCATTATGAAAAAAAAGGTAATAATGCGGGCGATGCTTGGCTGTCCGTTGGGAATTGCAGTTAGTTATATTTTTACTATAATTATTTCCATCGTGATAGGAGATGGGAAGTATTATCCATGTACACCAGATTTGATTGTGCAGACAGGGAGTCAACTAAATGCTGTTCTATTGCAGACGGTATTAAGTGCTTTGCTGGGTGCTGGGTGCGCAGGAAGTTCAGTAATATGGGAAATGGAAGAGTGGAGTATTCTAAAGCAGACAGGAATTTATTTCCTTATTATTGCAATGCTTATGATGGGGGTTGCCTATAAACTTTATTGGATGCAACATACAGTAGGTGGTTTCATTCAGTATTTTAGTATTTTTCTAATTATTTTTGTTACGATATGGTTGACACAACGTTTTTATTGGAAAATGAAAATAAAAAGAATGAATCAGCAGATTAAGAAAAATAGATTTTAAAAAATTGGATTGGTATAGGTTTGGAATGTGCATAACAAAGCTAGAAAAAATGTAACTGTTCAGAGGGTACAATTCGCATACATACAGGTGCATCCTAGGAACAGTTACAAAAAGTGTTAATGCAGAATAAAGGTATTCTTATCCCAAGTCAAAAATTTCTCTGTTATTTCAGAGGAGCCATCTTTATTGGATTTAAAAGAAGAATATTTTACTTTACCGTCTTTTGTTACAGTAAATTGTGGAGAAATTTCATTTCCCGCAACATAAAAGGTATTGGTATCTTTTATATTCAGTGAAGATAGGATACCTTTTTTATTGATGGAATATAATTGGCATTCCATTTTTCCTTCACTGACGTATTGTCCGATTGCTACGTCTATACATTTGTCTTGATTTAAGTCCTTTGTGTGTAACTGGAAGGAGTAAGGAAATGCAGTTTCTAAATCATCGCCAAAATCAATCTTTTCTTCAGAAACAACGTTATCATAATCTAATACCCTGAGCATAAAATCTCCATGCCATACATTTGGATTTGCAGATAATGAAGTCGAAATATATTCCCCCTTAGTCATTACAAGTTGTAATTGATAGGTAGAATCATAGATTGGAGTTTCTGCTATTACAATAGGCTCTTTTGAAACAATAGTAGATGATGTATCTTGCTTCTGTTTTGTAGTTTTTACCTGTTCTTTTGTTGTAATAGGAGCTGAGGTTGCTTTGTTACCAGTTGGTTGATTGCATGCTGACAATAGTAGCATACAACAACTTAGAAGTATAATAGATTTTTTCATAATTCAGTACCGCCTTTCCTAATTCCATTTTCCACTAAAAAGATTTTGACTCACATGTTTGAATAAATAATTACTCCCCGCTTAGTTTTCATAAAAGGATGCGCCATTTTGCCAACGGTACAATCCACTTTCTTCATTATAAAATTTCTTTTCGTTGTATTTGGTTATTTTACTTAGGAATGCATCTACTTTTTCTTCCTTAGCCATATCATTTGTAAAATACATCATGTATATTTTTTGGTTTTTCTTATCTATAAGTGCCTGGATAATAATTGGATCATCGGAGGCAACTGCTTCACCATTTCCGTTTTTATAATATTTTTCAGCGGTTGCATGAAAACGGTAACTTGGAAAGAGGTAATCCTTTGTGCATTGTTCTCCTTCATCTGTATCTGTTCCATTATAGAAATATCTTTTTACACATTGTTTTTCGTTTTTATATCCAAATGTATTTTTGAGTTTCTTTTCATTAAAGTCTGCACTTTCAATATATAATTGGATTTTCCCATCTTTGAAATAACTGTTTCCATTAGAAATCCAATTACTTGGTACATGAATCGCCATTACATCTTCGATAATATTAACAGTTTCGGAGAGTTGTTCTTCCTTTTTTTCTTGTGATGATGTAATTTGTGCTGTTTGTTTTGGGGTAGAATTGGAAACTGCATGTGTTGTAGAGCCACATCCGGTTAATAATATTAATCCAATTAGAAGTATTGTTGTTTTACATTTTTTCGAATTCATAGTTGTTTCCTCCTATTTTTAATTATTCTCTGATAAATTTTGTAATAAAAGATAAATTATACTAGTAATAAAAGAGTATCCTGTATCATCAAAGAAAATTAAAGTTTTTGCAATTTACTTCAATGATACAAGATACAAAAGAATATTTTATTGATCTATTATATTTTTATTTTCATCAAAAAAACGAATTTTTCCACTTGCGGATGCAGGGCTATTATCGTAATAATAACGTACACACTTATAAAAGTTTTTTCCCTTTTCATTAACTAAATATTTACATCCCTTTTGTTTTAATTCCCCTTTGTTTTTTCCAGAACCATCATAAGATCCTAACTTATATAAAGATTCAAAAATTGCCCCACTATGGCTTTCCATCCATACGTTCTTTATTTTGTTATAGTTTTTTGTTACTTCAGGGTTTTCATCTACTTTTTTAGGTGCATAAGATTGCATTGTATTTTTTATATCTACACCATGTGCAGGGTCAATTGGGACAATCTTATAATGCCATGAATATGTTTTTATAGCCATAATAATGGCTTTGCGAGGAGAACCATTATAATCTGTTCCTCTACATTCTCCAGCAGTAACTCCGATACAGTAATTATGAAAATTTAGTTTTGTGGAACTAACAAATCTTCCATTAGAGTATGTTCCGTATCGAATTGTTGTAGAGTTTGTAGGAATTGTTCGCTTATTTTTCGCTTTTTTTTCAGTTGTTGCATTTGTGGTTGAGTAGTTTTGAAATTTATTTTTTATTGTTTCATATAAAGATGATGTTGTCGTTTTTTCTTTTTCATATCCTGAAAATTCGCATACTTTCCATTCGTTTTTTTCTTTGACAAGCGATATTAAATTATATTGTGTGCCGTCTTTAAAATAATCATTATTTGAATAAACAGAATAGTCTATTTTTAAAATATAAAACCGCGAGGTAGATTTTTTATATGTTTCTGATAAGAGTGGAGCCGCTTCGTTGTATGATAACTCTTCATAATTTAAAAGAGAAGCATTTTTTACATTTAATATTCCAACATGTTCAGCTAAATTATCTTCATCTTGTAAAAAATCTTTAAAAGATTCTACTTGTGCTGTTTCATACATTTTAGCAAATTCATTCCAATTTGTTCCCATTAATGTAACATACTTTTTCAAAGTGGTGTCTATTTCTGTGTTTGCGTTTATTACTATTTTTGAACTTGTTAAATTAAAAATTGATGATACTATTAGCATCAAACTACATAATGCTATTAATATTGCTTTTTTTCTCATTACAATTCTCCTTTTTTATCGGCTATTATGTATATTTTATTATACTAATTTGTGATTTGCAATTATTTCTATTATTATTACAAAAAAGTTCGTAAGAATTCTAAAAACGTATTAATTTTTAACAAAGACATTTTGTTCTCCTTTCTTTGAATTAAAAATATTGCAATATTTTTGACACATTTACATTAACATAGCATATATATGTATGTCCAAACATTTGTATAATGGCTCAGTTGTCAAGACAAAAATCAAAGATTTTTATAATGAACCGATATGCATGGTTGTAGGAGGATAGAAGCCTCCCAATGACAAATTCCAATTAGGCTACTTTTTTAGCAGCTTCATAAAGCATTGCTGGATAATACAACGATGCTGGAGGAACATTACCGATTGCAGAATGGCAACGCTCAAAGTTGTACTTATGAATATAAGCAGCGATAGCTTGGCGTGCTTCTTTGATATTTTTCCATTCGGTAAGATATGCTTCTTCGTACTTGAAGGTACGGAACCAGCGTTCAATCATGATGTTGTCAGCCCAGCGGCTTTTTCCATCCATGCTCTGCCTGATATGATGTGCCTTTAGAAAATCTTTGTATTGTTGACTTGTAAATTGACATCCCTGGTCTGAATTTAAAATTTCTGGTTTGGCAACTTTGAATGCTTTTTCACATGCTTCTATGCATGCATGTGTGCCCAAAGTATCATCCAGTTCCCAACCCACAATACAACGAGTGTGCCAATCTATGATAGCCGTTAAATACAAAAAACCATGCTTCATTGGAATATATGTAATGTCGATAGACCATGCCTGATTCGCACGATCTATGACGGCATTTCTAAGTAAATATGGAACTACCTGCGCTTGTTTCAGACGTTTCGATAAATTAGGCTTTGGGTATATAGGATTAATATCCATCTCATCCATGTATTTACGTGCCTTGCATCTACCGACTTTGTAACCACGTTGTTTTAGCTGTGATGACATTTGTCTTGCACCCCAAGTTGGATTATCTGTATGAATACGGTCTATAATGCGTTTGCATTCTAGTTCTTCATCAGAAAAGGATGTTCCGTTGTAATAAATGCTTGTTCTGTTGATACTTGCAAGATTTGCAACAACAGAGAGCGAAAGCTTACTTTCCTTAATCTTCGAATGGTTTTTTACTAAATTTACTCTCGTAGTCAGGTCCAAGCAATTCTTCAGATTTTTTTTTGAGCCAATCCACCTGCATGGTGAGTTGACCTACTTTTTTCGCA